>JANRMD010000315.1:0-14928 GCA_033761895.1 Pirellulaceae bacterium | reverse complement strand
CTGTTCCTGCCGCAGATTGCCCAGGTCGACCAACAACGGAGCAGGTTGTCGAGATAGCCCAATAGCTTGTTCCAGAGTCGCTACGGCCTCGTTCAGTTGGCCGTTCGTCTGAAACTGCTGGCTGAGCGCGATCCTATCTGCAAGACTGCGCTCGGTTGGAATCTGTTCGCCGGTGTTGGAACCTCGCTTGGTGGTATAGATCGGAAATCGTGACTCGACAGGTGGTCTCGGCGCATCTTCAGCGGGTACCAGCCAGACTTCGCGTTCCTGCATATCAACGGATGCACCAGCGATCAGTGGGTTAGTAAAGCCCGATAGCGCCTCAACTGCGAAGATCTCAGTCACGCCCGACAAGAACTGGAACACGGCCACAGTCTTGCCGGACATCAGATCAACAACACCCACACCACATCGCAATTCGTCTCGACGTTCGGCGATGGGCACTCCACCAAAGACGGCCGTTTCACGAATTTTTGAGAGGCCAACAAAAGCGAATTGCCCGCAGAACGAGAGCCCGCGCGTGTAGCCAGGCATGGATTCAACAGGCACGTACGCGCCATCGGCCGGATTAACATACCCCAACGAACCGTAACCAGAATTCAAGACCCATAACTTGTTTGCGTACAATCGTGGGGAATGCGGCATCGACAATTGGCTGCAGACAACTCGACCGCTGGGGACTTCCATAACTACGCCTGAGGTCGCTTTGTTGGGACGCCATCCAGCGGCGGTATCTGTTTGACTCATCGCGGTCACGAACTTGGGCAGGCCATTCTCCATGGCCATGCCATTTAAGTGACAGCGATCTTGATCGATCAATTGCGAGATGAACGGCGGCCGCCACTGAGGTACAAAGCTGAAGTCTTCGTGCAGTGTAGCTAGCGAGGAGAAAAGTGTGTTGACAATCCACAGTCCATCTTGTCCCCATCCAAGATCGTGTCCATGGATACTGCCGGTGTAAAAGCTGCTGCGAGGCACAAAGCAGCCATCGTGTTGATTTTGCCCAGCCTGGGTTTGGTGGGCTGGGACAAGAAAATGCATCTGTTTGCGAGTTCCAATGGCGATGCATTCGCGGCTTACGGCCAATCCCATAGGTTGGTCGTAATCAAGAAAAGAGATTTGAAGTTTTCCGTCCTTCGCTCCCAAAACCAACAGTTTGCCCGCTTGATAAGTTGTCACCAAAATTGACGCTCGGAGATGCGTCAGGATTTCGGGAAGTTGCGGGGTGTATTCGAACTTAACCTCACGGTAAGGTGGCGTGGACGAATCCGAATTGGAAGTAGCGTGCATGGGCTGATTCAGTGAGTAGCGCTATCGAATTTGAACTTAGTGCTTCGACACAATTTAACTTTGGGGTTCATGCTTAATTGTTGCACGATTGTCCCAATCGGAGGTGCAACAATTGAGACAATTGTGCGACACTCAACCCCAAAATCATCGGCTACGATCGGAAACCAGCCAGTTCGGTTGCCCTTTGGACGCGCTGGATAGCCAACATAAAAGCGGCTGTCCGCAGGCTGACTTTGTTCTGCACGGAGGTTTGCCAAACACTTTCAAAGGCTTCGCTAAGCGTTCGGTCGAGTTCCTGACGCACGCGATCAAGACTCCAACTGTAGTGCTGACGATTCTGGACCCACTCAAAATAGCTGACCGTTACGCCACCAGCATTGGCCAGAATATCGGGTAGCACGCAGACTCCTTTTTCGAGCAAGCGATCGTCAGCCGATGGGAGTGTTGGACCATTGGCTCCTTCGAGAATGATTGAAGCCTTTATCTTGTCGACATTCCCTTCGTGAATGACACCACCGAGCGCGGCGGGAATCAACATATCGACATCTAGCGTTAGGAGTTCGTCAGCGGAGAGTAGCTCGGCGTTTTCGTAGCCTTTCAAAGAGCCAGAATTTTTCAACGTATGCCGGAGCAGATCGGGAACATCCAGCCCCTTGGGATTGTAGTAACACCCGGACACATCGCTGACCGCTACGACTGGAAAAGCGGACTCATGCAAGAACTTGACGGCATGCGAACCAACATTCCCAAAGCCTTGAACGGCTGTGCGAACATTTTCAGGTTTGCGTCCCAGTCGCCGGATCAGCTTCGAAGCTAGAATCCCAACGCCACGACCTGTTGCTTCTTCGCGGCCCTTGGCGCCGTACTCTTCTACCGGCTTGCCGGTGATAACGGCGGGGTTAAAGCCATGATATTTCTCCCATTGATTGCGAATCCATGACATCACTTCGTGAGTTGTGCCCATGTCCGGCGCTGGGATATCGGTATCCGGCCCGATAACGTCATGAATGCCATCGACGAATGATCTTGTCAGTCGTTCGAGCTCCTTGCGTGAGAGGCTCTTGGGATCGATGCAGACCCCACCTTTTGCGCCGCCGTAGGGTAAGTTAACGACGGCGGTCTTCCATGTCATCAAACTTGCAAGCGAGCGAACTTCATCGAGGTCAACATCGGGGTGGTATCGGAGTCCTCCCTTCATAGGGCCTCGGGAGTTGTCATGCTGGACCCGGTAGCCGATGAAGGTCTCGATGCGGCCGTCATCCATTTCGCACGGTACCTGGACGGTAACTTCGCGTTTAGGTGTACTCAACAATTTCCGCAACCAGTTCGGGAGACCAACCTGATCGGCGGCTTTGGAGAAGTAATGTTCGGTCGCTTCGCTGGCTTTCACTGGTTTTTGCCTCTGAAGTTAATGAGCCTAAATGGACCGAAGCCGACAAAAAATCGGCTTGCGGAGACGTGGTCGAAGCCCACATGAAATTCACTTTGGTTAAAGTGTAGTATATGCAAGAGTCAGGGCTCGATAAGGCGTGCAAACCACGATCGCAAGATGTTGCGTTTTGCCCCGCGAGCCCGAGTAACGCACCGTGACCGTTCCGTAGCTGCCCATTAGAAAATATAGCTTTTATGAGCCTTTCGAGTGTCGAACTTTGGCAAAGAATCTCCGCAGCAGGGCTCGCGGCGCCAATGATTTGCCGAAGTTGGGCGGCAGAAGCCCTACAGGGGTTACAGCCTGCCGATGCAGCCGATGCGACCAAGATTTTGGAACAGCTCGTGCGACTTGGACGGCTAACCGATTATCAAGCCGATCTGCTTGCCGGTAAACGCCAAGGCGAGTTCAAAAAAGGGGCTTGGACTTTGCTGCGTCCCGTGAATGTTCCCTTGTGGGAGGGATGGTTTGAAGCCACAAAAGCCCCAAATGAACCTGCAACTTGGGTGCGCTGGTTAAGCAGCGAGCAGCTTGCCGAACTTCAATCTGCCGCGCCTTCCTTGCCTCGCGGTCTACGGATGGCACAAATCAAAGGGGCACATCTGCAAGGCGTGCAGATTCCTGAGCTGATCGATAAGCAACTGCAACTGCAGGTTCAGCCAATTTATGGTGTTCCACTATCGATAGCCTGTCAGCAAGAACCCAATTTAAGTTCGAAATCAGCCGAAATTGTGCGGCGCGTTGCCGAAGCGCTCAAGCCACTACACGCCGTAGGCTTGGCTCATGGTCGCGTTCTGCCAGACCGTGTTTACTGGCATGTCCAGGATGGCAAAGGGATGTTGGTCACGCTGGCCCGAGATCCTATCTGTTCGCACACCGCTTCGTTGGACCCCAAGGCAGTCGGCGCGATTCGAAACGATTTGAACGGCCTATCGCCCACTCAGTTCATGGCGCCGGAATTCCTGGCGCCCGGGCAATTACCAACTCCCAACAGTGACATTTATAGCCTGGGTTGTCTATGGTGGTGGTTAGTCACCGGCAAACCTCTCGTCGAGGGCTCAACGTTCGATAAACAACTCGCTCGTCAAGCTGAAGCGGCCATAGCACTTCCTAGAGATTGCGCTCTACCAGCACCTTTTGTGCGTTGCTTGCAGCACTGCTTAGCCAAGAATCTACCTGCCAGATTCGAAACCGCTGAACAACTCTGCCAAGCTCTGGATGCTGCCTCCGTTGCCGTCGCCAAAGGACCAGTGCTCAAACGTCGCGGGCAGACCCAGCCGGTAGCGGCGCCAGTGCAAGCGACGCCAGTGCAAGCGGCGCCAGTGCAATCAGCGCCAGCAAAACCGGTTCCAGCTACGGAGCCCCAACAAGCAGTTGCACCCAAGTTAGAGCCGCATATTGTGACTCCTGCGCCGCAGTTGGCCAAAACTGTACCTCAGCCGACAAGTCAACCGACCCCAGCAGCACCTGCGAACAAAGTTACTGCGGCATCGAAGCCAGCACCTACAATCAACCCGACAGCACCGCCCAATACCAGTCCACTACCCACTGCAGCAACTTTGGTGAACACGGCTCGATCAGCTGTGCCTGACATACCCGCGGCTCCAAAGCAAGCTGCTGAAGTCCAGGCAACTGTAGCGGCTATCCCTCAAGTAATGGTTCAACAAGCGACCGAGGAGATCGCTGCTAAGTCGAACGAAACTCCGCCTGCCACTGTTGCAGCCAAGATTGACAGCACCCCAGCCACTAACACCCCAGCCACTAACAACCCAGCCATTAACAACCCAACCAACCCGAACGTTAACAAACCGGGAGTTGCTAAACCGAGTGTCAGTCAGCCAGGGCTGGTCAAACCGGGAGTTGCTAAGCCCGGAGTTCGCAAGAAGGTCAAACGTAAGCCAGCGAATAAATGGGCGTTGCCCGTGCTCGGCGGCCTCGCAGGCGTATGTGTCCTGCTCGGCATCTTGATTGCCAGCGGTGTTATGAAGCCCAGTGGGCGAAAAACTAATCCGAAACCAGTTGAAGTTGCCAACGCGGGGACCAGCAACGTTAGCGCCCAAGGAGATGGCAAGGCAACAGCCTCGGTCCCAGAGGTACCGCAGGATCCGCGATTGGAGCTATATCGTATTGTCCCAACTGGAAAGGACCTGCTTTGGGCGCCACCCACAGCACCCAAACCGATAGCCCTCGACCTGTTGCCTCCAGGGGGACAGATATTCATTACGCTTCGCCCCAATCAATGGTTGACCAGCCCGACGAACAAGTCCCTGTTAGCTGCTTACAACGAAGATCTCGCTGGCTACCTTGACTACGTCAGCAAGCGATCCGGGGTAGCTTTCGATTCCATCGATAGGCTTACCATTGCAGTCTACGCAGAGAACGAATTGCCGATGACCTGCATGCGTGTCCAACTGGTTAAGCCTCAACCCCTCTCGGACCTAAAGGCTGGTTGGGGTTCGGTGGCTAACGAAAAAGCAGATACGGTCACGCTGTTAAGTAATGCTGCGGGCGATAGTTACTATGTAGCCCAGCAACCGCTATCCGATGCGCAATCGGTCAGTGAGTTTTCGTTCGGGCCAACGGCGTTGATGAAAGAGTCCGCTGAGCTGCAAGGTGCACCCGGACCACTCGTATCGCAGCTTGGAAAGCTTTGGCAAGTCTCCGATGCTGATGCGGATCTGAGTGTCTTGTTAACTTCATCGTTTTTATTCAGTGAAGGAAAGTCGATTCTTGCGAATATGCCTAAGCGACTCGCCAGTCGCTTGCGCGAGTTGCTCGAAGTTGACTCGCGGGCTGTATTGATTCAAACCCGACTCGAACCCGCTTGGTACGTCGAACTGCAACTGATTGGACTGAGCGAGCGCGAGGCACCGCGACTGAGTGAATTGATGCGGCGACAAATTTCGAGCGCATCGACGGCAGTGGAAGAGTGGTTTGTATCGGAACAACCTCATCCGTACTGGCGCCCGCTGGCGATACGTTATCCTCAAATGCTGCGAACACTTGCCGAACAATCTCGTTTCGGAGTGGAGGGAGGTGCCGCAATTGCTAACGCTTATCTGCCCAGTGAAGCTGCGGCGAATATCTTGTTGTCCACCTGGATCGCTTCGCAAGATGGCGCTACCTTAGCCAGCGATGCGCCCGCAGAAACCGTTGCCGCCGCGCCCACGGCTAAACCGCTGTCGATTGAAGAATACTTGGCGCGCACGATAAAGCTCAGCTTTGATCAAGAACCGATCGAAACCGCCTTACGCCTAGTCGGAGATGAAGCCAATGCGAATCTTCCTGCCGGCACACCACAATTGCGATTTGCTCTGGATGGTGGCGCCTTTGAGCGAGCTGGGATTACTCGCAATCAGCAACTTCGAGATTTCAAGCATGTCGATCTACCGATGCGCGATGCGTTGACCGCAATTGCAAAACGTGGAAACCCCGTTACAACTGTGAAGGATACGCACGAGGAAGATCAGCGATTAATCTGGGTGGTGCGCGATGATCCGGAAAACCCCGGCAAGCAGATGATCTCGTTGACGACCCGGGCTGAGGCTGCGGCCAAGAACATTGTATTGCCAACCGAATTCGCTCCCGTGAAGTAAGCGGTTACCGCAGCACTTCAACACAATTTAACTTTCCTGTAGCGTAGGATGGGAACATTTGGCCCGTCCTTCCAGTCTTGAGTTGAATCCAAAGTACGCTCGGGACAATGGTCCCAAGCTACGATTGAGGCTAAACCCAAAATCAAGTTAAGATGCAGCGGTTGACTCGGACTGTTTCAATTCACTTCGCCACTTTAGAGCTCCATTATGTCTGCGGATGAAGAATCTTCTTCAGAAACTGCGTTGTGCGCAACCTACCTCAAAGCCTTGGGCGATTCGATCCGCTTGCAGGTTGTGCGAGCTCTGCAATCTGGGCCGATGAGTGTTTCGGATCTGGCGCTTTTACTTGAACTGGAAGTGGCGAATGTTTCCCACCATCTTCGAGTCCTATTTCATGCGGATATCGTCACCACGCAGCGCGATGGTAAGTTCATCTACTATGCCCTCAATAAAGAGTTTCTGAAGAACCGTTCCGTTGCTAAAACCCTCGATTTCGGTTGTTGTAAGATCGATTTGCGAGATTAATTCCGCAGTTAGCTAATCAGTGATCGCTCCACCCAGCAAGTTAGGATGGTGGTGATCGGCGGGTAGTGTGGCATTAGCGTTCAGACCGGATCAGAGGACCTTACTGGTGCTCGAATAGCCGACCACGAGAAAGACCACGAGAAAGACCACGAGTACGAGTAGAAATCAGAGGGGCGGAGCCCTTGAATATCCTTCAAACACTTGTAAGAATGTTTGAGTTCTTGCAGTTTCACAACATAAGGCACAACACCCATGGCTTCAGCACCGCGTTTCATCATGATCGGTGGCTTTCTCGGAGCGGGTAAGACAACCACGATCGCTCGATTGGCATCGCACTTCCGCTCCCAAGGTAAGAACGTGGCGATTGTGACGAACGATCAAGCGGCGGATTTAGTCGATACGCTGTTGTTGAGATCCCAAGGCTTTAATGTTGGCGAAGTCGCTGGCTCTTGCTTCTGCTGCAATTTCGACGCGTTGACGGGCACTGTCGAATCGCTCAGTGATGGCGAACGTCCTGACATTGTTTTGGCTGAACCGGTCGGCAGCTGCACCGACCTGGTGGCGACGGTGATTCGACCGTTGGAGCAGATCTATGATCAAGCCTTTGAAATCGCTCCCTACGGCGTGATTATCAAACCCAGCCACGGCAGCAAAATTTTGGGAGGTGAAGGCCAGCGAGGGTTCTCTCCGAAAGCGGAATACATCTTCCGTAAGCAACTGGAAGAGGCGGACTTTGTGATTCTCAATCGCATTGATGAATTGACGAAGGACGAAGTCGATAACTTGACGCGTCTACTCGCTGAGCAGTATTCCAGCATTCCTGTCATTCGAATGTCTGCCAAGAGCGGAGCTGGTTTCGAAGCGCTGTGCGAGTTTCTCGATCAACAAGGTTCCTTTGGCCAACGTGTGATGGAGGTCGACTATGACATCTACGCTGAGGGTGAAGCCGAGTTGGGCTGGCTGAACTGCCAAGCGCAGCTCAGAGCGACAGCCCCAGTTGAGCTCGACGCATTTCTGATGCAACTCTTGGGAAGTCTGCACGAGCGATTGGTATCGCTCGAAGCCGAAGTGGCGCACTTAAAAGTCATCGGTATGGCAGATGGCGTCTACGCAGTTAGCAATCTAGTAAGCAATGCGGATCAGCCAGTGCTCTCTTTGCCTTCGAAATGGAGCGGAACGGAAGCGGAGTTAGTTGTCAATGCGCGGGTAGCCATGGGTCCCGATGAGTTGGAGGCGCTGGTTCGGTCGGAGATTGCCAAGCAAGCTCAGAGCTTTAGTGCAACAATTGATGTTCGCACACTTCAGTGCTTCCGCCCCGGCAGACCTGTTCCCACGCATCGCCTGAACGGTTAACGGCTTTTCGTTTCTGCATAAAGCAACCAGTAGGTGACTGGGATCACGAACAGTGTAAACAGTGTTGAGGCGATCAAGCCAAAGATCAGCGACCAACCCAAACCTGAGAAAATCGGATCGAGGGTAATAGGTATCGCTGACAGTAAGGCCGCGCCGGCTGTCAACAAGATCGGACGCAAACGAACAACTCGACTTTCAAGAATCGCGTCAAACAGCGGCCGCCCCCTAGCTACCGACTGCTGCATGAAGTCTACCAGGATAATCGAATCTCGCGTGACAATTCCAGACAATGCGATCATACCAATCATCGCGGTAGCAGTGAAGTAAACGGGATCCGCATAGCCTCCGACGGTTTGTCCGGCCACGGCGTTCAACAAGTAAAATCCAGGCATAACACCCAGGGCCGTTAGCGGGATCGCGAGCATCACTACAATCGGGACCAGAAACGATCCCATTTGTGCAACCAAGATGATGTAGATCATGAGCATGGCTGCGGCGAATGCGAGCCCAAGATCGCGGAATACATCCAACGTTATTTTCCATTCGCCTTCACCTGCAAAGCTGACTTGCATCCCGTCTGTAACTCGCCAATCGATGCCGCTTCCATTGAATAGGAACGAACGATAATCCAAGGACCGTGGCACAGCGTCCTCAACGAAGTTCGGGCCGTTGGGCAACTGATCGCTTAAAATATCGATCACGCAGTCGGCCGGAGGCCGCCCTACGCATTCGGCAAAGACATAGCCAACTCGCTTAAGATTCTTGTGATAGATGGTTTGGCTGACCGTTTCAGTACGCCAGCTTCCAAGCTCTCTCAATTGCACCAATTGGCCACGCGAGTTCTTAAAGCTCAGTTGCGATAGATCTTCTTGGCTAGACCGCAAATCGCGAGGTAATCGAAACGCGAGCCTCAAAGGATTGCGTTCCCCTTCGACTCGCAGCACATTTTCGCGGTCGCTAGACAATGCAAGTTGAATGGAATTGGCGATATCCGTGACCGAGATGCCGGACAAAGCGGCTTTCTCTTGATCAGGTTCAAACACCAATCGTGGTACATCAGCTTCGCGCACATCATCAACTTCGGTGACTCCCGGCTCGCGGCGCATACGGTCCACGACAGTTGCAGCAGAATTCAGGATGTCTCGATATTCACTCTGATCCGAGCCATAAACTTCGGCAACCAACGACGCCAAAACGGGCGGGCCGGGCGGTAGTTCAACAATCTGAATCTTAGCATTCTCGGAATTTGCCAACGCTTCCAGTTCGTCACGCAGTCGCAGTCCGATACCGTGACTCTGCTGGGAACGATTCTTCTTGCCAACGAAGTTGGCACGCACTTCCGCTTGGAATGGCTTACTTCGCAAGTAATAGTGCCGAACCATCCCATTAAAATCGATCGGTCCCGACGCGCCCACCGTGCTAACGTAGTTGATCACTTCAGGTTGGCTGGCCAGTACGGTTTCGACGCGGCGAATGACTGCGTCGGTCCGTTCGAGTGTTGTGCCTTCGGGCATATCGAGTAGGAAAAGAATTTCGTTCTTGTTGTCGAAAGGCAGCATCTTGAGTGGTACCATCCGCAACGCTCCCAGGCTCATCGCGGCCACCGTCAGGCCACCCATGAACACGAGAAAGACGACTGCGCGCAGCCGAGTCTTTAGTAGGGGCAACATGAGTGGACGAAAGAACTTGTACAGCAGCGATTGCTGGACCACGATTGGATCGTAGGCATCAGCATGGGTCTGTTCCGGTTCGGCCGCGTTGCGTGCGGTTGAAGGTTCGCTGTCAGGTTTTTGATGGAGTTTCGTTCCCCAAGTCAAAATGTGGTACGACAACCAGGGGGTGATCGTAAAGGCGACAAACATGGACATCACCATAGCAACTGGAACATTCAAGGCCATGGGTGACATGTACGGCCCCATCATGCCAGTGATGAAGAACATCGGCAGAAAACTAACGATCACAGCAAGCGTTGCGCTGATCAAAGGTGGCCGAATCTCCGCAACCGCATCGAGCACGATTTGGCGAGTGGCTTTCTTACGATGTTCGAAATGTCTTGCAATATTTTCGACATCTACGATCGGGTCATCCACCAATAAGCCCAACGCTAGAATCAAAGCAAACAGTGTGACCCGATTAATCGTGTATCCGAACAGCAAGTTCACGGCCAATGTTAGCCCAAAAACAACCGGGACAGCAATCGAAACAATTAACGCTTCGCGCCATCCCAATCCAAATGTCAGCAACAACACCACGATGACGATCGCCACACCGAGGGCTTCGATCAGTTCATTCACCTTCTCATTGGCTACGATGCCATTGTTCCGTGTAACGATTAGCTCAACGTCGTCTGGCAAGATCTCTTCGCGAATCCGATTAGCCTCTTGAATGACCGCTTCGGCGACTTGTACTGCGTTAGCGCCTTTCTGTTTTGAGATCGCAATGGTGACAGCGGGAGTTGATTCATCCAGCCCAGCCTGGCTGGGTTCAGCTGACTCACCATGCTTCGATCCAACGAGCCAGCCTGGAGTCGACTCGTGCTTCTGAAACGAGTTTGCGGCTCCCCAGCCATGACGAACATAGTCGGTGACCTCATCAGGACCATCCAAGACCTTGGCGACATCCTTCAAGAAGACAGGGCGGTCCTCAAAAACTCCAACCACTAGATTTTCAACGTCTGTAACCGAAGTTAGATGTGGTTGCACAGCAACCTGGAATTCTTGATCCAGACGACCAACCGAACTGCTTGGGCTGGCGACGTTCGACATAGCCACCGCGTTTCTGACTTCGGAAATGCCCATTTTGTGAGCCAGCAGCCGATCTGGCTCAAGCTGAACCGAGATCGTACGTGGTTGGCCGCCGACAAGATAAGCTCGGCTGACTTTGGGCACCACGGCAAGTCTTTCGATCAATTCTTCGCCCACGCGTCGCAATGAGTGGCTGTTGTTATCGGCGCCAGTTAGCGCGAACGTAACGATCGGAACATCGTCGATTTCCACCGGTTGCATCACCCAGCTCGATACGCCCGGCGGAATCGCTTGAGCGTTCTCATTCAACTTTTTGAAAAGCTTTACCAGGCTGCGCTCGCGATCTTGGCCGACGTAGAAACGCACCGTAATGATGGCCGAATCGTCGCGCGACATGCTGTAAACATATTCGACGCCATCGATCTGATAGAGCATGCGCTCGAGCGGCGAAGCCACAAGTTGTTCGACCTCGGCTGCGGTATGACCTGGGAAGCTCACATACACATCGGCTAATGGCACAACGATCTGTGGATCTTCCTCACGAGGCGTGATCCACAGCGCTGCAATGCCGATGATCAACGACAAGACAATCAAAATGATCGACAGATGCGACTCGAGGAAGATCCGTACAATGTTCGTGAGAAAGTCGTTCGATGCATGCGCGGCGGGTTGGTTCGAATGCGTCTCAAGTCCTGGGGCCTTATTCATGATTGACTCCCTCGGCAGCGGAAGTCGGAATTAAAACTTGCTCTCCAGCTTTCAATCCTGTCAGAATTTCGACTTGCCCACGGAAATCTCTGCCGACTTGTACTGAGCGCCGCGAGAGCCGATCTTCAATTCGAACCTGAACAAAGGTCAGCTGTCCCACACGTTGGATGGCGCTCGCCGGAATCAATAGCAGTTGTTCGTCTTCCAGCGGCAGCATCAACCGACCGAACATGCCGCTGTAAACTCCAGGCGGGCAGGGGCCAGTCACTTTGACTTCAAACGAGCGACTGGAGATATCCGCTTTGGGGACAACTTCGCTGACCGTAGCCAAGCATTCGTATCCCAGTGACTCCATTCTTGCAGGCAATTGTTGACCGACCTTCAGTTTCATTGCCAGCGACTCGCGGACATTAGCGACTAGTTGCATCTGCGAGGGATCGTAGAGTGACAGCAGAGTTTGGCCGGGACTTACGGTGTCTCCAGGCTGTACGGCTTTGTCGACGATGATGCCAGAAAAGGGAGCGACCACAGTTGCGAAATCGAGATAAACCTTAGCTTCTTCCACCGCCCGACTGGCGCGGTCGGCGCCGGCTTGCGTGGTTTGAACACGCGTTGTAGCGGTATCGAATTCAGCTTGCGAAATCGATTTGGTTGCGATGAGTTGCTGAGCGCGGGTTGCTTCGATCTTGGCCAATTGCAGCTCTGCCAGCATCGAATCGAGAAACGCTTCGGCTTGCTGCACTCTTGATCGCTGTTCATCGTCCGAAAGTTTGACTAAGACATCACCCGCGTTGACTTTCTTGCCGGCGATAACATTCACCTCTAGGACACGCGCCAGGATCTTCGATGCGACGTTAGCCTCATGAACTGGCTTGATGGCGCCAATTGCAGATTCGTAGCGAGGTTGTGTAATCTGCTTGACTTCCGCAAATTTTGCATCGGTTGGCGCTAGACGTTGGCGAATCCTTGGGGTTTCATCCACTTTTGCATGGAAATAGCCGGCAAAGACCATCAGCAGCAGCGTTACCCCGGCAATGCCCGCCAGCAGTAAAAGCCACTTTCCCACGCTTAGAATTCTGTTCATCCAAAGTTGCATCATGTTCGAATCACGTCCTCTCTCAACCGCTAGGAGTCTATGTTAGAAGTGCTGATCCTTGAACTCAAAGAAAGTTACAAACGAGGTTGAGAGATGCACTTACGGACGAATTTTCAACTTCCCGTCTGCGGATTGTAACCTTTTCCCCTATCGCGGCTCTAACCTAACAACAAACACGATTAACAATTAGGGGAGCAACCATGTTCAAGCAGAATCTCGGAAACACCGACCGTTTGGTGCGCATCATCGCTGGTGCGGGCCTAATAGCATTAGCCTTTGTTGGGCCGCAGACGCCTTGGGGCTACCTGGGGCTGGTTCCATTGTTAACTGGGGTGATCGGATTCTGCCCCGCTTACTGTCCCCTCGGCCTCAGCACATGCCGAGTCCCCTGAAAGTAGTTCAAACGGTTTCATCTACTTCGTGGAAACATCAAAAAACATCGCTATAGGATTGGGAGAATGTTTAAGAGTATTTCAGCATCCGAATTTGCAGACTTAGTCGCATCCGGAAAGGCAATTAAACTTATCGACGTACGGACGCCAATCGAATATCGAGCGATGCATGTCGAATGTGCGCGCAATCAACCACTCGATCGGCTGGATCCCGCGGCTATCCAGGCCTCACGCAATGGCTCGGCGAACGAACCGCTCTACGTGGTCTGCCGCTCGGGCGGTCGCAGCAAGCAAGCTTGCGAACGGCTTGTTGCCTATGGAATCTCCAATGTGATCAATGTCGAAGGCGGCACCTTGGCTTGCGTAGCGGCGGGCTTGCCTGTTGTGCGTGGCAAGAAATCGATTCCACTTAATTGCCAAGTGCAAATCGTGGTTGGTGGGCTGGTGGTGGTCGGTTCAGCACTCGCCGTTTGGGTGCACCCATATTGGGCTGCGCTGCCGGTAGTCATGGGCGCGGGATTGGTGTACTCGGGACTTACCGACACCTGTGCTATGGGAGCTATCTTGGCGAAGATGCCTTGGAATCAAGTCAGCAACAGCTGTACGGATTCTTCGAATTCGAGCGCGACGTGCTGCACCAAATAGCCACTGCTTGGGATAGCATGCACTACTCTATCTGAGACATCGCTTCGCCGCCTGCCATGGTCGAAAGACTCTGGTAGATGGCGAGATCGATCTGCTCCACAATCAGCTTAACAGAGCCATCGGCCATCAGAAAATTCGCGTATCCAATGTGCGGCGCGGAGACATCGCGATCATCGGAGAACGAACTGTTCGGCGTATTGCCGGTTTGAAATAGGACCATGTGACCGTGGTCATCGGTTGGATCATGAATCTCGCGAATAGCGCCCGACCAAGTGGTTTCATAGGAGAAGTGAGGTCCGTGAACTCCTCCTTTGCGAAATGGGCCGTTTTGCCGCTCTCCGCACGCCAGCGTATTCGACAATCCGTCAATAACTTCTGCGAAGCGGGTTCCACTGTTGCGACTGAATAGTCCTTCCCTTTTGTCTTGAGTATCATCAAGATCGGGCGGACCAAATGACCCTACATAACTAGCCATCGCGTACTTCTCAGAGCCCATTTCCACAAACCCGTCCGTGGAGATCGCGTCTTCAGGGCAGAGGAAGACTGGTAGATGAATCTCGCGTGCAGCAGCGTTAAGCGGATCGAACATGGGGAGGTTGAAATTGATTTTCGATTGCACGTTAGCCATTTCAAGAAACGGTAGACTTAATGCGCCCCACGCCGCTCCAGCATGATTTCCTTGTACTCCGCGCTTGTAGACGTAGCCCGCCGGAAGTCGACGTAATGCACCTTCGTAGTTGTGAAAGGCCAAGCCGAGTTGCTTGAGGTTGTTTTCGCAGCTAATTCTACGCGCCGCAGAGCGGGCAGCATGCACAGCTGGGAGAAGCAGGCACACCAATATTCCGATAATCGCGATGACAACCAGCAACTCAATCAGCGTGAATCCACGTGTCTTTTGACTATTCATGGGGAGTTACTCGAGTTGGTTATGTCACCAACGTTGCATACTAAATCGTCCGAATGTAGATCGTCGAAGATAATACGAAGCAGCCAGAGAGTTAGATGCGAATCTGCATCGCAATTTTCAGAATTCAGCGAGTACTGCGCCGGAGGGGCGAAGATATTTCAAGAGCAATGACAATCGGCTTCGTTTTTTGTCTATCATAGTGCACTCTGATAGTCACTGGTCGTATTTGCGCTCGTGAGAAGC
>JANRMD010000314.1:0-3427 GCA_033761895.1 Pirellulaceae bacterium | reverse complement strand
ACTTCTCACTTCTCGCCTCTCACCACTCGCCTCTCATCTCCAACCAGACACCAAATTCCCATTAAGGTTCTCCATCACCACCTCAATTAAATCCCAGCCTCTAGCCTCTAGCTTCCGTACAACCACACGGACAAACCTGTTTTTCGGACCGCGGGCGTCCTCGCCCGCCCGCGTCACCCCAGCGGCCAGAACTTACGTACCGGAACTTTTGGTTTTATCTTGGCGACATTCGCAATCACCAACCAACCTTACTTGACTTTTCAGATTTATCGTTTTGCGCCACCCAAAGGCAGTAGAAGCTACGCCTAGTTCAACCTTGCACCCGCCGTTCGGTCAACCATGCTGTCTTGAGGCATGTAGGCCAAGAACCAGTCGAGAGCGAGTGCCGATGCATGGCTGGCACCATCCGAGCAGCTCCTTAAGTGCCCAGCAGCCGCCCGCTTCAGCTACAATGAATTGTAAGAACTGGACACTTCTCAGCGATCGCCACCATCCTAGCTTGCTACGTGGAGCGATGACTGATTCGCTAACTGCAAAATTGACCGCAACCTTCCGCTTTAACGCGAAAAGCACAGCTCGCAGGTTTTGAGAGCGTAAACATGGCAATGCCCTTTCCAGGTATGGATCCTTATCTTGAAAACCCAATTCTATGGACCGGCGTCCACTCTCGCTTGATCAACTCGATTAGCAGCCAAATCGCGCCTGCGTTGCGACCGCGTTATGTCGTTTCGATCGAAGAACGCGTCGTCATTGATCTTCCGCAACAGCAGCGTGTACCCGATTTGTGGATTCAGAAGACATCCAACTCAGTGCGAGAGGAAGGCGATTCGCCCAGCGCAGTTCTAGCAGAGCCCGTGGTAATGGAACTGACTGACGCCCCGATCCGTGAACCTTACATCGAAATCCTGGATCGCTATCAAGATTTGCAGGTCGTCACCGTCTTGGAACTGCTAAGCCCAATCAACAAGGCCGCGGGGCCGGGCCGAGACCAATATCTGAAAAAACGCGCAGAGACCCTCAACAGTTCGACTCACTTGGTGGAGATCGACTTGTTGCGGACAGGCCTGCGCTCAACGGACTTTACGGAAGCTCAACTTGCTGCGCTCGGCGCCTTCGATTACCTGATCTCAATAAATCGTTTTCGAGGATATCGTACCGCAGCCGGTCGCACACGCGTTGAGTTATTTCCGTGTCAGCTGCGCAACCCACTTCCAAGGTTTGGCCTGCCTCTAGTACCGCCCGACCCCGATGTCGCTTTGGACCTACAAGCGGCTCTTGATCGAGTCTATGAAGAAGGTAGCTACATGCTGCGGATCAACTACACACAGCCCTGCCTTCCGAACCTATCCGACGACGACCAACACTGGCTACAAACCCGCTGGACCAACTACCAAGCATCCCACCCCGATCTATTCGGCTAACGCCACCCCTCTGGCCCTCGCATCTATCTTTCAGTCAGCGAAGCGGACCTCTGACTTTTCGGAGGATGGGCGTTCTCGGCCGCCACTCGCTCCCGACGGCTATTGATCGGGTTTAAGAAAAAGGTAGCTACATGTTACAGATCAACGCACCACAATCCTGCATCCAAACCTATAGGACGGCGATTAACACTGTTGCAAATCCACTGGACCTACTACCAACCAGCTCACCCACCCTAAGCTATTCGAGATATGCTTGCTATCTTCGTCTAGCCGCTTAGCAAAACCTCAAGTGCATCGCGGTGTTTACTTAGTCGGCAAAACGATCCTCAACGGGTTTTTGCCGATGCCTGTAAAAACGCAGCTACCGTTTCCGTGATTCCATCCTGAAAGGTAAACGCCGGTTCGTAGCCCAATCGCGAGCGAGCTTTGCTGATATCCGCTTTAGAATGCCGCACGTCGCCTTTGCGAAACTCGCCATAAGTCGGATGGATATTCGGTGTGGCGAGTCGCGTTTGAATTGCGGCAAAAAGTTGATTAAGCGACGTCGAATCACCCACGGCCACGTTGTAGACTTCATTTTTGTTGGCTTCGTCGGTCGTTGCAGCTAGCAGATTGGCTTGCACAACATTGTCAACATAGCAAAAATCGCGGCTGGTTTGACCATCACCATTGATTACAATCGGCTTGCCGTTCAAGCAAGCGTCGATCCACTTGGGAATCACTGCAGCATAAGCGCCATTCGGATCCTGTCTGGCACCGAACACGTTGAAGTACCGTAGTCCAATTGACTTGAACCCATAGGCACGCGCGAACACCTCAGCGTACAGCTCGTTGACGTACTTGGTTACAGCATAGGGCGAGAGTGGTCGACCAATAGTATCTTCAACTTTTGGCAATCCAGGATGATCGCCATAAGTTGAGCTAGACGCTGCATAGGTAAAGCTCTTGACCCCAGCTTTCTGGCTGCAGGTAAGCATATTCAGAAAACCCGTAATGTTGCTAGCGTTGCTGGTAACTGGATCATCAATCGATCGCGGAACTGAACCCAACGCTGCTTGATGAAGCACATAGTCTACCGCCCCCCCGTCAGCGCATCTGAGTGACTGCTGGCAGGTGTTAAGGTCGCAGATATCACCTTGAATGAACTGAAATCGCGACCACTGCTCCGCACTGACAAGCGACTCGACCTCGTCTAAGTTGGATCTACGACCGGTCGATAAGTTATCGAGGCCAACAACAACCTGGTCCAATTTGAGGAGCTTTTCCGTGAGATGCGAACCGATGAACCCAGCGGCCCCAGTCACGAGCCAACGTTTAGGTTGATGAGAAAGTCTCGCAATAACGGAAGCGTAGCTGGTCTGAGTCATTATAAGTTGTTCGTGTGAAGTGGAGAAATGTAGCCTGTGTTTGCGAGAAACGAGCAGCGGATGATGCTGAACGATTCCCATGGACGCAAGCATGAGCTAATCACTCAACGGACCTAGGCGCCAAGCCGCAGCATAACGGATCAACTGCGGGATCTGTTGAGCTTTTGGACTTGTGGTAGCGGAATACCTAAAGTACTTCGACTTAAAGCGAGAGTATTTGGCCGGCCACGAAAGTCGCGACGATTTCCGCTACGTGAGTAGATCACAGGCCACCGGAGATTTTCCGCCACCATTTAATCATGCCTTAACAATCTTCTCGCGACCTGTCGTTATCGCTTTGGTTGCATTGCGAGTATCCACGATTAACGGTGCATGTTTGACGATGCTTGCATAATCGAAGCCTGTATGGTCTGTTGCAATCAGTGCGCAGTCTAACGAAGCAAGAAATGCAGGTGTCAATTCTTGACTGTCCAAGTCAGGCACATCGTAATGTCGCATTGCAGGTAAGCTCGGGATGTGAGGATCGGAATAGCTAAGTATTGCTCCACGAGCCTGAAGCAATTCCATGAGCTTAAACGATGGACTTTCACGTGGATCGTCAACATCCTTCTTGTAAGCGACACCCAGTACGCAAATCTT
>JANRMD010000313.1:0-3644 GCA_033761895.1 Pirellulaceae bacterium | reverse complement strand
CCCGGACCACCACCTGGTCCACCCCTGCCCGGCATTCTATCTGGCCCATGATTGCGTCCGCGCTCGTCGAAACGACCGTCAGGAGCATTGCCTGGGGGAGGATCACGAGGAGGAGGATTACCGGGAGGCGGGGCAAGGCGGAAAGCGAACTCGCCATCTCGGCTGGCATTGGGTGGAGCGATATTTGAAAACAGCTTGTCGATCGCCGGTGGCAGTGGATGCTCGCGATCCCTGAACTCCATTTGTCGTCGCTTGTTATCGAAGAAAGGTAGCCCGAATCCGCGC
The DNA here is from genome assembly GCA_033761895.1 of Pirellulaceae bacterium. Classification (GTDB taxonomy): domain Bacteria; phylum Planctomycetota; class Planctomycetia; order Pirellulales; family Pirellulaceae; genus Aureliella. Next base: position 3,359 of record JANRMD010000313.1, on the reverse strand, counting down.
GGCATACCTCGACCGCGCATATTGTTCTCACCCTCGGTACGATCAACATCCGCTAAATCTGCGTTGGTTACACCTCGCCGTGCGATTAAGGAACCAGCCAAGTCCAGCGAACGAGCGATCTCAAAGCGAACTTCGGGCATCGAAGTAACCGTATCGGGTTGTGACTTGAGAAGTGCTGCAGCACGGTGATGATGTTCAACGATATCGGGAAAGAACTCCGTGTTGGCAAAAGCGGCCACACCGCGGTCATTGAGTATCTGAGCGATGGCTAAAAGTCCACTTGTGTTTGCAGGGTTACTTTGCACTAGCTCAACCAACATCGTCAAGGCCACATCGTACGATGCAATGGCCTCGTCAATTTCGCCAAGTCGCTGTTGAATCTGCCCGCTGCGTCGGTAGGCTCTAGCGATGCGAGTTTGTAACTCCCGGTCTTCGGTGTTCTGCTTGGCGAACTCGCGATAGAAGTTAAGCAAGTTTGCGAGCAACTCTGTGTCAGCAGTTGTCAATCGCGACTCAAAGTGAGGTGCGTCAAGCTGTACGGAGTTGGCGGTTGCATCATCATCTTCCAGTGGACTTACATTTAGGGCTAAGGCCTGCGGTACTCCTCGCTTGGCAACGTTGTCAAAGATCGCATCAAAGGCCGTTGTGGCCACATTTAAATTGGCTTCAGCTTGAGCCCGTGATTTGTCAGCCGCGTCGCGAGCCAGCACAGCAGCTTTACCTGCCCTCTCGGCTTCACCCAGCGCCTGCTGCGTGGTCCAATACCCAAGTCCCGAAACAATGCTGGTGGCGATCAGCACTAACAACGTCAAGGCCAACGAGCCAGCGAGGGCGGGGTTGCGTCGCACCCATCGTCCAAGCCGTTCGGCGGCCGATGCGCGTCTGGCGGCGATCGGTCGATCATCGATAAAACAGCGTAGATCTTCGCCCATCTCCAGCGCGGATTGATAACGCGCATGCGCGTCACGCGCGGTGGCTTTGAGGATGATGGTTTCGAGGCTTCGCGGAATCGCAGGGTTAATTGTCCTTGGCTTTACGATCTCGTAATTACGAATTCGCTCCGCAAGCGATTTGGAAGTATCAAAGGCAGGTTGGTGAGTCGTTAGTTCGTAAAGCGTCAGACCGAGCGAGTAAATATCGGTGCGAGCGTCCGAGCGCCCGTCCAGTTGCTCGGGCGCCATGTACTTGAGCGTGCCCATGATGTCACCATCCTGAGTCAACTCGCTGCTGTCGGTCAGTTTGGCTAATCCAAAGTCAGTCACCCACAGTTCACCCTTGACATCCAGCAACAAGTTCGATGGTTTGATATCGCGGTGGAGAACACCGTGCTCATGCGCGTAGGCCAGCGCACTTGCGGCTTGCATACCAATGCGAGCGATCTCTTGAAAGCTAAGATCGGGCGGCGTACTCAGCGGCTTGCCTTCGATTAACTGCATCGCAAAGTAATGCACGCCTTCTTCGGTCCCAACGCCGAAAACAGGTACAATGTTAGTATGATGCAAACGGGCGATGGCTTCCGATTCACGGCGAAACCGATCCAATTGCTTGGCCGAATCCGCGACGCTTGGCCCCAAGACCTTGAGCGCCACGCGCCGCTTGAGTGACAACTGCTCCGCTTCATAGATGATCCCCATTCCTCCACGACCAATTTCACGCAGGATCTTGAAATCACCTAACACTTCGAGGTTGCGTGACTTGAAGCGATTCGTTGAGCGGTCAAGGCGGTGGCGAGAATCTTCCTGCTGACTGACTTGTTCGAACATGACAATGGATTGCAGCAGAGCAAGCGCTTGCTCCCTCATCTCAGGCACACGGTCCGCGAATTCCGCGATGGATGGATTGGAGCCATCACGCAATGCAGTGGAGAATTCGTCGGCGAGCATCTCCAACGGATGGCGGTCCGAACTTTCGAAGCCACCGATGGTTTCATCTAGATTGCTCATGGTTACTCACGATTCATGGTCTTCTGAGCGACTTCGCTTAGGCGTGTCATAGCTCGCACGTAGCGGTTACTCGCGGCGGTAACGCTTATGCCTAGCGACTCCGCAATTTGGCTGTTGGAAAGGTGTTCGAAATGCCGCAAGGCGAGAACTTCGCGATCTATCTCGTCCATTTCAGCTAAGATTCTTTTCAATTGGTCGAGTTGCTCCTGCTTCATCAACAATTGGCTGGGGGTGGTCAACTGGCCAATAAAGGCGGAAAAAATGGACAAGCAGGTAGCGTCTTGGTTCGCATCTGCCTTTCCGTTGACCTCAAGGCGAGGATCGCGTTTTTGGCCAAAGTGCCTGCGTTGGACAGTCAACAACGTTTGGTAAGTGATCTGCCTTAGCCAAACAAAAAAGGAAACTTGGGGTGCGGCGAGGTAATCCTTCAGTCGCTTGGATGCTTCGATAAAGGCCTCTTGGAGCACATCTTCGGGGTCGACCCGTCCTCGTACGCGTTCGTCTAGCCGAAAGGCAATCATGCGTTCAAGGGGGCGCTGATGGCGAGCGAAAACCGCCCCCAAAGCGGCCTCCCCGCCCTCAATCAAGCTGTCCAAGTCAGTTTTTGCGTCTGTGTCTGCCATATCAGGCATTTTAACACGAAGTCACAAATCCAGCTTCGCGTCACCAATGACTGCTCGACTTACTGCTCGACGCTATTATCTGTACCGAATTCGGGGAACCGCTATCCACCGCGAATCCCGAAATGCGGACAGATGACAGTTCATTAAGGACGGTTTATCTTCACATTTTCTATTTTCAGGTGGAATCGTCCAGCGATTTTTCAGTACGTTTATTAGGCGCACTGGTTGTTGGACGTACTGCGCCGACGGTGCTGCACAATCGAAAAATCGGCTGTCGCTCCGGAATATCTCGTCGAAAGTGGACTGATGGACTCGCAATTAAAAGAATCGCTCGACCAACTGCTTAAGTCAGTTTCGGTGGAGCAAAACATTTCCGCCTTGACTTTGGCAGTTTATCTGTTGGTTGGTGGAGCCATGAGCTTGTATGTTCGGTTTCTCTATCGCCAATGTGGTTCATCGGCTAGCGATGCTGACTCGATCACGCGGGTTTTTCCACTGCTGACCCTAGTGACCATCGGAGTGATCACCGTGGTTAAGTCCTCCATGGCGCTGTCACTCGGGATGGTCGGCGCACTTTCGATCGTGCGTTTTCGAGCCGCCATCAAAGAACCTGAGGAACTGGTGTATCTGTTTCTTTGTATTGGGATTGGCTTGGCTTTAGGTGCCGGCCAACCGCTGTTAGCTGTGGTCCTGCTGCTTGTCTCGACGCTGTTCATCGTCGGCATGTATTGGGGCGGACGCGAGCGACGTGATCAGAAATTGTTGCTTACGATCAGTGGTGATGCTGAGAAGT
>JANRMD010000312.1:0-23796 GCA_033761895.1 Pirellulaceae bacterium | reverse complement strand
GGCTAAGAACTGCAGGGCATAAACAGGATTGATGGCAAGAAGAATCTCGGGACTTGAGACAATCCAGGGCAAACCCTTGAGGGCGATCCAAGGGAACCAAACACAGATCATGAACCAACCGAAAAGACCACCTACTTTGCTGGTTCCACGCCATTGCATCTTGAACAAGAAAACCAGACAAACCAAAGTAACGATGACTGAGGGGACTTGTCCAAGCGGTTCAAACGCACCCAGCATACTGATGGGCGGCGTGATGATTCCGTCGGCTGAAAGCAAAGCGGCGGCGCACACTACTAGGAAACTCACCAGCGAGCCTGCCACAATTTTTCCGGTGTAGCCTTTGAGCAAACTCCACAATGCAAATGTGCCTCCTTCACCACGATGATCGGCACGCATAATCATCAAGTCGTATTTGACGGTCAAGAAGATCAATGCCCAGAAAATTAAACTCAAACCACCGAGAATCTCACCCCGAGTCAGCAGGTCTCCGCCGTTCTTAACTAATTCACTAGCCTCATCGTGGCCGAGATGGTGATTCTTGATGAGAATTGTCTCACGCGTAATTTCCATCACGCAGTAGAGGACTGAAGTACCAATATCGCCATAGACGGTCCCGGTCGCTTGCTGCATTCGATGCCACATAGAAGAGGCATGACCATTTGAATCCTGCTCGGACTCAGTGGTGTTATGGGGTTTGGTTTTCTCCGTTGATTTGCGGGAAAAGAGAAGTGCACTAAGACTGGGTAAGGGACAGAGGAAAGACGCAAGGCGCAATGCCATATTCACAATCAAACTCCGATTAAGAGATCGGGCTCACCAGCACCGTCAGTAACAGGCACTCGCAGTGTTCGAACTGGTCCAGTGCAGGCACGATCTCACTCGCATAACCGAGGAAATCGAATAAGACTTCGCAGCAACTGAAAGACGACGTCGAGTAACGAGATACAGCCTGTTGGCGTGCGCGTATGCTAGGATCGACCCCAAAAGGAACAGCGCCAACAGACATAAACCATCTGCTTTCCGAAAGTACAAAAACGCTTTGCACTTGGCCGACGAGGTTAGCTGACGGGCTAGAGTTGGAATTACTCCGGCATCCTATTGCAAACGCTGCCAAGCACACAGAAGCGCGAGCAACTGTAAACTAAACCAGCTTTGCCTGTCGGACACCTAAGCCCCGGAACTTTTGATGGCAGTTCACGCAGAACAGCCATGCCAAAAGAACGTGTGGTTCCCCCGTACGCATTCGCGATTAGGCGACGCTACTACTTCACGATATTAAGCGTTTGAAAGTAAAAAAACTAGCAGGCTGGTGAAAAAGTCGATTTGCTAAAGAACGCCGTCCAAAAGCAGTTCGAAAAACTGAAAAAGGGCTTCTTCGACTTTTGGGGGTTAAAAATCGATAAATTAGAAAAGTCAAGTGAACATTGAGGGGTTGGTAGCCTGTTTTTGACGCGCCGAAATCTACGAAATGGTTGAGGAATTTCAAACCAAGGCGCCTAGGAACACAATGCTTCCTGCCATAACACGTGGGATGAGTATTTGGCTTGCTAAATTGGATTGGCCGAATCAAACTTGCGAAACTGGAACGTTCGCGAAAATCCACTTATTTGCGCTCGAAAATTGTGATTGAACTGATTCAACCTCTAATCGCCGCTCCAGTATTACCGGCCTCGCTGTTGCTCATGGCATTGGTTGGCTGGAGCCTGTTTATGGTCCTTATCGGTGCTGGGATCGGAGCCGATGGACAATGGTCATTCCATTTCCACAATCCCATCAGCAGCGTGATGCATGGAGATCCCCACGCAGGCTTGGGGCATTCAATCTCACATTTTCTTGGAGACACACTGGGCTCATTTGTACTCGCACCGACGAAATGGTTGAATCTGCGGAGCGTCCCGTTTTTGGTGTGGACGGGAGTTTTTGCGCTAACGTGGTGGTCGGTCTCAGTGATCTGCTGGATGGCCGTCGATGAATGGTTGATTGGTAGTCCCGGGCCAACGTTAACCGTGCTCTTGGTTGTTCGCAACTTGGCTTTCGCACTTCCACTGACCAAAGCGATCACACAGCCGATGGTGAATTGGTTTGCCGATACAGGCTCACTCGATTCCAAGTCACTGATCGGCGCTGAGGCCGAGATAAGTTCATTTGACGCCACGCCCGACAGTGGGCAAGCAAAATACAAAACAGGTGCAGCGCCATTGTTGCTCAACGTAAGAACCGATGGCCCGCATCTGCTCAAAGGCACACGAGTCTGGATAACTCATTACGACTCGAAGAAACGCATTTACATCGTTTCGCCCACAACCACGGATTCGAAAAGTTCCTCTAGCTACGGTGAATCATCATGACTCCATTCGTATTAGCAGCCACCACTTCGCAAATTGCGATCGGCTTGCTGATCTTCTTTGCGTCCATCATTGTGATTGGTACAGCGTTTATCGTTGTCGCCAGCAAGTTTTACATCAAGGTTGGACCGGATGAAGCCATTGTTAAAACGGGCATGGGTGGCATGAATGTCATCATCGATGGCGGTGCACTCGTGTGGCCGGTGATCCATCGCTATGAAAAAATGGATTTGACCTTGAAGAGCTTTGAGATCGCACGCGAAGGTGCCGAGGGACTGATCTGCAAAGACAATATCCGTGCTGACATCAAATGTGCATTCTTCATTCGCGTTGACAAAACGACGGAAGAAATCAAGGAAGTTGCCCAGTCGATCGGCTGCAAGCGGGCGAGCGTGGTCGAGACGCTGCGCGAACTCTTCGATGCAAAGTTCTCCGAAGCGCTCAAAACGGTTGGAAAGCAGTTCGAGTTTGTTGAGTTGTACGACAAACGTGACAAGTTCAAGAATGAAATTCTCAAGGTCATTGGTACCGACTTGAACGGCTACCGACTGGATGACTGCGCGATCGACTACTTGGAGCAAACGCGACTTGAACTCCTCAACCCCAACAACATCCTGGATGCCGAGGGGATCAAAAAGATCACCGAATTGACATCCAGCGAGAAGGTTAAAGAGAATCATTTCACCCGCGAACGTGAAAAAACGCTAAAGAAACAGGACGTCGAAGCCGCCGAAGCGATCCTGGAACTCGAACGCCAACGCATCGAAGCTTTTGAGCGTCAGAAACGCGAAGTGGCTGAAATCCAGGCTCGTGAGAACGCCACCGCAGCCAAAGTGATCGAAGAAAATCGGCTAGCATCGGAGCGAGCCAAGATTGCTGCGGATGAGGAAATCGGCATCGCTACGGAGAACAAACACCGCACAATTCTGGTCGCGCAACGCAACAAAGAGCGGACGGATGCGGTCGAGATGGAACGCATCACTCGTGACAAAACACTGGAAGCGACCGAACGCGAACGCGTCGTTGGCCTAGCCATCGTCGAAAAAGACAAGGCGCTCGAAGTCGAAAAACGCAATATTCAAGAAGTCATTCGTGAACGCGTCATCGTAGAACGCTCGGTGGTTGAAGAGCAACAGAAGATCAAAGACGCTGAAGCCTTTGCAACCGCTGATCGAACTAAACGTGTCGAAGTCACCGCAGCTGAAATGGCAGCGGAACAATCGCTCGTGCGCGAGATCAAAGCGGCAGAAGCGGCCAAGAAAGCATCCGAGAGCTATGCGGCCAAGATTCGTATCGAATCGGAAGCTCATCGCGACGAAGCGGAACAGAATGCAGCCGCCACCAAACTGCTGGCTGAAGCGACCCGTGCTCAACACGCCGCGCAAGGTCTTGCTGAAGCGGAAGTCATGCAAGCCAAGGCTGGTGCGACCCAAGAACAGGGGCTCGCCGAAGCACGTGTGTTACGCGAGAAATTTGCTTCGGAAGCTCAGGGCATCACCGAAAAGGCTAAGGCCATGAAGGACCTCGACGGCGTCGGGCGCGAGCATGAAGAATTCAAACTACGGTTGGAGAAAGACAAGCAAATTGAGATTGCGGGTATCCAGGCCAATCAATCCATCGCGGAAAGCCAGGCGTTGGTCATCGGTGAGGCGCTCAAGTCGGCCAAGATTGATATTGTCGGTGGCGACGGCGAGTTCTTCAATCAGATCTCATCAGCCGTACAAGGTGGCAAGGCGATCGACCGCTTTGTACTGTCATCCCAAGTTGCCACGGACATCAAGGAGACTTTCTTCAACGGTAGTCCCGAGTATTTCAAACAACAGCTTGGCGGTTTGATCGAGCAACTGCAATTGAAATCCAGCGATGTGCGCGACCTGAGTGTTGCCGCACTGGTCGCAAAGTTGCTGGGAGATGGTGATGCAAGTCTGCAGTCACAACTGGTGAACATTCTTGGCATGGCGGGCAATTTGAATTTGGCAAATAAACCGATCGGCGGGTTGCTTAGCAAGAAATAAAAGATGCACTCTCGATACTCATTGCCGCCAAGCATATTATGACAGACGCGCTAGCTACCGGAACCTATGAAGTCCTGCGCAATCGGCTGCGAGAATCCGCGGCTGATCTGCGATCTCGATTTCAGAAACTGAACGAAGCCCGCGCGGCTGTGTTTGGTAACGTGGAAACTCGGCTGCTGTCGACGATCCACGTAACGACGGAACACAACTGCATCCCACGCGGTTTGTTCGCTAATCAAAGCCAGCTGCTGTTGGGTTACAACGTGCAGTTTGGTTTAAAGACTGAGATCGCCCCCAGCGACGTCTTGTCGATTTATCGTTACGACGGCGAGCATGCAAAATACGAATCGCTGGATGCGATTGTTTCTAAAGAATTTGCCCGCGATTTCCAGGAGCTGTACAAGTACTACCGGGGAGCTACATTTTCTCGTTTTTTCCAAAACGGTCCGCTGCTCTACATGGTTTTCCAGATTGGTAAAACCGCGACCAGTATCAAAGCCTTCAAATGGGCTATCGTTGGCGACCGTCTGCAGTACGTAGACAATCGTAGCGAGTCGGAAGTGAAGCTGCCCGCGCAACATGCGTTTCAGTGGAAGCGTGCAACTCGCGAAAGTCACCGTCAAGGTAAGCATCCTCACATCTCAATCGAAGACCGAGTTTTTGTCGAGTGCATCGGCGGCGACTTAACGATCAAAGTCGAAGACAGCACCGAAGATGGGCTGGGCATCTATCGCGAGCCCGTCGAAAGCCCCGATCAAACCTTGGACGATGCCGAGACGTACTATGCGATCCTGGGCAATTTGATCTTGCTAAAGATTCGACCTTATCAGGAACGCGACTTTCGCTATCTCGTCTTTAGCGTGAAACGCGCTACCGTGCGACGACTGGATTCAATCGGTGACGCATGTGTACTGCTGCCCGATGATCACGGCATCATGTTCCCCAATGGGTTTGTGCTGCAAACCGGCGAAGTCAAACTGTTTGATCATGGTCTAGCGAATCTGTCGTTTGATCGCCTGCTCAAGTCACCTAACGGTGAAGACTTTCTGTTCCTGTTCTTCCAAGCGGAAACAGGAACTCTACTGCAACTGCGTTACAATTTGATTCGGCAAGAGGTGGACACCCCATTGATGTGTCATGGTCAAGCGTTCTTCGACAACGGAAACATGCTGACCATGCGTGCCAGTGAGACCCCGCAAAAGCACCATGCGTTGCAGGTTTGGCAAACTCCGTTTACGGGGACCAACTTTGTTCCCTCAGTCCAGTCAGATTCGCTGCTCTTCAAGATCGGCAATCATGACCTGGTACGTGGTATGGCCGAATGCCAGGAATTGTTGACGCTGGTCGACAAAGATGAGTCCTATGCAGATCTGTATGCCGATCTGGAAAAGCGAGCCACCGATTTACTGGATGGATACTTTTGGCTAGACCGTGAAGAGGCTTCGAAGTTAGCGGATCCTATTCAGCAAATTCGTGCAACTGCTTCCGCTGCAGTCGACGAGTTTGAGAAGGTTGTCCGCGTCCGTAACGAGACCAATGCGGCTCTCGCCAAAGCTGAAAATGAGACGACGGAAATCATCAAAGCCATCGAACGTTCGCGATTTGAAAAAGTCGCCGATTTCGTTGAAAAACTAGCATCCATACGTGCCCAGCGCGGCCAAGCGATTCAGCTCAAGAGTCTCCGGTATATCGACTTGGAACGGGTTTTAGCCCTGGAAACGCAATTGGCAGAATCGGCGGATCGAGTCGGAGTCAGGTGCGTTCAGTTTCTGCTCGAACCCCAATCACTAAAACCCTATGCGGCACAAGTCGATGAACTGGCTGCGGAAGTTCCCAAAGTGGTCGCTTCAGCGGCAGCCAAAAAACTTGAATCGCAGTTTACCGAAATCGGCAGCTCGCTTGAATTGCTGATTGAGACGGTCTCGCAACTGAAGATCGATGACCTTGCCCAGCGGACGAGCATCATCGATCGAGTCGGCGACTGCCTCGCTCAGCTAAATCGTGTCCGATCGACCCTAAAGATGCGGATGCGCGACCTGACCACTCGTGAATTGGAATCGGATTTTGCCTCGCAATCGAAATTGCTCGACCAAGCCACGGCCAGTGCACTCGACGTGGCCGAAACACCCGAAGCGGTTGATAGCGCATTGACCCGGATGCTGATGCAGATCGAAGAATTGGAGGGACGCTACGCCGATTCTGAAGAACTGCTGATGCGACTGACGGAGAAACGGCAAACCTTGTGCGATCTTTTTGAATCGCGCCGCCAGCAATTGGTTGAAGTGCAGACACGACGGGCCAATGCGCTGGTAGCAGCCGCCGAACGCATCTTGGCGGGCATCACTTCACGGTCCGCTCGTATCGACGCTCCTGAGGAATTGCTCGCGTACTTTGCGTCGGATCTGATGGTTGAAAAAGTTCGGAAGATCGCGGACCAACTGACCGAACTCGGTGATTCAGTTCGCTCCGATGATGTGCAATCCAAACTCAAGTCAATCTCAGACGATGCCATGCGTCAACAGCGTGATCGGCGCGAATTGCTAAGCGATGGCAATCGCACGATTCGACTAGGTCAGCACACGTTTAGTGTCAATCATCAACCGATTGAGTTGACGACAGTCGTACGCGATGGGCACTTGAACGTGCACCTCACAGGTACGCAGTTCTATCAACCACTTACAGATCCTGATCTGGATAACGCGCGCGATCTGTGGGACCAACCCCTACCCAGCGAATCGCCGGATGTGTACCGAGCCGAGTATCTGGCATATCAACTAGCTATTGACTTGCGCGGTAATCCGCTTGGGACCAATGTTCCCAAGCTACGGATTCCAGACTACTTGGCTCTAAGCGGCGAAGAGCAGATCAACTGGGTTCGCGACCGCATGCAAACGCGTTTCGACGAAGGTTATATCCGCGGTGTGCACGATCAGGATGCCGCCAAGATTCTGACAGAGTTACTCTTGATGGAGCAGTCGCTTGGCCTGCTGGCTTATGCACCACAGCTGCGGGCGGTGACTTGGTTCGTTTGGCAGCAGCTTGTACCCGAAGCACGTCGCAGCCAATTAGAGCGCTGGGTGCATTCGCTGGCAACCGTCGATCGATTGCTGCCGAATCATTCGCAAAGTCAAGAATGCGCCCTAGCAGTCCGCGATGAGCTGGCGAAACACGGTGCAGAGTTGCTGTTGACGACAGTTAAACAAACGCTGGATCAACTGCAATTCGTAAGCGAAATTGGGGCGAACTATTTGATACAAGAACTGCGATTGAGTTCCGCTAAGCAGCGCTGCCCGACTCGCAGTCCAATGGCCTTACATCTACTGCAGGCCCTGCGCCAGCATATAACCACAGATGAATGGCAGACATTGCAAAACACATTGCAGTCACACACGCGGGAGCCCCGTGAACTGTGGTTTACGGCACTCAAAGCGGTCGATGCCTTTCTCGGCATTTACCATCAACACTCGGCATCCGATGCGCAGGTCGATAGCCCGAAAAATTATCGTGAAGAAATCGCAGGCCTGCTGTTTGCGGTCGCTGATCGCTCACTTGACACCCAGGTTGGTTCCGTTGACCGAAAAATCCGTAACTCCATCACGTTAACCGGGCTTAGTGGTGATCATGCACGCGTCAAAAACGGCTCCCTCACACTGCATTATCACGAACTGAACGAACGCCTTCGCAACTACACCGCACATGTTGTCCCGCGCTGGGAGGCCCTGCAAGCGACAAAGCGTCGTCTGCTCAGCGAAGCCGACCGGCGCATCAAGACTAGCGACTTCAAAGCCAAAGTGCTTACCAGTTTCGTGCGCAATCAGTTGATAGACGAAGTTTACCTGCCGCGGGTTGGCGATAACTTGGCAAAGCAGATGGGCGCGGTTGGTGAGAACAAACGTACCGATCGCATGGGCTTGTTGCTTTTGATTAGCCCGCCCGGGTATGGCAAGACAACGTTGATGGAGTACATTGCCAATCGACTGGGATTGGTGTTTGTCAAAGTCAACGGCCCAGCATTGGGACACGACATCTCATCGCTTGATCCTGCCGAAGCCGCCAACGCATCAGCCCGTGAAGAAGTGCATCGCATCAACATGGCACTCGAAATGGGTGACAATACGATGCTGTATCTGGACGATATCCAGCATTGCAATGTCGAACTATTGCAAAAGTTCATTCCACTGTGCGATGCGACGCGACGCATCGAAGGTGTTTGGAATGGTGTCTCGAAGACTTACGATCTGCGTGGACGTAAGTTTGTGGTCGTAATGGCAGGCAATCCGTACACCGAATCGGGAGAGCGATTTCAGATCCCAGACATGCTGGCCAATCGTGCCGATGTCTACAATCTTGGCGAGATCATTGGCAACAGCACCGAAGCCTTTGAGCAATCGTATCTTGAGAACTGCTTGACCAGCAACACAACTCTGCAACCCTTAGCGCGTTGTTCCAACGCAGATCAGCGTAAATTGCTCGCCGCTTCGCGAAGCGGTTCGACCGATCTGATCGAACTGGAAAGCAACCTCTCGAACGATACCGTTAGCGAAATGCTAGTTGTGTTGCGCAAGTTGCAACGCGTGCGCGATGTGGTGCTGACCATGAATCAGGCTTACATTCGCAGTGCAGCGCAAGCTGATGACTATCGCACCGAGCCGCCGTTCAAGTTGCAAGGTAGCTATCGGAACATGAATCGTATCGCTGAAAAAGTGGTTCCAGTGATGAACGACTCAGAGCTGGAGCAGTTGATACAGTCGAGTTATCAACAAGACGCCCAGACTCTCTCACGCGATAGCGAATCGAATCTGCTCAAGTTTGGCGAATTGCTCGGTACGCTTACGCCCGCTGAGCAGCAGCGTTGGAGTGAGATCAAGAAGACCTTCGTCGAGAAATCGCGATTGAAGGGACTATCCGGTGAAGATTCAACAGCGCAGTTCCTCAGTTCGCTGCTTGGTCTGAAGGATGGACTTGAGTCAATCCGCAGTGTGCTTGATCTTGCCGTGTCCGCACAATCAGCAGCGGCCGCAGCAGCAGAGCCACCGAAAGACCCGCGCGTGATTGTGCAGCATTCGGTACCGCGCGTTATCACGGACTTGATTCGCAGCCAGTTTCAATTGCTGTACGATGGGTTGCGGCCGGTCTTGGAAAATGCATCGCAACAGTCGGCGACCTCAGAGCGGCTGCGCCACGCGGTTGAAGAGTTGCTCAAGAAATACAGATCCCTGGAGGAAGCGGCCATGGAATCTCCTGTGGATGATGCCGAGAACGAAGCCGTGTAACTCCGAAATGCTTGAAAGGAAAAACGAAGTGGCTCAAGCTCCCTTAATACCTGCCAATTGGTCGTCGCTGCCCGACGAGTTTCGCAATCGGTTGGGGACAACAGTCGGCCGTCAACGTTGTATGTATTCGGAAGGCCAATTATTGATTGTTGCGCATGTGGTGCCGGAACATGACGAAGTGAGTCGTCGGGGAATTCTCTTCTGGCGCGATGCAGCCGGGGATTGGAAGTGCAGCAATGGCGATCCTGGCCGGATGGCGTTGACAATGCACATGGATCGTTACTCGAAACGGTTGGATGCATTCGAACAGCAGGAGCAGGCGGCACACAAGGCCGATGATTATCTGCCGCTGCTCGAGGGACTTGCCCCGATTGTGCGTTCGAATCGCAATCTGCTCGAAACGCTCGAGGAAGCGCGTAAAGCGATCCCGGACGCCCGCGAATTGATCGACCATCGTGACCGAGCCTATGAACTCGCGCGCCAAGCTGAACTGCTGTACGAGGACTCCAAGAACTCGATGGAAGTCGCCATCGTTCGCCGGGCTGATGAGCAGGCGCAGTCAACGCAAAAAATGATGGTCGCTGCGCATCGCCTAAACATCTTGGCTGCGCTCTTTTTTCCGTTCGCGACCTTGGGAGCCATTTTCGGAACGACGCTCACTGAGAACTGGCAGTGGTCGGATTCGCCCGAGGCATTTGTTGCCTTTGTAATTGCAGGGCTGATGGGCGGGATCGTACTGACACTGTTCGTAGTCCAGGGCACAAAATCCAGTGAGCATTAATGCCCAGTGAATGTCGGGCACAGTGGCTCATGCAACGAGGCGGAAGCCATCAAGCATTTCGAATGTTCTCGTAGCGGAATGCGTCAAGCATTTCGAGAGTACTGACGCGGCCCCCCGAAAGCCTTGACGGCTTCCACTACCGAATGATCGACACGCCTTGAAGGCTTTCGAAAGTACTGCGGTGGCCCTCGAAAGCCCTGACGGTTTCCATTTGCAATTTGCATTACTCATTGGACCTCGAGTGCACTGTCTCGGCTCACACTGCCAGGGGCGCAATAATCGACAAGCCCTGAGAGCGCCCTCAGGGCTTTCGAGGGCCACCGCAGGCTTTTCGAAATGCTTGACGCATTCCGCTACCCCAAAATCTAATCTGTCGATATGCACTCAACGTAAAGCAAGAGCTTACTTTGACTTGAGATCAAAAGTGATATCCTTCTTGCCACCCTCTTCGATCTTGATCGACAATCCAGAGGTTGTGAAGGTGCTGTACTTTTTGGGCAAACCGTACTTGATATTCACTTCGGATTCTCCGCCACCACCTTCGCCCTTGGTTTCAACAACGGTCTTGTTGAGTTCAACCTTGTAGGAACCAACCACTACACCGCTCTTTGAGTCAAATGCCTTCATGGCAAACTTGCCCTCTTTGTCGGTTACGCCAGTACCGTTGTAATTGCCCTGTTCGGCAATGAATACGACTGTAACGTCTGGAACCGGAGTACCGTCCAACTTAACGATGCCTTCGGCAGGCACGGTTGGAGGTAGTTTCGGACCAGATTCGCAGCCCACGAGAAACAGACCAAGTAATGCAATCGCAGATAGTCTTAACAAAATTGAGTCCCCTAACAGTACGAATCCGGTTACGAATAAAAACGAAAAAGGGCTGAAGCCCTAAGCTGCAGCCCTTCAAAATCACCAAGTAACGGTGACTAGTCATTCAAGGTGGCGCTTTCACCACCGCTCTTCGAGCCTAGTGCACCCCAAATACCGTAAGGGCTAATTCCACCACCGTTGGCGGGAGGAGCTACAGCAGCTTGGTTACCAGTGTCGATGCTGTCCGAAATAAAGCGAACGGAACCGTCACACAAAGTGACTTGGGCACCGCCAGTGTGCTTGCTGCCCGCACTGTAAATACCAGAGCACCAGTGTGGATTGTTAGTCGCCGATGCGATGATGCACGATGGTGCGTTGGGTGGAAGAATTGTGGTCACGCCATTGAAGAACATGTTTCCAGCCCACGCACGATAGCCACGAGCGGTATCGCCAGTAAAGATGAGACCAGGGGTCACGAAAGCTCTACCATTCCACTGGGCTTTGCAAGAAAGCGGTGAATAGGTTGAGGGATCCGCAGCAATCATGACAACCATCCCGAGAGCGTTGGCTGCATGAGGACGGATGTACTCTGCAATGGCGATGGTATTGCTAGTTCCATCAGTGAATTCAGCAATCTTTGGCCAGGAGCGACCGAAGGCGCCGCGATTGCGGATCTCCAACTTTTGAGCTGACAGGCCAGTGCTATCGCGTTCTTGAGTTCCGCCTTGGACAACTTGCGAACTTGCGTAGTTGTCACCTGCACAGAATCCGTAGTTCGAGAGACCGCGAGTCCGACCGGCATTGGTTGGCTCCGCATCGCCGCTGCTGCTTGGGCACTCTAAGTAAGGAACACGTTGAACATAAAATCCATTCCAAGGTTCACGATTGTCCCGAGTCATGTTGTTATAGAGCGAGGATTGCTCAACGTAAGGTAGCAGAGCGTAGTGGCCGGACATGGCAAATCTTTGGAAAGCGCCATGAACAGTGCTGGGATGCAATGCACCAGTACCGCACTGCATCGGGGGGAAGCGCTTGTAAGTCGATTCATAGTTGTGGCATGCGAGCCCAATCTGCTTGAGATTGTTGCTGCATTGCATCCGACGAGCTGCTTCGCGAGCCGCTTGAACGGCAGGAAGTAACAATCCGACAAGAATTCCGATAATCGCGATAACTACCAACAATTCCACGAGGGTGAACCCCCTCGCACGCCCAAAAGATTTTTGGTGCATGAAAGCCTCCTTCGAATAGTATAGAGAGAAAAGAACCGCCTGTAGCATTATTTACAATACCTATACGTATTGCAATAGCTGATGGACGGGAAACTTGCTAATTCGAAAGCCTTGTCTCGACCTGAACAAATTGCCAGGACTAAAGATACATTCCGACGAAGCCGCCAATTTCGTCGCTGGCCTGCTGGATCTGCTCCATCCGCTTGATCGCTTGGCTCAGGTCGCCTGCGGCTATGTAACGGTTGAATTCGACTCGCACCGCTTGGGGAACCGTCGCATTTAGCCAATCGACGATCGTTTGGTTGATCCAGCCGCAGGTTTCGCGGGCGAGTTCTACTTGCAAATCGGCACTACGGGCCTCAAGGTCATTGGTGTCCGTCATCACTACACCCTCAAAACTGAACTGAACCATCCCCAGCAGAGGGTCATTGGTAAAGTGAAAACTGCAGGTCGCATTGTGCAAGTAATAGCTGTTGAGCGTCCCGTGCTTCTCGATCGCTGCCTTGATGCGCAGCATTTTGGCGGCCAATTTAGGCGATGCGTCGATCGGAATATCTGTCCTCGCCACCGTCCGCAACGGCACACAATCGAAGGTAATTTCGACCCACCGTGCAGCACTTGGTGGAGTGTTTGATAGGTCATTCGTTGAGTTGCTCATGGCGCACCTTAATTCGTTAGTAGCTTGGGACCATTTGTCCCGAGCCTTATTGTTTCATCTTCGCACGATTTCCCAATCGTAGCTACAACTGTTGGGACACAGGAATACTGTGCGACATTCAACCCCGAACACTAACTCGAAGCTTCAGCGAGCAGAGTTGGTCCCTCGCTAACGCTTCGGGTTGCGAGCAGCCTGCCAGTGCTATGTTGAGCGATTGCCAAGAACCGCCACCCCGAGCTGTTCCGCGACGCGTTCATGTACGCTCTGCAAACAATTGCTGTCAAGTTCGGCGACATTCAACAAACCTGAGAAACGCATCACGTCGCACAGTTTCTGGATTAGTTCCGAGAGAGCACGTTCAACCTGCGGGAGTTCGCGCGCCGATTTCTGCACGCTTGGCAGTCCGCCGAGTAGATTTTCGGTTAGCATCGATTCATAACGCCTGGGCTCATTCGCCGGCATCGCGTTGCGAATAATAGTTGCAACGTTGATTGCCGATGCTCCCAGCGCGAGCAACTTGATCATGTAGTCACTATTAGCGATCGGCGCATCAAGCAGCAGCGGGATTCGTGGGCGACCATACTGTGTGCATAACTTGCGAGCCGAAACAACTCCGATTGCCGCTTGGCTGGCAACGTCTTGCGGAGACGATGCTAGGCTCTCCATGGAATGCACCAACATGATGTAGTCCACTGAAGAATCGAGACTCATCCGCACATCGGCAGGTCTCGCATTCAGCGGTAAAGACATACCAATCGGTACCTCTGCGCCAGTGGCGGCGCGGAGCGTTGAAACGAGCGTCTTGAGGTCTCGCCCACTACTGATTTCATAGGGCCAACTCCAACCCGAACCACTTGAATTACAATTCGCAAGTTCGAATGCATCCGACAGAGTTACTTCGTCGTGTATCAAAGGTTGCCCAATAAATCGTTGCGCGATTCGAGCTGGAACATGCACCGCTGGAACCGCTTGTAGTTCTTGGACCGTCGCGTAGACCGGCAAGCCTTTGGCGCGGAGGATTCCGCACACGATGGGCCAATTGGTGCTCAGCTGGGCAGCCGACAGCCCCTTTGCGAAGAATGGGGCATTCAAATGTAGTTTGCGCCCTACTGGAGTCTGAATTACCCGTGTCGTAGACAAGACAGGGCCGTAAGTTGCCGGCAACGCGGGCATCAAGGCTACCGGTGCGACGAAGATGTCGTCAAGAATCGACTTGGTAGTCATCACGCGCCCCCACCTTGAGCTCGATAAACGCGGAATTCTTTAGCCGCCGCCCTTATTCCAGCTCGCGCCAAGAGCAAACTTAGACGCATCGTGTCGGAGTCCTTTAAGCGATTCTCACGCAGGCCGGGCGCTAGGGACTGCACTGTGCCACGAACGAAGATCGTGCCCCCGGTCATGCCTGCCCCGAGATGTTCACCCACGGAATTACCCAACACCAAGGTGCCCCCGGTCATTCCAAAAGCAGCTTCTGAACCGACATCGCTACGGACGACAACATCTCCGCCAGCCAAGCCCAAGCCACATCGCATTCCCGCGCGACCAATACAGGCCACAATGCCACCAGTCGCAAAGGCTCCAAAGCCGTCAGCCGCATTCCCGTTGACGAGCACAAAGCCGGATGTCATTGAATGCCCTGCACAGCTGCCGACGTTGCCGCTAACCTCGATTTCGGCAATTTGATTCAGCATGAAGGCGAAATCCCCTACATCGCCATTGATATGGATCGTCAACGGTTTGTTTAGACCTGACGCAAATCCATGCGCAGACTTCGGATCAGCAATTGAGATCGCAGTGCCATCAGTGGCTGGGTCCCACACTCGCAAACGCTGACTGATTTCCTCAGCTGTGCAGTCAGTCAGACTAATCGTGGGAGGTTGCGGTTCTGCAGACATTACCATTCGATCCGGAGCTGTGGAAAATGCTCCCAAGCTACGAGGAACATTGGACGGGACGTTCGTCCTGTCCATCATTTATGTATTCAATTCAAAACAGTCCGACGCTTGAAACATTAGTCTCAAGCTACGACCTTAAAGGCACTGCACTCACAAGGAAACCCAGTCTACTTGATGGATGATATGCGAATCGATTGAAAAATCGCTTCAGTAGTAGGATCATGACCTTGGAGTGAGATTGGGCCAGCTGCAGTTCGAAGCCCTTTGCGAGGATTATCGTCGGCTGGTCGAGTATCTACAAAGTCGACAACCTGGATGCCATTGACCCAAGTCATCAAATGCGGTCCATGCGCGATCAGTGTTACATAAGTCGGTTTGGAACCGTCGCCAATAACGATACGAGCCGGGGCACGTCGAAAAATCCCGCCAGCCCCACCGTCCGCTGGCTGCAACGGATCGTCGTTAGCTATCGCATGATTCAGTTGACATTCGTATCCGTCGAGCATCGAGTCGCGGACGCAGCGAAAGAAAATTCCAGAGTTCACTTCGGGCTTGGCAAGTTGATAGGTCGCTTGCAGGATGAAATCGCCCCAATCTGATTTGGATTGCAGTTGCCCAAGTCCTCCGGTGAGCTTAAGCCCTGCGTCAGTGACTTCAACACCTAATTCAGCGCCTTCTTTGGTGGACTTATCCCAGTCGCTTTCCCAACTCTTGTCGAGCTTCAAGGCCGTTGCGTCATCGAGCGGACGAAGGCGAACGTTCTTAAACTCAACATGACCTTCATTGTGTTGCAGGGAGATATGACCGTGTCGCAAGCGAGAGTCATCCACGTATTCCAGAATCTTTTTCCCATCAAGTGCGATGGCAATCTTGTCACCGGCCATGCGAATGCGGAAGGTATGCCACTGAGTAGGATCAAACTTACCGAGTTGTTTTTCGAGATCGGCGGGTTCGAGCTTTTGACGTTTGACGAGACTACCGGTTGGAAATGGATTGTCGGGTGGAGCGATATTCAACTCGATGCAGTCCACGGTGACATCTTCAGGACTGGGTTGAGTCCTCAGAAACACACCGCTGTTCGTCTTCGCGTCCGCTTTGAAATCAACCGATAACTCGCAATCCGCAAGCTTTAGGTTTGTGCAGAGAAAACTCTTTTCGCCTCGATCAACTTTGATAATGCCATCTTCAACGCGCCAATTGGCTTTGCCAACAATCGACCAACCGAAAAGTGACTGGCCGTCGAACAGACTGATCCAGCCGTCTTTCAATGCGGTCTCATCAAGCGTGGCGGCCAGCAGGCCTTTGGCATCGACTTCAAATTCGGCTGGTTCTGCAATCGGCGGCTCTTCAACTGGAGCGGCGGCCTGCTGTTGCGGTTGACCAGTTTCAACCGAAGTTGTTGCCTCATCGCTCTTTCTACTACTTTCGCATCCTGGAAAAGAAAACAACAGGAAAGCAGCAAGCGAAGTTCCAGCCAGGATTGATCGCAGTGAGTTGTTCATTGAATTGCTAGTCGAGAAGAGTTAGGACAATTCCGTTTCCATTTACTCTAACTGGTTCCTATGGCAATCAAAAGCCCGACGCGCGCCAGAATCTGCTATTCAATCTGCAATTCAGCCGATTCAATTACGAAGCTACCGAATGTTGGGATCGGTGTTGCATCTAAGGTGGATCCGAGTTCTCCGGTTGTAGGGATTGTAAGGGCTACTCGAATTTCGAGCAAATTGAACGGCTCGAGCCTGCCCAGCGGGTAGTGGATCAAGCGCTCCGCAATCGTGCTTGTGGAAGGCTGAGGAGTGGCCTCAGTTCGCGGTAAAAGCTCAATTCCATTGACCTTTACCATCACAAGTTCTGTGCAAGATCCCGCACTAGCGACCTGCTGGATTTGCGGGGGCAGGATTTCCGGAGTCAAGGAGATTTGCAGAGTAACGGACTGTAGCTCAACGCCCGTAGGTTTATGAAATTTGCGGGAGTAAACGACGGCGGTCGAATCTGCCGTCAGGCAAGCCGACCAAGGCTCACGCAATCGAATGCGATGCATGGCAAACCTAGTGCTTCAACACAATTTAACTTTGGGGTTCATGTTTTATTGTCGCACGATTGTCCCAATCGTAGCTGCAACAATTGAGACAATTGTGCGACACTGCCGATCCAGCCGGGCTTAGGCCAGCGATTGTTCAACTCGATCGATGATCGCTTTTTCGGACGAACTAATACTTCCGAACCCAAGCACACCGCCGGAGGAACGAGCAACCGTACTGACTTGCTCGAGAATTTCTTTTTGGAGCACAGAGCGATTTGCGCCACTCAAGGATGCCGCCAACGACTTGGAGTAATGACACCAAGCGTTCAAGAGTTCTGCATTCGGGCGTTTGGAGAGCCATGCTCTGAGCATTGCCATGGCGGGCTCAGCAGGATCGATGCCCGATTTTTCAGCGGCTTGCAACACGGCTTCGCGCTCATTGTCTTCGAGGCGATCGTCCGCCCACGCAACAGCAACCAGAGGCACCAACCGAAACGCCGTCAGCGTCTCAATCGTAATTCCGACACCAGCTAACTCAGCGGCAACTTTCTCATCGGTTATGCCGGTAACCTTCATAATCGCCTCAGCAGTCTCGGTCGTTGATCGCTCCTGGCGGAGTTTGTCGAGCAACAACTGGTCCATCTGAGCAAAGAACTGTTCTTCCAGGTTAAACCACTTTTTCGGAGAATTTTCAGCCATCTGTCCCTACACTTTCGATGCACGAATTCGCTGGCGACCAAGCCACTGCGACAGTCAAGATCACGGTATGATAAGCCCGCAAAGCGCCCCGCAACAGGCCATGCGTCGCCTTGCCAGCCGAGACTTAATGCCGGATTACTCTTGTGGTCGCCGGATGCGTCAAGCATTTCGGGATTTCCGCCCCTCAAAATCAGGGCACTAGGAGGTTGAAAAATCAGCCGACGGGTGCTAGCCCCGGTTGTCGTAAGGCATATCAACTTTTCCAATAAAATACCGAACAATCTGTGAAGCTTTATCCAATAGTCCCAATTCCTACGTTGGCTCTGGAGGACTGAAATGAGCTCAAATGAAGCCCCACTTGCATACTTCGTTACATGGACTGTCTACGGAACATTCCTCCAAGGCGACACGCGATGGTGGCGCAAAAACAGAAAGGGGAGCAGCACCCGCAACCCATGCTTGAGCAATGGCATCGAGATCGGCTAAAGCACGAAGTGGTGTTATTGAACGTTCATCAACGCGAAATTGTCGAGTCGGAGAGCCTTCGGCATTGCAGTCACAGGGATTGGAAGCTACGGACCGCAAATCCACGCACCAATCATGTTCATGTCGTAGTCACTGCGAAGGGAGTCTCAGGCAGAATGGTCCGAGATCAACTAAAAGCGGGTGCTAGCCCTGGTTGTCATTTGTGGAGCAGGGACAACCGGGGCTAGCGCCCATCGGCTAATTGGCTCGAAGAAGTCGTTGAGCGAGCACAGAGAGCGCGGTTTCAAGCTCGCGCGTAGGTGATGCCCCTTTTTGGGGTTACCTTTCCCTCGGGAATCGGTCGAATACTCGCTCTCTTCGCTCACGAACAGGGTTCGCAAGGACTAACGGCATGCTCGTCGCCTGGACGAAAGTTTGTACTTTCGAACCCAAATTGGAATTTCACTACCGCCGAAACTCCGTTTATAATCGATGTTTACGTCATGATCGTTTGCAACCTAGGTGCGACCAATCGCACACTAGCTTGCTCTAATTCACCTCTGGTTCGCATCGCGAGACTCGATCTTGCCCACTTTAGAAGCCACAAACAACGTGATCTCACCCCCGACAGGCCGTGCTCGCCCAATTCCTGGCACAAATCTCCCTTCGTTCGTTTTTCAGACCGGCAAAGACCTCGCCCGTCATGCTGCGCATATGATCGCAAGATTAATTCGCGAACGATCGGAACTTGGCCAAAACACAGTGTTGGGTTTACCAACCGGCAGCACGCCCGTTGGTACCTATCGCGAATTGATTCGGCTGCACCGTGAACAGGGGCTCGACTTCTCCCAAGTCATCGTGTTCTCGCTGGACGAATACTATGGAATTCCGCCGGATTGCCCGCAGGGGCACGGCCGTTGGTTGCGAGAACATTTCTTGAACCAAATCAATATACCACCAGAGCGCATTCACTGCCTCGACAGCCAAGTACCGCCGAACGACGTCGAACTTCATTGCCGACGTTATGACGAAGCCATCCAAAGTGCTGGAGGATTTGATCTGGTGCTTTTGGGTATCGGTCGCAATGGACATATTGGTTTCAATGAACCATTTTCGGTTCGCAAGAGTCGCACGCGTTTGTGCACGCTCGATCCAATCACACGCCAATCGGCATCCAGCGACTTTTTTGGAGAAGCCAACGTTCCTCTGCAAGGACTCACGGTTGGTTTGTCGCCCATCTTGGCCGCCCGCCATGCCCTGCTGCTGGCTTTGGGCGAGCACAAATGCTCGATCGTCCGTGAGACGCTCGAAGGGCCAGTCACCGATCGTGTGCCAGCTTCCTACCTACAAGAACATGCGGACGCTCGAGTGTTGCTCGATTTCCCGGCCGCAGGTTCGCTGACCGGCGTCAGCATGCCATGGCTGCTCGACAAAGTGTCGTGGGACGAAGCGCTGATCAAGCGGGCTGTGCTTTGGCTGTGCGAACAAACTGGTAAAGCGTTGCTCAAGCTGGACGACGAGGATTTTCGGCAACACGATCTCCATCAACTGCTGCGACATCACGGTCCAGCTCAAAAGATCGCGCATCACGTCTTCCGTTGGATGCAGGATACGATTGTCTATCATCCAGCCGGTAAAGAACCCAAAGTTGCGTTGTGCTTCAGCCCTCACCCGGACGATGACGTGATCAGCATGGGCGGAACACTCATTCGATTGGTCGAAGATGGACACCGTGTTCATGTGGCTTACATGACTAGTGGCAACATTGCGGTTTTTGACCACGACGCCCGGCGCGTGGCCGATATGGTCACCGAATACAATCGCCTGTTTGGTATCGATCAACAAAAATCGCTCGAAGTCCAACAACAAGTCCGCGACGGTCTGTGCAACAAAGAACCTGGTCAGCCAGATCATGAAACAATTCTGAAGATTAAAGGCCTCATCCGCTGGAGTGAAGCCCGGGCGGGAGGAATTCAAGTCGGTTGTCGCGAAGAAGACCTGCATTTCCTCGACTTGCCATTTTATCGCACAGGCACAATCGCCAAACGCCCCATGGGCATCGAGGATACCACGATCATCCGTGAGCTGCTCGAGCGCGTCCGACCAGACCAAGTCTACGTGGCTGGCGATTTGGCCGATCCACACGGGACCCATCGAGTTTGCGCAGAAGCCATTTTCCAAGTGCTCACCGAAATGCGCAATAGCGGGCAACCCATTCCCGAAGTGCTGCTCTATCGGGGTGCATGGCAAGAGTACGCACTGCATGAAATCGAAATCGCTGTACCGCTCAGCCCCAGCGACATTTCGCTCAAGCGGGAAGCCATCTTTATGCACGAAAGCCAAAAAGATGAGGCGCTTTTCCCTGGTTCCGATCCCCGCGAGTTTTGGCAACGCGCCGAAGATCGTAACAAAGGAACTGCCGAAAAGTACAACCAAATTGGCTTGCCCGAGTTCTTTGCTCTCGAAGCCTTCACCCGCTGGAATGGGAACGAGATCTAAAGTGGCGATGAGATCTAGGTAGAGCGGTAATGCGTAATCGCGCGAGCCCTGTAGATCGGAGAGATTCGTGAAGAGATTTCAGGCATTGCTTAAGGACACGTGGTGGCTATGGGTAGCCTTTGCGGTCTTCGGTACTTTGATGTCCTTTTTCAGCCCAATCTTCTTGATGACATTTCCGGTCTGCATCATCACCTTCATTCGCTTCGCGTTCGTGCAGTATGATGAGGACGGCAATTTCATCAGCAACTGAGGCCGGGTGCGAGTGGCACGCCTTAACCCAATCATTGAAGTGGCATATGAATCGATCGCAAAAATCCCAGAACTTCTTTCCACTACTTGTCACAGCGAGCGTGTTAACGTTCGCGTTGTTTGCAACCAGCCTGCCGGTGTTGGGTGGACAGTTTAATCCCACCCGCAACATCGGCGATCAAGTCACCGGTTGGACCAAACTGCCGGGGACGGATGGTAAGGACCATTCGCTGGAAGATCTCAAGTCCTTCGATTTTGTGGTCGTTGTGTTCACATGCAACAGCTGCCCTTACGCGGTCGACTACGAAGAACGCATCAATGGCTTGGCGAAGCGATTCGTGGATCTGAAGCAAAACGCGGTTGTGGTTGCAATCAATTCGAACAAGATTGAAACCGACTTGATGCCCGCTATGAAGAAGCGAGCCCAGGACAAGTCGTTTCAGTTCGAGTACCTATTCGATGAATCTCAGGAAGTTGCCAAGCAGTTTGGAGCGGTTCGCACACCAGAGTTCTTTGTGCTCAACAAGGATCGCAAAATTGTCTACATGGGCGCGCTGGACGATAACACGAAACCCGACTTGGTTACCAAGCGGTACATCGAAACAGCGATCGAGGCGCTAGTCGCTGGCAAACCCATTGAAGTCGCCGAGACCGCCCCCGTCGGCTGCTTGATTCGTTTCGAACGCCGTCGCAAGTAAAAGCTTGGCAGACTAAGGGATTGTCCAGATTAGATTTTGGGGTCAGGCACATTAACCGATGTGCGTTAGCACCGGTTTCCGCAATGTGAAAACCGCGGCTAACGCCGTGCGGTTAATATCACTCGAGTGCGATCAACCCATAAATCTAATCTGGACAGAGCGTTAGTGGAGCGTCACAGCTTAATTTTAGGGTTTGGAACATCAGCCGGAACGCGCTAGCGTCCGGTTTTCGCCGCGGGAACCGGTGCTAGCGCACTGCGGCTAATCCTAATATTTAAGTTTGACGCTCCACTAGCGCACTTTCCAAATTGAATTTTTTTGGGTAGTGGAAAGCGTCTAGCATTTCGTGAGTACTGCAGCGTCCCTCAAATGCCTTGACTGGATAGTGAGTTTGTGAGCAGTCGGCGCTAGTTTTGATGTTGCACTATTTTGGGATTCACGGACCAAAGGTCCAGCGTTTGCCTAGCCCAGCCTGACGGGGCTGGGGACTTTGGTGCAGTTGAGTGTTAGGGCCAAAGGTCCGGCCGTTTTTTTACAGTGAAGTATTTCGAGGTAACAAACGTTCGGACCGTTGGCCCTGCGATTTCCTTTACTCCTGGCCCCCAGTCTTTTAGGCTGGGCTCTGCAAAGTGCCGGGGGCTTTGCCCCTAAAGCAAAACAGTGCAATATCAAAAGGCGCCAGCGGGGTCTCGAAGTTTCGTGCATGCATCCATTTGGCCCGTTCCAATGCAAGTTGAACTGGTAGTTATTCTCATTGGCAGGTTAATAAACGATGAACGCTTGCCCCTTCGGTCACCCGCGGCTAGCGCCGTCGGCTCACTAACCATGTCGTAGTAACTCAACCTCCCTCAAGCATCTCGAAAGCCTTGACGGCTTCCGCTACCGCTACGATCGTTACATTCGCTACCAACCAGAAGCGTTTAGCAGATACCCGTTCTGAGTTGCGGAAAAACCTTCAAAGACGGGGCGCTTCAATTAGCCTGAAGACTGACTGCATACCTGCCCAGATCTGGAGCTAATCGAATGTTGTTGCCAATTTCTCGAGTGATTTGCTTTTCCTTGGCGATCGTTACTTCCCCACTGCTTATCGCAATTGGGAGCAACTTGGTACAACAGACCAGCGCGATTCCGGTTCCTGATCCCGCTGTGGTCGATGCCCAAAATGTCGATGCACAGAAAGTCGATGCACAGAAAGTCGATACCCAGAGCTCAGTCGCGAGCGCGCAAGCCCCACACCAAGCCGCACCGAACCTCCTGCCCGATGAACCCCATGTCGGCATGCCTCAAGATCATTGGGAGCAAACGCCCTTCGCCGGATCAACTCCATTACTTCATCATGTTCCTCATCATGGAAACACTGAGTTTCGCGGTAGCGGCCTTCAATTGCCTTATGCAAACATCCTTAGGCAAGACAGCCCAAGCCAAGTCTGCTTTGATCCAGACAACATGCTCGTTGACGATCGGGTTGGCACAGATCGTAAATCCATGGCTAGTGCCGATCACCATAACCAGTTGCTCGCGCCCGAAGTAACCTTGCGATTTGGTAGCGGTTGCACCGATGCAGAATACACCAATTGGAAACTCAGTTCGCTCGACAAACCCTGCGCGAAGCCTGCGATCCCCCACGGTCCGCTGGTGGTCGAGATCATGGCTGACCAAGCGGTTGAGTTTGTAGAACTGTTATTTGATGGCAAGCCCTTAAAGCCGACTGCTTATACCAATCATTCGCCTCTAAGTTACTCGATCCCCTGTCCCGCTCCGGGTCAACATTGGTTGCAAGCTCGTTACTTGAGCAACAACGTTTGGAGTCACTATTCGAAGCCGCTTCGCTTTGAAGTTCGTGTGCCTCCTCAACCGAGGATTATTGCCGCATCCGATTTTGATCGCGATCCAACTCCACTCGCACGGCACACAACCACTTCGATTACGAAACATTCGATCAAAGTTCACTTAGCCGATGTGAATCACGGCGACCACATCGTTGCCTACATCGATGGCAAACCCTTACCACCTAGTTCTAGCACCCACATCGATCACAGCGATGAGCACTTAGTTCCAGTTGAAGGCGAAGGCCACCTATGCTGTCGCGTTTTCAAAGTCGAAGGAGTGGTTACCCCGGGGGTCCATAAACTGACGGTGCGTGTAGTTGGTTGTGGT
>JANRMD010000311.1:0-4575 GCA_033761895.1 Pirellulaceae bacterium | reverse complement strand
TGCGCTAGCACCGGTTGCCGCGGCGAAAACCGGACGCTAGCGCGTTCCGGCTGATGTTCCAAACCCTAAAATTAAGCTGTGACAATCCACTAGTGCTCTATCCACATTAGATTTTTGGGTTGATCGCACTCGAGTACTATTAACCGCACGGCGTTAGCCGCGGTTTTCACATTGCGGAAACCGGTGCTAACGCACATCGGTTAATGTGTCTAATCCCAAAATTAAAGTTGGATTAAGCACTAGTGGAGCGTCAAACCTAGATATTAGGATTAGCCGCAGTGCACTAGCACCGGTTGCCCCGGCGAAAACCGGAGCCTCCACTTTCCGCGGATGAGCAGCTTGGGTTTGAAGGGCTTTTGGCGGGCCCCTTCGGGGATAATGTTGCTGGGTCGCAACCTGCCGGGTGCGACCTTGCAACTGCCTGGCCTGTTAGGTGGCGTACCCACCGGGCTTATCATGCCTCACAAAGTCTAGTCCTCGTTCGTACTCGATCGGTTTTCCGAGCTGCGAGTAGGAGTAGGAGTAGGAAAATGACCTGCGAAAACCACTCGGGTTTCAGCCGAACTGTTTTTTGTAAATAGCTTGAATAAGGCTCTCGACGTCTTTGAACTTGGTGCCGCTGGCAAGGGCTTGTTCGATCAGGCGACGAGCGTCGGACTCGACGTGCCCAAGAGCCACCAGAGCTCGGTAAGTATCTTCAACCACACCTTCGACTTGTTCTTTGCCAACCGGTGTTTCGCGGCGCACCAGCAACGCAAACTTAGGCATCTTACGACGAAGTTTAGCAATGATCCGCTCTGCGGTGGCTGGACCGACGCCGGGCAAACCTGACAGCGCTTTAGCATCTTGTTGTTCGATCATGATCGCTGTGTCTTGAACCGGTTGCGTCATGGCTCGCAGCGCTTTCTTCACTCCGACGCCATCAACGGAACAGAACAGCTCAAAGAAATCACGCTCCGGTGTACTTAGGAATCCAACCAAGCGCGGCGTTAGTCGGCCACCGGTGGATGCGTTGCCGTCGATATAGTGAATGGTGTGCAGGCTGACTTCTTTGCCGAGCGAACTCTGCAAGTGTCGACGAGCATACTCGGCGATGAGCACCTCGTATTCCATCGGAGGAATCGAGAGTGTGGCCACTTCATCTTCGAGGCCAACTAATTTGCCGCTGATTTTTGTGATCATGTTGCAATTGTTTTCTAGTGGATGGCGGGCCTAGGCTCACGCAGAGCCGAGCTTCCCTAAAAAGAGGCCTGACCCCTTTTCGAGAAGTCGAGCAGGGCCTTGGGTGCTGTGGTAATGGCAAATCGCGATGGCTAAGGCATCGGCGACGTCGGCGGGTTCGGGCAACTGAGGCAAGTTCAATTGGTGCTGAACAGCGAATTGCATCTGAGCCTTGGAAGCCCGACCGTTGCTGGTTAGAGTCTTCTTGACCTTGGTCGATGCATAAGAACTGACCTCCAAGCCAGCTTGAGCCGCAGCCAACAATATCACGCCGCGAGCATGCCCCATCAAAATCGCTGTGGTCGGCCGATCATAGTGCGAATAGACCTCTTCGATGGCCAAGCAATCCGGTTTATGCTCAGCAATGATCTCCGTCATGCCGCGATGCAATTCATCGAGTCGACGCTCGAGGGTATCGTTTCGCGCACAACGCACAAAGCCTGCGTCAACCAGTCTGACTGAGTTCACCGCGCACTTAACAACGCCATAGCCAGTCGTACCTAGCGCAGGGTCAACACCCAGCACGAGCATTTCGTTGGTCATCGCATTCCATCCTTGGTTGATAGATTCTTCGGTACGCTGTAGCTGGTCTGGCAAAAACCAGACCAGCCCGAGGTTTCGCTGCAACCGGTTGCTTACGAGACCAGCTACAAACTGTACCGATGCTGAATCACTAAGTTCCGAGATCGCCAAACAATGGGGTCGACAGGTAGCGTTCTCCGAGACTGCACATAATCGTCACGATCCGCTTGCCTTTGAATTCCGGTCGCGCGGCAACTTGAGCAGCAGCCCACATGTTGGCACCGCTGCTGATACCAGCCACGATCCCTTCGTGCTTGGCCAAGCGTCTGCCCCATTCAAATGCATCTTCGTCATCGACAGTGATGACTTCATCGACAATCGAAGTATCAAGGTTCTTGGGCACAAAGCCGGCGCCAATCCCTTGAATTCGATGCTTGCCGGGCTGGCCACCGCTGATGACAGGGCTGTGTTTAGGTTCGACCGCAATCGCTTTGAAGTTGGGGTTCATCTTCTTCAGGTAGCGAGCAGCACCCGAAATGGTTCCCCCGGTTCCAACACCAGCCACAAGGACGTCGATATTGTGCCCACTATCTTCCCAAATTTCGGGGCCGGTGGTGGCTTCGTGGATGGCGGGATTGGCTGGGTTCTCGAACTGCTGAGGCATGAAGCCGACAGGATCCGACTGCACCATTTCATAAGCTTTGGCGATGGCGCCGCGCATCCCTTCAGCGGCCGGCGTCAAGACCAAACTGGCCCCCATGCCGCGGAGCAGCGCCCGCCGCTCGACCGACATCGATTCGGGCATCGTCAGCGTCAAGCGATAGCCTTTGGCAGCACACACAAAGGCCAAGGCAATGCCAGTATTTCCGCTCGTGGGCTCGATGATGTGAGTGTCACCATTAATCTTGCCATCGCGCTCACCAGCCTCGATCATGGCAACACCGATACGGTCTTTGACGCTATTGAGCGGTTGAAAGAACTCGCATTTTGCAAAAACCGTGGCTCCGCCGGCAGGAACAAGCCGGTTGATACGAATCATTGGTGTGTCGCCAATCGCTCGAGCAGCGTTGTCGTAGGTTTTTCCTCGTGCCATCCAATGGGCTCCTAATTGCAATTTTGAAGAGAGGTAGGTTGGGTTTCTTGCTGCATTCTTCGTAACCCGAAGCGTTAGCGAGGGGCGTTCTGTATTCATTCCCGCGCTAATATTTCTGCATTAACATTCCCTCGCTAACGCTTCGGGTTACTTTTCAGCGGCGAGTATCGCCGAGCGTAAGCGGCTGGGCAAATGCAGGATGCAGACACCGGTTTACCCGAATCCGTCGAGTTTTGGTAGCACACTGTTCAACGAGATTCCCGCAAAAACACGCCTCTGATGGCATCGTAGGCGAGTTTCTTGCGAAAAACTTCGTCAAAAATCAAGGGCTTTCTCGACGCCCCCAGCCAAGATTGCTTGTCCGATACTCCCCAGAATTGCATCGACACACAACGTTCGGCTCGCGAGAAAATTGCAGCAACTTTCTCGTACGCCTCGGCCTGACGCACAAAGTCCTCAAGTTCATAGAAGGCTTTGGGAGGGGGGAGGGTGCCGTCTAGATGCCGTTCGTCCATCACAATATCAAGTTCGGTGATGTAGTTGTCGAAGCCAAGCCGTGCGACCGAGTTCAGCCGCTCCTCCAATGGAAATCTAGGGTCCAGCACTTGAGAAACGTTCAAGTGCAATTGCCAGCCTAGTCCGTGGATTGGAATGCCGCGAGTCCGCATGTTCACCATCATCCTGACAATCGCGTTGTATTTCCGCGGATCCAATTCTTCCTGACCATAGTCGTTATAAATCAACTGGGCTGATGGGTCCGCGTTGGCAGCCGCTTGAAAAGCGATGTTTACGAATCGAGGTGTGATGGCCCTGGGACTTGGCAGTCCCAAAACGCGGTTCCAGTGCGAATCGACCAATCGACCTTCGTAATCAAATGCCTCGTTGACTACGTGCCAAACGTTAACGGTTCCTCGGAATTCAGAGACGACTTTCCAAATGTGATTCCTCAATACCGACGTCGCTTGGTCTCCCCGAACGTTCAACACCCAGGCTGGCGTAAAGCGATCCTTGACCCAAATGAGAGGATGACCATGAATTTCAATGTCATGTTGGGTGCAAAAGTCCCTTACGAGTTTGGGGCGCGCAAAATCATAAATACCGGTCAATTCCTGAGTTTTGGAGTTTCTCGTGTGGCCGCGATCCACCCCCAGCCCATCTGGCAAATGCCAGTAAGTAGTCATCGTGCCCGCTGCTGCTTCTTGCATTAGCGTCTCGCAAAAATCTGGCTCGATCAAGTTTTCTGGGCTGATCTCAAATCCAACTTTGATTCCCAATTCCTTACCAAGCTGCCCTAAACCGAGCCGCCTCGAACTGGACTCCTCTTGAGCATGGCCAAGACTGCTCAATCCACAGATCAGATAGGCCCAAAACAAGTAAGCCCAAATCAGGTAGGACCAGTGCAGACGAGATAGGCTTGCGAAAACTGACCTTCCGTAAAGCATGCGACGAAACTCCTAGATTGCTACTAGATTGCTAGTTGACAGGTTCCGCCTTTTCCGAATGAGCTACTCAGTTTATCACCATTTTTCAAAACAGAGAACTGAGTTTCAGATTGTTAGGCAAGGAAACCGCCAGAAGAGCTGTCACTAACCATTTTCTCTCGCAATGTTTGCAATCCTCGCTTGAGCAAGCCCGCAACGGCCATTTCACTTTTTTTCATCGATTCAGCCATATGCTTGAGAGAATAACCTTCAACGTAGCTCAAACGCAGCGCTTCACGTTGCGTCTCAGGTAAATCT
>JANRMD010000310.1:0-12357 GCA_033761895.1 Pirellulaceae bacterium | reverse complement strand
GCAGGATATCGGTTTCTTTTCCGATGACATGCGGCTTTACAAACCTGAAACTGTAGCCTGGCATATGCAGTTTATCCGTTCGCTGTATCCAAGCTGGGACGATGAGTATGCAAGTCAACTTCTAGACCGTTTTGGCTTGATCGCTAATCAAGCCGTGAAGGGGCTGTCGCATGGTCAACGGGTTAAGGCCATGTTGTTGCTGATTCTCGCCAGGCGTCCCAAGCTACTGATCCTCGATGAACCGACCAACGGTCTCGATCCAGTGGCCAAACATGAAGTGCTGAACGAATTGATGCGCGTGGTCGCCGACGAAAGTCGCACAATACTTTTCTCCTCGCACAACACACAGGATGTAGAACAAATCTGCGACTCGATCACCTTCATCGATCGAGGCAAAGTGATCGCTTCCAGTAACCGCGATGACTTTCTTGAAAAATGGAGACGCATCAAATTGCATGCCGAGGAAGGCTGGAAAAGTCCAGGCATCGACGGCCTGCGAATTGAATCGAGCTACCGGAACCTGCATGTCCTGACCTGCAACGCATTCGAAGGTTCAGTCGCCACACAGTTGCAGGCGACGGGTGCGGTGATCGAATCGATTGAGCCGATGACGTTGGAAGAAATCTTTGTAAGCTCGGTCCTACGTGGTCGAGAGGAAGTGAAGTCATGAATACTCAGGCCATTCGAATCTTGTTCCTAAAGGACCTGTTTCTTAGTCGACGCCAACTTTTCGGCTATTTCGCCGCAGGCATGGCTGCCTCAGCCATAGCATGTATTCCGGATTCAACCTCCTCGTTTATTGGATTCATTCTTGTAATCACGGTTGCTATCGCATCTGGCATTCACTTGATTGGAACCCTGCTGCTCGCGGAGACTACCGATCAAACGCGCATGTTCGTGATGAGTTTACCTGTGAGCTTGCTGGAGTATTCGATCAGTAAAATCTCCGTGGTGCTGACGACTTACCTGATTCCGTGGACGGCGATGTTTGCCTTTCTAATCATCGCTACCTTCGTCATGGGCAAGCCAGGGAATGTGGCGGTTCTACCAACCATTTTCTTTTTTCTGTTTGGTACCTTCACGCTGCAGTTGGTGACTGCCGTGATCTCCGAATCCGTCGGGTTCACAATCTCTGTTATGGTTGGCTGCAACGTGCTACTAAATGTGTTCATGCTGAAGCTATTTGCGATTCCGGAGATTTCAGCGGCTTCGAAGAGCGACGTTCTCACTTGGCCAAGCATTGCCATTCAGATCTTGGCGGTCGAACTCTTGATCATCGTTTTAGCCCTGGCGATGGCGTTTCTTTTTCAAAGCCGCAAACGGGATTTGGTGTAGATGCCTGCTGTAGTGATTGACCAGTCCCCTAGCGTGACGCAAGCAGTGACCTCGGAGCCGTCTGCGGTTCCCTTGCCCCCTGCGCCGCGAATCCATTACTTGGATAACCTGCGGGCCACAGCGATGTTGTTGGGCGTTTTCCTGCACTCAGCCTTGGCCTACGCTCAGCCGGCGCAAAACGTGTGGCTGGCAACCGACAAGTATGCGAGTGTGACTGTTGATGCGAGTATTTGGTTCATTCACTTGTTCCGGATGAGCCTGTTCTTTTTGCTGTCAGGTTACTTTGCCAAGTTGGTCATCGAGCGCAAAGGGGTAAAGAAGTTTCTGTTGGGACGCTGCCTGCGTGTGGTTGCACCATTTCTGTTGTTCTACCCATTTCTACTTGGGGCAATGACGCTGGTGATCGTCTTTGCGCTATCGTATCTCAAAGATCCTCAGGGACTAATGGGTTTGATTGCTCAAGCATCCCGGGGCGACGTTCGCAGAAGCCAACCACCTGGAACCATGCACCTTTGGTTTCTTTACTATCTGATGCTGTTTACGTTACTGGGGGCGGTTCTGTATAAACTCAATTGGCTTAAACCCGTCTCGGCCTTGCGCAAACCTATTTGGTTAGGCCTCACTCCATTACTGCTTGCTCCAGCAGCCTTTGCCGCAGGCAGCCCGTTGCCAGCGCCTGAGTCGTTCATTCCGACTTGGTGGCCATTTGCGTTCTATGGGTTGTTCTACTATGCAGGCTGGCAATTGATGGGTAGAGAATCCTATCTTGAAACC
The DNA here is from genome assembly GCA_033761895.1 of Pirellulaceae bacterium. GTDB lineage: Bacteria > Planctomycetota > Planctomycetia > Pirellulales > Pirellulaceae > Aureliella. The sequence goes on along the minus strand of JANRMD010000310.1, from coordinate 10,248 downwards.
CTGCGTCCCTACGTCTGGTACTTACTGGCGTTCTCCTTCGCTTTGTTCATACCGTTCTATTACCTGATGCCCGTGTTAGATTTGAGCATTCTCAATCAGCAAGCGAATGCGCAAGCCGCCTCACAGAGTCTCTGGGGGCGTGTGACTGAAGCGTGCCTGACGGCCTACTTATCGGTGCTCTTAACCATAGTTGCGCTGTTGCTTGGTCAGAGATTTCTGACAAACAAAAGCGGTTTTCTCAGCTTCGTGGCCGACTCTTCCTATTGGACCTACCTGATACACTTGCCGATCGTGATGTTCTTGCAGACCCTGTTAGTGCCACTCGATCAGCCCCTCGGGCTCAAGTTGAGTTTCGTAGTTGCTGGTACGGTCATTTCCTGCACAGCGACATATCTGGTTTTCGTTCGCTACACACCAGTCGGTTGGTTGCTGCATGGGAAGCGGTCCTTTCCATAGCACCAGTGCTTTGTCCACATTAGATTTTGGGTTTTGGTCGTAGCCTCCGCTGCCAAGCGGTGGTTAGGCAAACGCTTGTCCACCGTCTGGCAACGGTGGCTACAAAGCACTACTGCTTCGACAGTTTGGTCGTAGTCTCCGCTGCCAAGCGGTGGTTAGGCAAACGCTTGTCCACCGTCTGGCGACGGTGGCTACAAAGCACTGCTACTTCGACACAATTTAACTTTTGGGTGACTGCTTTACTGTCGCACGATTGTCCCAATCGTAGCTGCCACAATTGAGACAATTGTGCGACTCTCAACCCCAAAATCAAGTTGGCATCAATCTGTCAATTCAGCGACGAACTCCTGTCGCGATGATGCGATGAAAGTGCAATTTCACTTCCTGAGCAACCACGCGGCGAACACCTTCCACGAGACAACGCGGCTCATTTTCATCTTGGCCTCGCTGAATGATCTCTTCGATCTTGGTACCAGGCAATACAGTAAAGGTCGACTGATGAATGGTCTGATTGCCAGCATCGAGTTCAGGGACGATGAAGTGGCAGGTCGCTCCATAGGTCAGCATGCGACCGGCAAACGCGTCGTGGTAAGGTCGAAATCCAGGAAAACTCGGTAGCAATCCGTGATGCAAGTTAATGATGCGACCTCCAGCGAACTTCCAACAAGTATCGGGTGGAAGGACTCGCATATAACGCGCCAGCACAATGTAGTCGACTTCATACTTGTCCAGCAAATCGACTAAGGCCACATCGTCGGCAGATCCATCCTCGCGGCCGATGTTGTGCCATGGAACGGCGAATTCCTCAGCCAACTTCTGGCAGCGTTTGCGATTGCCGATCATGACAGTGGCTTCGGCATCAATGATCCCTTCGCGAATGGCTTCCAAAACAGCTCGAGGTGTCGATTCTTGGTAAGTGGTGCAGATGGCCAAGCGTGCCTTGCGACCAACTGGACGCGGTGTCCAGACACGTATCGACAACTTGGTTCGCTTGGCGATCGCCTGCATTTGCTCGCGGATCGTCGTCATGCGTGTCGCATCGATCTGCAACCGGCACATCATCGCGAACACGGCGGCCTCGTCGTGGTCATACATTTGAATCTCAGCGATATTTGCGCCTTGCTGAGTCACTTCGTGAATGATGGGGTCTGCCAAGCCGACGTTGTCAGGCCCAACGGCTGTGATAACGATTTCCATAGAGTGCAACTGCTGAAAGTAAAGTGAATCTGAATGTATGGAGGTAGCGTCCGGTTGCTTACGAAACCAGCAACCTGTGGCTTAAAGCGTTTGACCGCCATCGACGACGACGAATTGGCCAGTAACCATGGATGTCCCAATGGCTAAAAACAAAACCGCGTCGGCGATGTCTTTAGGTTGCGAAGCTCTGGGCAGCGGCAATCCAGCGACCATTTTGTCCAAATCCCAATCTGGGTTGCCTTCACGGATCCAGCGTGAATCGATGGGGCCAGGGCAGACCGCATTCACTCGGATCTTGGGTGCAAGTGCGCGTGCCAGCGATTTGGTCAATGTATTCAGCGCTCCCTTGCTGGCGCAGTAAGCGACGGAAGATCCCGCACCTGTAATGCCCGCGATGGAGCTAACGTTGACTACCGAGCCGTTACCACCAGCCGCTAACAATTTCGAGGCGGCACGAGTGCAGAAGAATGGCCCTTTGGTGTTGACCGCCAAAATGCGATCCCACATGGCTTCCGTCATCGCGTCCAGATCCGCGTGCGGGATGAAGTTCGTCGTGGCCGCATTGTTCACCAACACGTCGAGGCGCCCAAAATGCTGCTCAATCTTGTCGATCATTCCGCGCACACCAGCATCACTTGACACATCACATTGGTAGGCGATCGCGTTCGCCCCCAACTTTGCGACTTCAGCGACCGTTTGCTCTGCATCGCCGGCGCTGCGGGAGTAGTTGACAACCACATCGTAACCACGCTCCGCGAACTGCAGCGCGCATGCTCGTCCTACTCCCGTTCCACCGCCTGTGACCAACGCCACCGGCCGCTCACTGTTCTTAGCCATTGAGTTAAATCTCTGAAAATTGGGGTATTGATACTAAGCGACACAATATAGTGGGTACGCCCCAGGACGTCTTGCCTAAATGCGATAAACGGGAGAACGATCCAGTGTATTGTCGCCAGTTTCAGGAGCTATAATGCTTGCCCAATGAGGCGAAATGCGTACTTTCATCAGGCGTCCAACCTTCTATGGCTAAACAGAAAAGCCGTCCCAAGGCAAATCTGCTACTGGCAGCTGGCTTTGTCGGAGCGGTATTGATTGTCTTCACGCTCGGTTATCGGCTGGCGGGCTGGACCTGGAGTGATTCCTTTTACATGGTCATAATCACCGCTTTCACGGTTGGATGCGGCGAAGTTGTACCCATCACATCGCTCGGCCTGAGACTGTGGACGATGGCATTGATCGTTCTCGGCTGTACTGGGATCATTCTGGTCACCGGTACATTGGTGCAGTGGTTGACCGAAGCTCAGATTCAATTAGCCCTAGGAGGCAAGCGCATGGAGAATGAAATTGAGAAATTATCCAAGCACGTGATCATCTGCGGCTATGGACGCATCGGACGGATGATTGCCAATCAGTTGGATGTGGGTGGAGCCAGTTTTGTCATCGTCGACCAAAATCCGGACCGGGTCGCCGATGCGCGCGAAGCGGGCTGGTTAACGATGCTTGGCGAGGCGACGGACGAGTCTGTATTGCGAGCCGCAGGAGTGCTCCGTGCTCGTGTACTAGCGACCGTTCTACCCAACGATGCCGCGAACGTCTTCATTACCCTCAGCGCACGCAACATGAACCCCGGAATCCAGATTATCGCGCAAGGCGAAGTCCCATCGACTCAACAGAAACTGATGCAGGCGGGGGCGAATCGCGTTGTGTTGCCAGCACACATCGGCGCGGACCGCATCGCGCACTTGATCCTCCATCCCAATGCACGTGAATTGTTGGGCAATAGCACAAAAACCAACGTTGAATTCGAGAATCACCTCAATGAACTCGGCCTGGACATGGAGGAGATCGAAATCGGACCTGGTTCACCCTGGTTACAAAGATGTGTCGGTGACGTTGAGAAAGAGTTTTCCGGACGGTTGTTGGTTGTCGCACTCTTGCGCAAAGAAGGCGGTACGGACATGAACCCAAGCCCATCGGCGACATTAGTGGCTGGCGATGCACTGGTGGTAATGAAACGCGGCAGCCGAATTCAGGCTGCGAAAAGTTAGGTGTCCAGTCTAAGCATAAAATCCGTGCAATCGCGACTAAATGGCCTGCAAAACTTGACTCCAGAAAGCTTGCAATAGCTAGCTCGCTATCCGTCGTGCTCATCCATCGCGAATCAAGGGGGCGGACTTACCCTAAAGCCCCCTTCAATGATGTCTTTTCCGCTGCTCGCGGCAACCCTAGCTTAGTCGCTCAATCACTTCACAGTGATCTACGAAAATGTCAGTGATCTAGGAAAATGGACAATACCACCCGCTCCCAAGTGATCAGTTGCGAACCTCCGTCGCTTCCGAATACACGGGCGAGGAAAGTAGCGTTTAACGCTTTATCCGAAAACTCTTGATTGCATCAAGTAAACTCGCCCGAGTTCAGCGTGAAGTGTCGAAAATAAGGTATTGCAAAAACGCCCTTGGCCTGTTCAATTAGCTTTCACTCCGCGTTCGACTTCCGTGATTCGATTCTGTAGAAATCTGTTCTGTTTACTTATCTTCAGGTGAATTCAGGTAACTGAAAAATTGTCGGCTCGCGCTCGGCAATCCCTTCGCAGCTTCTCCAGTATTCAACATTGCGGTGATCTATGAAACTCGGCATTCTCTCATGCAACGCACGATGCTACAGCACCAAACGCCTGTTTCAAGCAGCAACGGAGCGTGGCCACAAAGTTCGTATACTGAACACACTCCGGTTTGCCATAGATGTCGCGACTGGCAAGCCTGATTTGTATTATCACGGCAAGCATTTGAGGTTGATCGATGCTGTTTTGCCTCGTATTGGGGCATCGATTACTTACTTTGGAACAGCCGTTGTTCGTCAGTTTGAACAGATGGATATCTACTCCGCGAATTCATCCAATGGGATCATGAATTCGCGTGACAAATTGCGTTCGCTTCAAATTCTCAGCCGTCATCAGCTTGGCATGCCGCAGACGACGTTTGTGCGCGACCGCTCGGACGTCCTGCCCGCCATCGAGCGGGTTGGAGGAGCGCCGGTCATTATCAAGTTGCTCGAGGGAACTCAGGGTGTCGGAGTCATTTTGGCCGACTCCGCCAAAGTTGCCGAAGCGATTATCGAAACCTTGCAGAGTGCGCGTCAAAACGTGCTGGTGCAGAAATTCGTGTCTGAAAGCAAGGGACGGGACATTCGGGCGTTCGTCGTAGGTGATCGCGTTGTCGCCGCTATGCGCCGGACAGCGCAAGGTACCGAGTTCCGTAGCAACGTGCACCGTGGGGCCACTGCCGAGCCGGTAGAACTGGACGAAGAGTTCCGCGAAACGGCAGTTCGAGCTGCACAGATCATGGGCCTAAGGATCGCTGGAGTCGACATGCTCGAAGCCGACTCGGGGCCGCAGATCATCGAAGTCAATTCGTCGCCTGGTTTGGAAGGCATCGAAGCCGCAACACACATGGATGTCGCAGGCGCTATCGTTGATTACATTGCCGCCCAAGTAAACTTCCCAGAATTGGACGTTCGCCAGCGCTTGACGGTTAGCAGCGGCTATGGGGTGGCGGAATTGCACATTCCCGACGGTAGCGAATATGTTGGTATGACGATTGAACAGTCAGGCTTGGGTGAACGTGATATCAATGTCCTGACGCTGAATCGAGGTACGACCGTCCTCCCCAATCCCAAGCAATCGCGGGTCCTCGAACCCGGTGATCGACTGCTATGCTTCGGTCGCCTAGAGTCGATGCGTGACTTGGTTCCCGAGCGAGCCAAGAAGGCTCGACGACCCAAAATTGTTAAGCTTCGGACTGCTTCAATTGAAGGCGCCAGCACCCAGTCGATTACAGTTGCAAGTTCAGCAGATCTGGTTGCACAATCAAGTGACTAAGCGATCAGATGTTGGCAACGGAGCTACTGGCTATCTTCGGAACTTGATAGCTCAGAAAATCGGTAGCCCTCCGCCTTATGAATGACGCCTCTGAATCATGCTTACTGAATTCGAATACCGATACCTCAGACGCAACGCTCGACGGTTCAAGATGACACGAGACGAGGCATTAGCAGCCTTCGAGTGTGCTGGCGTTCCTCCGTTACCTGCGTTTCTCGATTTTCAAACGAAGTTCGGCGGATACGCTCCCGATCTGGATGTGACCTACGGCGTCGTGGGTTTGAAGGATCACAGTGGTGAACCACGTTGGAGCCAAGAGGAAAATCTTCAGTTCGTGCGATGCGATCTTGAGAACATCACTCAAGTACGAATGAGCCTTGACGAAACAGGCGTGTTCTATCACGACGGAACTCCGGTGGCGGAATCGTTTGAGTCGTTTATCGCCTACTCGGCCTACTCGGCCCAGACCCTTACGCCGCTTGGCTGGAAGTACATCGACGACGAGCGGCGTTCCACAAAGCGATTTAAGGAATTCTTGAGTAATCTCGAACAGGCTACAGTCGTACGTCGCGCCACCGATCGATACCATTCAGTCTGCCAGAGCGGACAGTACTTCAAGGTTGTTATCGGCAACTATCAGGCCCTTTTCGTACGTCCAGATCTTCTAAAGGGCTGGTAATCAGGTTGGCAGCGTTCCCTTTCCTGGCCTTCCCCCGAAAAATCGCGAATTCCTGTAAGGATCACGCTTCTTCTGGGTAAGTTAAAATAGCCCCTCCGGAGGAAACGCGATTGGATAGATTCTCAGAAACGCGCTCGATCAAAAACATCGTTCGAGCCCATTCCAATGAACTAGCCGCGGCTTTGTTAAAGCTGTCGCAACATCCGCTTTATCGCTCCTTGTCGACGCGCTTGCATGGAAAAATAAAGCCAGAACTGCGGAGTCCCTTTCAAGACATTGAACCGTAACCACTATCATCTACGAGAGCTTATTCAATGAAGAAAGCCGAATTCTGGAAACATATCGAGCTGAGCAAACGCTCGGATCCTGAAGAGCATGAAGAGCGATTGGTCAAGCGTCTATCGAAGCTGAGTCCATCGGAGATCCTCCAATTTGAAAAGTGGTGGAACGCGGTACACGACGCAGCCTACACCTGGAAACTCTGGGGCGCTGCCTATTTGATGAATGGTGGTTGTTCCGACGATGGCTTCGTCTACTTTCGCTCTTGGTTGATTCTAAAAGGCGAAGCCATCTACACCGCTGCGCTTAAGGACCCTGACACACTTTCGAAAGTACGTGTTGAACCTGACGAAGCGGAGTGGGAGTGCTACCCTGCGATGGACGCGTACATGGAAGCAACTGGAATTGACGACCACGACAAGTTCCATGAGGCCTACGAAGAGGCGTTTGGAAAGCCTGCAGGGCACGCTTCTGACGATCCCGATGTGGAGCCTAAAGGTAAGCGTTGGGACTTCGACGATGATGCCGAAATGCGAAAGCGTTACCCGAAGCTTCACAAGAAGTTTGGGACCGAATAAGTAATTGGGCAGTGGAAGGTAGCCACCGCTGCCAAGCGGTGGAAAGCTCTGCCAAGCGGTGCATGCACTTCCAAGCGACTGGTCTTCCTGATCTTTTATGTTTTAGTAAATCCACCGTCTGGCGACGGTGGCTACCTCAGGCAGGAGCACTACGCCAACTGAGATCGGTCAACTGATGAATCGATCGGTGAAGGGTAAATCCACCGTCTGGCGACGGTGGCTACCTCAGGCAGGAGCACTACGCTAACTGAGATCGGTCAACTGACCGAATCGATCGGTGAAGGGTTTGATCGGTACGGATAAATACATATCGAGAGGTGAATTGAGTCATGGCACTACTTAACAAGCTTCAATACAAACAACTCCTGAGTTCGGGCGCATCGCAGAAAGTAACGGCCAGCGATGCGCAAATCGATCGCGTGCTCAAATACGCGACGAAGCTGTTCCCTACACTGGACCTGAAGGCTCGAAACCTAACACAAAAGGACATCAGCGCTGTCTACCAGTTTGGTACGCGAACCCTGTTTCATGTACGTGTGTATCCCCGCAAGCAACCAGACACTTTCTTGATCGTCGTGACCGACGAGAAGGAGAAGCCGACCGACCACATCCTGATCGATATCGCCGCGGAGTATGCGGAAAAACATCTCGACGCGCCACAATTTGGTTTTTTCGAGTCGGCTACCAAGAAGGATATCCGACGAGTGATCACTGGCATCGACCCTGACGAAGACAATCCGTTTGCAATCCTGGCAATCGCGGAAGGCGGCACTTACATTCAAACTTATCGTGAACCCGATGGGTTCTTGTTGGAGCACCAGTTGGTCAACACCTCCAGCCACTATCGCGTTGACGAACTGCTTTCGGCAGAACAAGTTGTCGATGCCATGATTTCGTATGCATTCGGCAAAGACGAATGGCTTGAGGCCTTTAAATGGCAGCATGCGAAACTTGATTAGAGGTCCAAGGAAAAACCGAGTGTGAACCGGTATAAACTCAAAATCGACACAGCAGTGCGTGTCGGCATTGCACAGGAAACGGGTAGGTTTTGAGAAAGAGAAATTCATGAAACGCAAAGAACTACCAACTGATGACCATCTCAAAACTTTGCCTCGTTGGGCTCGAGTGGCACTTGTCGCTCGCTCGATGCGGCGGGTGATGCCGCTTGTATTTAAACTGCTGCCTGATGCTCCGAAGCAGTACTGGCAGATGCTGGAAACCGCAATCTCCTGTGTCGAGCAAACCGCGGCGGAAGGCTCCATGCATCCGAATTTGCTACGCATCTGGAATCGACTTTCCAATAGCCACTGCGTTCCAGCCTTGAAGAGGTGGAGTTACAGCAACTCAATTATGGAGTACCGTGCTTCCGAAGTGATGCAAGCCGCTGAACAGGTAACTCTGGCCGCGTGGAGTGCGAAAGTGGAATCCGTGGCGGAAGCGCTCGACGACCTTCGTTTTGTCGTAGAGAGCTTTCAGATTGAGTTTGAACGCAATCGGCTTGATCGACAGTTTATAGAAGGCGTTTGGAGAGACTTTGACAAGCTGGCTGCATTGCGTTCAGAACAGAAATGGTCGAATCTCACAGCGGTATCAACCAACGTGTTTGATGAAATGTGGCCACAAGGGATTCCACAAGGCTGGTCTACAGAACATCGCGTGGCCAAGACGCTCCCATTTTCCTTGAAGTCTCCCACCAACACAAAAGACATTGCCGCGCTCCCCAAAGATCTCGTGGCTTTCCTGGAAAAAAATCCTGACTACGAAATTCGTGCGCGGGGATCGGAGTGCGGTCCGATTGTCTTGAATAGGCTGGAGTACTTGGAGTTATCCCAACATGAGTTTTCCATGACCAGCTCGGATTGGGCAGATGAGGATCCTAATCGCCGTATACCGGGTAGTTATATTCTGAACACCGTAGAATTGGTCTGTTTCTGCGAGCACTACTCAACGAACGGTTTGCTGTCGTGGTTTATCGATTACGAGTGCTTTGGATGTTATGACGACGACCATGGATCGGTCAATCTGTTCCTGGGAGCGAATTGGAACGACATACTGGCACGTCCCAATTTTTTCATTGGTAGTCAGTGGAACGGACCTACCAAACCGATTGTCCAATTGACCAATCCCTGGGAACGCCTCAAGTTCCGTAAAGCTAAACCGCCCAAGGAATTGGTACCGATCCTCAAGGCTCTGCACGCCATCGATCGTGCCTTTAGCCCTAAAGCATTCGCCTACTTGAGCGACTTGATTCGACAGTACTTTAAGTCGCCCGACTCTGGCGCATTTGAGAAGCTTAGCGATGCCTATGAAAATCTGATGGACAGCGAACTGCACGCCGATCTTCTCAAAGCTATCGCGTGTCGATGCTTGGATCAGGGCGAACCTTTCGTTCGAGAACTGATGCTCTATTTCAAGAGTACCAAAGATGACTTCGACGCATGTCGACTCGCTGAAGCGATGCTCGGTTTGTGCTTTGAAAAGGCCAAACGCTACCCAATCAAGGCTGGCTTGAGCTCAATTCAGCGAGAGGTACTCACGTGCCTCCTACGGCGAAAGATCCTGTGGAGCCGAGAACCAGAATTGTCTGAGTTGATGAAGGAGCGTGGGCTGCCTGATTCACACAGCCAGCTAGAAAAGTTCTTAAAGGAAATCGATTGAGAGGTTGCAATTGCCGAAGACACCCAAACTGCCTGCCGACTACATGAAGTTACTGCAGTCTCACAACAGTGAGAATGAATACATCTTTGATGAATTCAATGGCTGGCGATTCTTTACGACTGAGGAACTCACTGAGCTTGCCAAGCAGACGCTGGATCGAGGTACGCAGTCATGAAGACCAAAGCTTGGGCCGCGTCACATGGCGTATGTACTACCGCAATCGTTCCCGCAGTTCAGGACTATCATAAAAAATGCCCACGCAACCCTGCAGAGGTCGCTCGCAGGGCAATCGTACTGCATTGTGTTGCAGCAGTCGGATGTGGTGTGAAGGCGCAACCAGTCATAGAGTGGCTCGAGAACGAATCGCTGTGGGAGACCGTTTCCCCGCCTGAACGAGCCTTTCTTGAAGCGCGCAAACCAACCAATAAACAAATCCATGCCGCCCGCTGGAGGCAAGAGTCTCATTGGGCGTTGCTGTGGTCGATCGGCCGCGTTCGTTCATTGGGTTTACCGACGCAGACTTG
>JANRMD010000309.1:0-25491 GCA_033761895.1 Pirellulaceae bacterium | reverse complement strand
TGGCTGCGTACACCGTCTTCGACTTTGGCGAAAAGCATTCGACCGGCTTGAGTTTGAAGGGTGCTGGTGACAACAACTACCAGCGTAGCGTTGATGCGGTAGCGGCCGCCTTCGATGACCACCATGGTACCGTCGTCGAGGTAACCAATGCCTTGGTCGGGACCTTCGCCCGCTTTGACTACGCGGACTTCGAATGTTTCGCCGGGCAGGAATTGTGGCCGGAGCGAAGCAGCGATCTCATTCAAGTTGATGACGGGAACATTGTGAACTTTCGCGACTTTGTTGAGATTAAAGTCGCCGGTGATAATCTTGCCGTCGAGGTGCTTGGCTAAAACAACCAGCTTCATATCCACGGGTTGCCCAGCGAATTCAGGTAGTTCACGGTCGTAGATCTGAAAGTCGATCTTCGGATGGGCTCGTAACTTGTTCAGGATGTCCAGTCCGCGGCGGCCTCGAGCGCGGCGCATGCGGTCGTTGCTATCCGCAATCGCCTGCAACTCGGCAAGCACAAACGCAGGCATCACGACTTGACTATCGATGATGTTGGTATCCGCCAACTCTGCCAAACGTCCGTCGATGATCGAACTGGTGTCGAGCACCATCGGCCGAACTCCCTTAAGATCTCTTGAGAATTCGACGTACGGAATCACAAACCTAAAGTCATCTTTAGTTTGCAGCAGCAGGCTCGTACAGCCGTAACAGAGTACGGCCGCCATCAGTAACTGTATCGGAGGCGTATACGGACTGTCGGGGATCAATGGAGCCAGCGCGACCCACAGGATATAGGTCAGTAGGAATCCGACAAGCAAACCGAAGTAGACCGCTGAGATAACTTCGATCTGCTTGCGTGGCGTGAAGATATCGATCGCGATCACGCCGAGCGATAGCAGCACCAACCCAGCGATGACCAAGTACGGTAAATACGATGGACCGCTAAATCCGACGCGGAAAAACAACGTCGCGATGCCAGCGGCCACACAAATAAAGGTAACTCGGAGGATTAACAGTGCCATTTGGGTTTCTCGGAAAGAAACGAACGCTCGCTCGCCGGATGATTCCGTCAAGAACTCGACCCATTGAGCGACTCCTAGCAACAAACCCCACCTGTGGTCAGCCGGAGCGATCCTGCCGCCGGGTTGTTGATATCGTTCAGTCTACACCGCCTACGCTGCCGAACGCCACCACTCTGAAGATAAAAAGTTGTGAATATCTCCAATCCACTTCAAGTGAAGCGATTAGTCAAGATCTTTGCTAGAAATCTCGTTTGCCCGCTAGGTCGCTGTTGGAGTAGTTGTGGCCACCAAACGGCTTGGCGAGGCGAGAGGAACTTGACGCTTTCGCTGATGGGGCTGATACTGCTGCGTTTGCCTTCACGCCCAAGACTCCAAATAATCGACGTTGGAGGGGGAAGGCAGACTGCCAGAGGAGATTTTCGGTGCCTGCAGCATGCGTGATTGGTTTGCAATGGGGTGATGAAGCCAAAGGGAAGCTCGTGGATCTGCTTGCGCCAGACCATGACTGCGTCGTCCGTTATCAGGGGGGAGCAAACGCGGGACACACCGTCGTTAGTGGCGACCAAGTCTACAAATTGCACCATGTGCCCAGCGGTATTTTGCACCCTGGCGTCAGGAACTTTATCACTCCCGGCGTAGTCATCGAACCGACCACGTTGCTGAAGGAGCTCGAGGGTTTAGAGTCGCGGGGCATCGATCCGCGCAGCAACCTGATGATCAGCGAGCGGGCTCACCTGGTCATGCCTTGGCACTTGCTCGAAGACCAAGTCATGAATCGCTTGGTTGTTCAAGGCGAGAATATCGGCACTACGCTTCGCGGTATTGGCCCTTGTTATCGTGACAAAGTGGGCCGCAACTTTGCATTCCGCATGATCGATCTATTGCAGCCCGATTTGGCGGACCGAATCACTGCGATTGCGGAAGCCAAGAAGAGTCTGCTGATTGGCATGGGGGCCAGCGATTTAGCAGCCCAGTTGGTTGCTTCAGATATCAACGAACACGCTCGTCGCTGGGCATCGCAGCTGGGGCCATTGATCGGTGACACTACGAACGTGTTGCTCGATGAACTCGACGCGGGTAAGCGTTTGCTTATGGAGGGAGCGCAAGGTTCGCTGCTGGACATTGACCATGGCACGTATCCGTTTGTTACCAGCAGCAATTCATCGGGCGTAGGCATCTGCAGCGGTTCGGGCGTTCCAAGCCGCTGGATTCGCCGGGTTATCGGTGTTGCTAAAGCCTATTCGACTCGCGTCGGAGGTGGTCCTTTCCCAACGGAACTGCACTGTGAGACGGGTGAGAAGATACGTGCAATTGGCCGCGAGTACGGCACCACGACTGGCCGGCCACGACGTTGTGGATGGTTTGACGCAGTTGCGGTCCGCTACACGGCTCGTCTGAGCGGCGTCGATGCATTAGCGCTGATGATGATGGATGTTCTGAGCCATTTTGATTCCATTAATGTTTGCGTCGCTTATGATATTGATGGTGAACGCGTCGATCGATTCCCGTGCGATGCTGCGAAGTTGCGTCGCGCCAAACCGATCTACGAAACGCATGAGGGCTGGAAGGTCGACGTGACGGGCGCTAGAACCTTGGCGGACTTGCCCCCGAAGGCCCACGAGTACCTGGCGCGGATCAGTCAGTTGGTGGGAGTGCCAGTAGAAATTGTTTCCGTCGGTCCCGACCGAGTGCAAACCATTTTTGCCGATCGTGCCCGATTGATGGCGATGGTCAACTAAACCAGCTGAATCCTCAGTGTCCAGGCTCGGGGATAATGTTCCGGGATCCAGTCTCGGCATCAAACAAAAAATCAAATCGGCTCAACCGTTTCCATTCATTTTATTACCGGGGTCAAACGTGAACTTGCCTTCGCAATCGGTTGAGCCGACACCGGAACAGACTGTTTCTCCAGATCGCAGACCTAAGCACATCGCGATCATCATGGATGGCAATGGCCGTTGGGCTCAGCAACAAGGTTTGCCCCGAATTGAAGGGCACTTACGCGGTGTTGAGTCGGTGCGGCGGATCATGGAAGCGTGTCGCGATCTTGGGGTCGAAGTCCTTACGCTTTATTGTCTCAGTAGCGAAAACTGGAAACGTCCTGCTCAGGAGCTCGAGTTTCTCATGGCTCTGCTACGCGAGTATCTCATCGCGGAGCGCGAGACGCTGGTCAAAAACAACCTGCGACTGAAAATCATTGGTCGACGCGAACGCTTGCCCGCCGACGTGCAATCTGAAATGGATCGCACGATTGAAGCGTGTTCCACCAATACTGGCATGACACTTTGCTTGGCCATCAACTACGGGGCTCGGTCGGAGTTGGTCGATAGTTTCCGCTTGCTGGCGGACCGTGTAGCTTCAGGGACCTTGAAGCCCAGCGAAATCACTGAAGAATCGATCGACGAAACGCTGTATACGGCTGGTATGCCGGATCCAGATCTGCTGATTCGAACCAGCGGCGAGATGCGGATCAGCAATTTCCTATTGTGGCAAATCAGTTATTCGGAGATCTGGGTAACCGATATTGCGTGGCCTGAATTCGAACGCCAGAATCTTGAAGAGGCGATTCGTGAGTTCTCGAATCGCAAGCGTCGTTTCGGTGGCTTGAATGCTTGAGCAAAGTTGAATGGCACAGCCACAACATATTCTAATTGCCGCCAATCCGAAGTCGGGAGCCGTTTCGCGTCAAGCGTTGCTCGATAGTCTGCGCGATTCACTGATCAGTGACAACTTCAGCGTTGACATATGTACCAGTTTGGATCAAGTCGAGCAGCAAGCGGCGGAATTGCACAACGCGGGTCGACTGCGTGCGGTGGTATCAGCGGGTGGCGACGGTACCGCAGCGGCGCTCGCCAATCGTATCACGGCTGAGATTCCACTGCTGGTTTTTCCGCTAGGCACCGAGAACTTACTTGCCAAACACCTTGGATTGACCAGTGATGTAACGGCTGCTCGTGAGCGTCTGCGGGCGAGTCGCTCGATGGCGCTGGACGTTGGATTGGCCAACAACAAGATGTTCTTGGTCATGGCCAGTTGTGGTTTTGATGCAGCGGTTGTTGAAGACATGCATGCCAATCGCAAAGGGCATATCAATCGCTGGTCTTACACGGGCCCGATCCTGCGGACCCTTAGTCGTTATCGCTTTCCACTAGCGAGTCTGAGCGAAAGCGACGCTATGGCTCAGGCGGAACGCGAGCAACAGGCGGCGTGGACGTTCATCTTCAACTTGCCGCGTTACGCAGCCAACTTGCAATTCTGCCCACAAGCCGATCCGCTGGATGGGAAATTGGATGTGTGTACGTTCCGCAGGCCTGGGATTGTCAAGGGTGTCGGATACCTCACGCGACTGTGGCTGGGTAGTCACCAACGTATGACGGAGTTTTCGCATTCGCTGGCAACTAGCATCACGCTGCAACCCACTGAGGGCCAATCCACAATTTCTATCCCCTATCAATTGGATGGTGATCCAGGCGGCGTGCTACCGCTGGAGATTCGAGTGCTGCCCGGCAGACTGAAGTTGATCGTATAGGTGAAAGCCACCATGGATTTGATAGCAGAACTGCGACGTCAATCGGCTGTGGACGAGTTGCAAAGCCAGGGGTGGTTGCGTCACCTAGAATGGCTAAATGAGGTTGATTCGACCAATAGTTTGGCAAAGCGTTGGTACGTGGATCATCCACAAGCTACACCCGCTCTTTTTGTCGCTGACCAACAGACAGCTGGTCGCGGACGCGGCGGTAATCAATGGTGGTCACCGAGCGGTTGTCTGATGTTAACACTGGCCATTCCTTGGGATGAGCTGCCCGGCGATCCTAGTTTGCATCCGCAATTGGCTTTGGTAACGGGTGTGGCGCTAGCAGCCACTGCTGATAACTTGCTCCAGTCCACTCCGCATTATCGCACCAAACTGAAATGGCCCAATGACGCTTATGTTGACGGTCGTAAGTTGGCGGGAATCTTGATTGAGGCGCTTCAAGCGCGTTCCCAAACGACTGGGTTTGCGATCGGTATTGGAGTTAACACTCACATCGATTGGCGCGACGCGCCCATTCAGCTGCAAGAGAAAGCGGTTTGTTTATCGAGCATCGCAGGTAGGGCAATTGAATGCGAAACCGTTTTGGTGGAACTGATCAAGCAGATTCGTGAGCACTTGTCCGCATGGCGCGAGCATTCCGACCAATGGTTGAGCGTGTGGAGAAGTCGATGTCTGCTTACGGGCTGTGTCGTTAAAGTGCGAATGGGCGAAAGTGGCGAGATTGTCGGTCGCTGTGAAGGAATTGATGAGTATGGTCGACTGCTACTGCGCACCGAAAGCCAACTGCATTTTGTGACAGCTGGCGAAATCCTGTCTTGGGTGTAGCGCTGGAGTGTCAGTCATCGATTGTTCAGCCGCCCATATTTGGTTACGACTGTTGGTTACGACTGTTGCTAAGGGAATGTTCGGTCGGCTGGCTACTGTTTACGCTTTGCATTCGCCGCAAAGGCGCCGCCGCGAATCTTGGCCACTTTGGGTGTCTGCTTTTGGAAAATGCTTTCCCTGATTTTCTGATAAAATCCATCCATCGAGAAGACATGTAGTCGCTGACGGTGGAAGTAAGATGTTCAAATCCTTCAGAAAGATCGGGTTGGATACTATGCAGTTTCTTTGTGCGAGACTTTTTCATCTACCCGTGGTGATTGGATTCGTTGTATGTCTGCTGTCCGTCTCACAAGTGACTCGAGCGCAGAAAGTGGGCGCTAGTCTTGATGGGGTGAGTGAAGTTGAGTTTCCTAAATGCGATGCGGTGATCAACGTTACGTTACCGCCGTACAACGCAAAAGGTGATGGCGTAGCTGACGATACACTCGCTATCCAAGCGGCCATCGATGACTTGATGGGACAGCATCGAGTGCTGTATTTCCCGGAGGGAGAATACTTGGTATCGAAGACCATTCGGTGGTCCAAGAAACACTCTAGCGGCAAGGATGCTTGGGGCCACAACTGGATTCAAGGTAAGCACCCCCGCAAAACAACAATCCGACTCAAAAATGGTGTCTTCACCGATTCGAAGAATCCACAGAGCATTATGTGGTGCGGTGGCTTCGGTTCAGCGGATTGGTTTCACAACTATATTGAAGGCATTACCTTCGACATTGGCAAAAACAATGCGGGAGCAGTTGCCTTGCAGTTCTATTCGAATAACTACGGTGCGGTTCGCAACTGTCGCTTTGTCGATAGAACTTCCACGGCAGCGATTGGGCTAGACCTTAGTTACGGGGATATGAATGGCCCGCTACTCGTCAAGAACTGCGAAGTTGACGGTTTTCGAATCGGTATCAAGACAGGGCATGCGGTCAACAGCCAGACGTTTGAATACGTCAGCTTGACTGATCAAGGCGAGGCGGGCTTTGTCAATGAAGGGCAAGCGATCTCGATACGAAGTCTCTACAGTCGCAGCAAAACACCTGCGATAAAGACGTATGGTACCTTCTTGATTGTAGGAGCCGTTTTGGAGGGCATGCCGGGTGCTGAAGGGCATCCAGCGGTGCTGAATTTCAACGGTGGGCATCTGTATGCGCGTGACCTAAGGACGAAAGGCTACCAACGTGCGATTGTAAGTTTGCAAACGCCTGATCAATCGGCGGCGTATCGCTTACAAAGCGGAGAGCAGCCCGAGGGCGCGTCTCGAAACATCGAAGCCTACTCTTCTACGCAACCGTTATCCGTATTTGAAAGTGGAGCTCCATCCAGGCCGCTGCCCGTCGCCGAGACGCCTGAGGTGAACCCTGAGCCGGTTGGTAAATGGGCAAACGTAGTTGACTTTGGGGCAGACGCGACTGGCGTTCGCGACTCCAGCAAGGCGATTCAGCGAGCAGTTGACTCGGGGGCGTCGACTCTATTTCTGCCCGGTTTTTTCCGGTTGGAGTCGACAGTTGAGCTTCGAGGAAACGTGAGCCGTGTCCTCGGTACAGGCGGATGGGTCGATTACGAGCAACAAGCTAGCCCTGATTTCCGATTGGCCGATGGCGCGAGCCCGAGCATTTGCATCGAGCATCTATCATCGATCAATGGTGGGATAGAAGTAGACACTTTGCGAACCGTCTGTTTCAAGAGCATTGGAGCTAAGCGGATAGGTTTCACTGACAAAGCTCGCGGAGGAAAGTTGTACTTCGAGGACGTAACAACCAACAATTTAGAACTCAATGAACAGAAGACTTGGGCGAGGCAATTGAATGTTGAAAATGAAGGGCTGCACATCTCCAATCGCGCTGGCGACTTGTGGATTCTAGGTTACAAAACTGAGCGCGGAGGCACTCTACTTAGAACGACAGGCGGGGGAAGGAGCGAAGTATTGGGTGGATTCTCTTACACAACGACGGCCGGAGAGTTAGCTCCGATGTTTGTGACCGAAGATGCTTCCGTTTTCGCATTCTTCGGTGAGGTGTGCTACTCAGGCAATCCATTCAAGGTGATCGTCAGTGAGCGTCAAAATGGATCGGAGCGCTCGGTGTTGCGCGGTGAAGGAGAGTCGCTCCCCTATGTCTCCGGGGGGGCACTTCTGCGATAATCGCTACGAAGCACAGAACTTCTTTTGGGTCTGTGTTGCCCTATCGCAAGACCAGTATGTCTGGGTCATGTCCAAATAACTCCAGCACTTTTTTGCCGTAGCGTAGGGCAGCCGGATAAACGATATCCTGTTGAGTGGTGGTGCTTTGGACGGCATCGGATTCATCTGGAAACGCGGCCATTATATTGACGCCAGGGGGAGGCGCGATGCGCCCTAGAGCAAGCTCACGAACTCGCTGCGCGCTTTCTCTTCTGTGAGCGAATGCGTGGCTCAATGTACGTTTAAATCGAGAGTGGACGACATTGAAAGTAAGTTTCATGCCGAGTGGAGGCGACCGCTCTTCAAAACTGGATGGCCGAGTAAGCAGCACCAGAATGTCCGTACAGCCTCTATTAATAGCGTCTGTAAGGGGGAATGGCAGAATTGTTCCGCAATCGACACATGCCCTGCCATCTACTTGGACGGTCCGGTTGTAAAAGACCGGAATGGCCATAGCGGCTCTGAAGACCTCCCAAATGGGTGTTTCGGTAGTTTGGGTATCGATGAGTAA
The DNA here is from genome assembly GCA_033761895.1 of Pirellulaceae bacterium. Taxonomy (GTDB): domain Bacteria; phylum Planctomycetota; class Planctomycetia; order Pirellulales; family Pirellulaceae; genus Aureliella. The sequence goes on along the minus strand of JANRMD010000309.1, from coordinate 17,380 downwards.
AGGTGCACCAGTGCGGTAGTCGCAGGCTGCCACAAGCAAGCGAGTAACGGACCGCTTGACTGCGTCCACATCCAATCGCTTTTCCACAGCAGCGACTTTGTCGACGATGTAATCAACATCGATGACTTTCCAAAATCTCGCTGGGTTGAAGAAATTGCGGGTTGCGCAATTCTCAAAGTAAACTGACATCCCCAGTAATGCTTGGTTGGCAATAAAGTAACTTGCGTTCATTACCCCAGCCGAGGTTGCGTAGACTTCGTCGAACAGCCCTGAATATCCAAGCTGAGCCAGCGCCGTCGCACCTGCGGCTGAGTACACCGCACGCATACCTCCACCTTCGATTACGAGAGCGATTTTTCGATTGTCGTCGATGGAAGTTCCGGCGCGACGATTAGCTGCGCGCTGCTGGATATTCCGAATAACTTGGCTGGGCGAACTTGCTGTAAGGTTCGTTAGCATTGTTGTTGCCGACCGATCTCTATTGACAGAGTAAACTGAACGGGTTTGCCAAGTGTTGCCTGTAGACTTGAGGGTTTTTAATTAGCATAGCTGGAATTTGGGATTGGGATGAATTAGATTCACTCGCTGTTGGCGTGTCCTGTCAGGGTGAACCGCAATTAGCGGAGAGAATCCGAAAGTCGTGTGGGCCGCAACTAATTTAGCAGGTAACGTCTGTAGCAAAAGCCTGTGATCGAACTGCTTCCCAGAAGGATTCATTAGCCAAATTCATATGCACGTACCTGTCTATTGTCCTGATTGTTGTGAACTTCGAGAAATTGCGAACGATTCTCGAGCGGAATGCCACTGCCCCACCTGCGGTGTCCCTCTGGATGCACCGGACACGCCAGAAGTTTTCATCAGCTACAGTTCGAAGAACCATACATCAGCATTACAAATTGCCCGGCACTTACAGCATTCGGGGATCTACTGTTGGTTCGCACCATTCAATATGGACGTAGGCGATGAGATCTCGACCAGTATCGCTGATGCAATATCGTCCGTTAAGGCAGTGGTGGTGCTGTTGTCGCCTGAAGCAATCGATTCCACGTATGTTGGCCTGGAGTTGAACTATGCGGTGCATCGAAGAGTCCCTGTCTTCGCGACGAAGGTTGCTCCGTGTGAATTGCCAGGACGACTGAACCTGTTGATTACTGAGCGGGTCTGGTCTGAGTCCCATGTAGGCGCTTTCGAGCACAATTTGGATCGTCTGGCAGATCGGCTGTTGAGGCGGCTGAGGCAACCTGCACAGCGAATTGAGGTTGCTAAGTTATCGCCTGAAAGGTCGGACATCAGTCCTCCCAAGGGCGTATTGCCACATGTCTCACCGTATGTGGGCCCCCAGCCGTTTCGACCTGAAATGGCAGACCGGTTTTTTGGTCGAGACCATGAGCTCCGGCAAATTCTGGAAGCGATTGAGGAATCTCGAATCGTTCTGGTCTACGCCCCGTCTGGTGCGGGCAAAAGCTCACTGCTAAACACTAAGGTGCGGACGACCCTGACAGAACTAGGAATGCAAGTCCTGCCGAGCACACGTGTGGGCGGGGAGGTGCCTGCGAGCTTTGAAGGGCGAGCGACGGAGATTGAAAACGTCTTTGTGTTTTTGACACTTTGCGGTTTCTATGGATCGTCCACGCCCGATCCCGCATGTAGTCTTGCTGACTATTTTCGCAGTCTATCTACGGCGTTGGGGGAGCGGCGCGCTTTGGTTCTTGATCAGTTTGAGGAGATCTTTACCCAGCATCGGGATCGTCATGCAGACCGCATCGAGTTCATTAAGGACATGGCTCGTGCGCTGGGGCAGAATTCTGAACTGAGGGTGATCATTGCTATTCGCCAAGAATATTTGGCAAACTTCAATGAATTGGTTGAGGGATTACCGGACGAATTGAAGCCTAGGCGAATTCGATTGAAACGGCTGGACGAACAGTCTGCACTCAAAGCCATTACTCTTCCCGCTGCGCCTTTTGCGCATTTTGACGAGGGAGTCGCGGAGGAATTAGTACGACAGTTGAATACGATGCGCGTAAACCAACCAGATGGAACGGTGGTCCGGAAGCGTGGCGAGTTCATTGAGTTGGTCCACCTGCAGATTGTTTGCGAACGGCTTTGGCGACTCTTGCCTGAAAACATCACACTCATCGAGCATGAACACTTGAGGCTCGCTGCTGGTGACGATGAGACGCTAGGTCAATTCGTCGATTCGGCTTTGGTCGAGTTCTATCGCGATACAGTCCGAGCGGTGTCATGCAGTGAGCGTACTCGAAGCCAAACTAAGGATCGGCGCATCTATCCAGAGCATCTGATTCAATTGGGTTGTATGGGGTTTGTGGATGCGGCGTCCGTAAGGGTCACAATTCGCCAGGATGATGCCAAGGGGAGAACAGGTCGGTTGCCAAATTGGATCGTAGAGCAGCTAGAGGCTTATCACTTGCTGCGAGTGGAAATGCGAGGTGGTGAAAAGTGGTTTGAACTTGCCCATGATCTGCTGGCTGATGTTGTAAGTAAAGGGCGTGATCAACGCGTGTCAGCGTTGCTGTCAGCTGCTGAAATGTTGAACACATTAATGAAGAAATGCAGAGAAACCCACGGTGGTTCGCTCGTTGGATATTTCAGTAAGCACCCAGACATCCTCGCCGAATGTCAGCCATTTGTATCGCAACCTGGGTTGTTTGTTGATGAAGCCGAGTTTATTTTTCGAGCCAGTCTCGCGGCTGGCGAACGCTGTTATGAATGGTCTGAGCGCGTAAGCCAGGACTTTCCCGATATGCACACGGTTGTGTTGAGCGAAGCCATTCAATCGACAGACTCCGAAGTAAGACGCAATGCCACTGCTTTGTTGGGGATGAAGCGCGAGAGAGAACTTGACGAACAACTTATCAAGTGTGCTCTTTATGACCCCGATTCTGTGACCCGCCAAGCTGCCGCCGCTTCGCTGGCGAAATTGGAGGATCGTGAACTGATGGTTCCAATCCTCGATGGTTTACAGGCCAAGGGGACACGTCGCGATTCCCGACGTGCGTTGGCCCTTATGCTGATTGCCTACGAACGCGGATTTACGCGCTTGACGAACACTGAAGATGGGGAGCATCCTGCATCTGCATTTTCGCGAGTCTATAAACAGATTCGTGCACTAGACCGCTACTTTATTCGCGCGAGCGCTTCTGTGACACGTCTATTTGAGAGTGGAGCCTTTTTGCTTTACGTGACGATCCCTGCAACTCTACTAGGTGGCTTTTCGGCCGCATTCTTTAAGTGGCTACCAGCTTCGCAGAATTTCGCACTCTGCCAAGCAGATCCAAACTTTACCATGGGCATTTTTCACGGTATCGCGGGTGGCTGCGTTTGGGGCGGTGTAATTGCGGCTGGAATTGCACTGAACCAGCAAGTGCTAGGAAGAAATGACACTCCTGCTTCACCACTCCGCCCATTCAGCTCAATCATCGCGGGAGTCTTGTTTGGATTCCTAAGTGGCTCTATTGTGACACTCGAAGTTGCGGGCGTTTATCAGATGGACACCTTGCACAAAATGGGTTGGCTTAATGGTGAAGTCTCGAGTAAGCCACGTTTTTCGACGGCATTTTGGTATGATCTTTTTGTCGCAACTCGATTTGGGTGGGCCTATATAATCTCGGGTGTATTTCTAGGTATAGGCATGGCGATGACAGCCAATAACTTGCGCACATCTCGAAGCTGGCGCGCGTTTCTAGCATCGCCAATTGAACTTGACCAAATGAATCACCTCGGCTTCATATTTCGACGCATCGCGGCCATTGTACTTCGATCTGCTTGGCCGATTGTAATTTCGTTGTTGGTCGCCACGTTTGTCATTGTGAATTTTCTCAACCCGACCATAACGCCATTATCTGAAGCAAAAACGCAGCCGCACATGATTTTCTACGGGACCCTGATGGATTGTGTGTCCCAGATAATAGGCGGTTTTTCTGCGGTAGTTGGCATGGGGCTGGGAATCTTGGTGATGCGACAAGGCATCTACCTACGCCCGAGGGGGGACGTCACGTAAATCCTAGTCTTGAGATGTCAATTGACGTTTGCGATCGGACAATTGAAGACCTCGTGGACGCCTATTTCTTAGAGCCAAAAGATTCCTATCCTTAAAACTCGGCATCATTTAAGTCACTATATCGATGGTCAATCTCCTTTTTTCTCCCCATTTTCAATTGCTGTTCGGATTATCGGGCATTGGGTTGTTGTTTTGGTTGATCGCTCGATGGTATCCACGACAAACCCGGGCTGTAATTCGCGAAGTTGATCGATGGAGCGGGATGGCAATCATCGTACTCGGGATGCTTGTACTGATTTGCGGCATAATTGGCTTTGGTACGCAGACGACAGCAACGTCGATTCCGGTTGCGCTTTACGAAACTTTCCAGCTTTTTGCATTCAACATCGATGTAAAGGTACTGAACGACAGTAAGTCTCTAATGCTCCAGGTTGCGATGGTGTCCGCGATATTGCTCGCGGCGACCGTAGCAGCCAAGGGCATTGCGTTGTTGTTCCACAAGTCCTACGTAGAAATGCAATTGAGACTGTCCTCAAAGCATGTGGTAATTCTCGGTCTAGGACGCATCGGTCGTCAGTTAATAACGGATTTGGTGGCACTCAAGGACAGTCGAACCATCATTGTGATCGAGCCAGACGAAAATAATCCGAATCTCGATTGGGCGCGGGCGACTGGTGCGATAGTTATCGTTGGTGACGCGACAAAACGTGAATCTTTGGAAGCGGCGCAGATTCACAGAGCCAACGAGATTTTCGTAGTCACAGGCATTGACGAATGCAACATTGAATGCGTGATCGAAGTTCGGGATATTCTGCAACGCGTTGGACGAAAGGATTGGATAGGGCGTCCTCGTGAAGCACTGCGTTGTTACGTTCATGTGCTCGATCGCGACTTGGCAGAGATTTTGCGTAGAAAGCTGAAAGAACTCGAGCACTGCGAGCGGTTGGATGTCGAGGTCTTCAATGCATTGGAGCGAACCGCACGGCGTTTGCTGGAAGACATTGCTACAACTAGCTTGAATGGTCATCCGATTAGACCAGTCACGGACGATCAATTCGCGCACATCATTCTGATGGGCTTTGGTGGGTTTGGGCAAACCCTTGCGCTCAAGTTGGCTGAGTTAGCGCACTTCGAGAATGGTAAGCGCATGAGAATGACGATTGTTGATCGAGACATTGAAAAAAAGGCCCAACGGTTTGTTGCTCGCCATCCACACTTCGGTCCCGCCTTTGGGCACATTCCCGCCTGGGATTTCGACCCTAAGTGTAACGTCTGGAGTTCGCGAGCTTATCGACCTGTCGAATCATGCCAGTTACCCAAGGGTTCTCCGGGAATCGAGTACATTTGTAATGCTCAGTACGTCGAATATGTGGAAGCGACTGATCCAAGTTTTTTGAAGGGATTAAATGATTGTTATGAAGTGGAAGGAGCCAAACCGATTATCTTAGTTTGCTTCGAAGATGATCGACAGAATTTTGCGATTGGTGAACGACTACTCGAAAAGCTGGAAGTTAACGATCGGCGCTGGCCGATTTTTGTTTGGATTCCGCGTCAACGTGAGCTTTCACAACTGCTGGCCGATCAGCGATCGCGGCGCAAGACGAGCAAGATCTCGTACAACAGGCGCTGTGATCTAATTCCATTCGGCCAATGTTATGGCAGCGTCTCTTATACCGAGGTAACCAGTTCATGGAGCGAATGGCTAGCACGTCATTTGCATCTGATTTGGATGCCTAAGGATCAAAAGGGTTGGGATCCGTGTATCGAGGAGCTTCAGGGAGCAATTCTAGCCGAAAATGTGGTCGCCGCTATGCGTTCACTCGATTGGAAAAAACTCGACAAGGTCGCGAAAAGTGTTTGGGAAAAATGCGACGAGTGGGAGCGCGCATCCAACCGTTCGTCAGCGATTCATTCAGTGTTAAAAGCTGCTGCAGTTGGGCAGTACATTGAACATCTAGGGAACATGGCTGGCGAGTCACCGCAATTTAGCGTACCACCTCTGCTGGATGAACGAATTCGGATGATGGAGCACTATCGCTGGGTTTCCGAACGATTAATCGCAGGTTGGCGTTATGACACTCAACGTAACGATATCAAGAAGACCCGCTGGCAAATCACACCTTGGGAACGCTTAGACAGTCCACCTCAAGCGGAAATCCAGAAAACAGCTGCAAAAGCAGGCATCTTACAGGAAAAGCTAAAGGATGAACGCATTGTTAAGATGGTGCTCGGTCTCATCAGATCTGGACGCCTAAAAGTGAAATCTATCGACCCAAAACTCAACGCGGAACTGAGTTGATCGCTTTACTTCATCAACGAAGTTTAACCTTGAGCTTGGCGTTGTTTGGGGCGGCAAGTCTTGGTTGGGGGTGCCAGTGCGAACGAAGGGACTATCGGTCGCTAAAGTAGTCTCGCTAGTTCCTAGTCTAACACAAGCCACCGAAGTTGGACGGCACAAGCTGCGATTGAGATAGGGGTTGACTAAGTCGTTGTCACCTTCCCTCGTTGACGCTTCGGGTTGCACTTCTCCGCAGCCTGCTAGTGAGTCCGAATGGGTATGGTTGATGGCGAACGTAACCACGCTGAATGCTGCCAGAATTCATTGCAATTGACGCGGAGGGGCTGAATGGACGACATGGGCGATAACCGTTAAGCTATTGTCGGTTTGTTAAGCTATTGTCGGTTTGCTTGATCCGTTCGCGACGATGGTTGGTTATGTCCTCTGTTTTGTTTTGCCGGTTGCCCTTGTTTTTCTCACCTAGACGTACGTCATTATTTTGAAATCGGTCGCCTCATGATTACCCATGATTCGCATTTGGCCACTCCAGTGCGGGCTCAGCGACCTAGGTTGGAGCCGAATACGCATCACTGGTTGGCGATACGTATTGCAGGGATCTATTTGATCGCGGGCTTGCTTTGGATTGCGCTGTCGGATTTGACGTTAGCCGAATCTGGGGGGCTGACGGTTCAAGGTTATTTTGTGTCTGCTGGCAAAGGCGCGATGTTCGTGCTCGTGTCGGCGGGATTGGTGTTTTGGCTGTGCCGTCGTGAATATCGGAATACGACACGCTCGATGTCGCTGCTTTCGCTGGTGGTAGAAGGGACGGATGATGCTGTTTTTGTCAAAGATCGTGATGGTCGCTACCTGTTAGTGAATGCAGCTGCTGCGCAGTTCATCGGTAAGCCGGTTTCCGAAGTGCTAGGTCGCGATGATCGTGAACTCTTCGGAGCTCAAGAGGCCGAGCGATTGATGGCAAGCGACCGTCAAATCATGGACGGTGGCAAGGTGGTTACGCTTGAGGAAACGCTGACATCCGTGGGAGTGACGCGGACTTACCAAGCAACTAAGGCTCCGTTCTTTGATTCTGCTGGAGCGGTGATTGGTCTGATTGGTATTGGCCGAGATGTTACAGACCGCGCTCAGGTTGAAGCGGTCTTGCGCGAAACCGATGCCCGTCTTCGCGAAGCTCAGCGAATCGCGAGGCTGGGCAGTTGGAGCTGGGAACCGCCCACCAATCGTGTCTGGTGGTCCGACGCGGAATTCGAATTGTTTGGTATGAATCCACAGGCTGTTCGACCAAGCTTTGATGCGTTTCTCGCGTTATTGCATCCTGAGGACCGAACAATTGCGGTTGCAAGAGTGGAAGCGATGCTGGCGGGGGCTGACGAATTCGCCAATGACTTGCGAGTCGTGCGCGGGGACGGCTCGTGCATGTGGATTCACAGTCAGGCGCGCGCGACTCGCGATGCATCGGGGGCCCTCGTCCGAGTTGAAGGAACCGATCAGGACATCACGGCTCAGCGGCAAGCCCGCGAAGCCGCGCTAGAGAGTGAGCGGCGTTTGCAGGCCGCGATTGAAGTTGCGAAGCTTGGGATTATCGAAGTCGACTACGAGTGTCAGACGGCGAAACTCTCGCCGCGAGCCCGTGAGCAATTTGGGTATGGTTCATCGGAGACAATTTCGCGAGCCCAATTACACGCTCGTTTTCATCCGGATGATGACGATAAGCTCGCAAAACTGATTGAGGCCGCACTTGATCCAGCTGGTTCTGGTTGCTTTGACTTGGAGCACCGCGTGGTCTGGCCAGACGGTACGACGCGTTGGTTGAACGTTCGCAAGCAAGTTTCGTTTGTCAATGGTGAACCGCAGGGAGCGCTGGTTGTAACTGCGGATGTGACTGCGCGACGGCTGGACGAGGCTCGTCTGCGCGAACAAGAGATGCTTGTTCGAGAAGCTGCGGTATTGGCGAAAGTTGGTGGGTGGGGATTTGACCCCGTGACGATGCAAGCAGACTGGACACCTGAAGTTGCTCTTATGTATGGCTTGCCAGCCGACGCACCACCGGCCATTGCCGAGTCGCTCAGTTTTTTCAGTCCCGAACAGCGTCCTGAGATTGAAGCCGCTTTGTTGGCTGCAACGCAAGATGGTGTACCACATGATATGGAAATGCAGTTAACTGCGGCCGATGGGGAAAAGAAATGGGTAAGAACGATCTGCAGGCCAATCGTCGAAGCAGGTCGAGTAGTGCGAGTGCGCGGATCACTACAGGATATCTCCGACCGTAAACGTGCTGAATCGGAACTACGAGCCAGCGAAGAGCGTTACCGAATGCTCTTCGATTCAAATCCACATCCCATGTGGGTGTATGACGTTGATACTCTTAAGTTTCTTGCCGTCAATGATGCCGCGATCCAGTCCTATGGCTACAGTCAGGGCGAGTTTCTCAGCATGACGATTCGTGATATCCGTCCAGCCGACGAAGTCCAGAGGCTAGAAGCCGATGTGGCCCGAACGGAACGCGGTCTCAAGCGTTCGACACAGTGGAAACATCGCCGGAAGGACGGAACTATATTGGATGTCGAGGTATCGAGTTATGACTTGCCGCTAGAGCATGGTCGTTCAAGACTAGTGCTGGCACTTGACATCACCGATCGCAAGCGTGCTGAAGCAGAGCTACAAGCAAGTGAGCGGCGTCTACGATTGGCCTTAGAAGCGGCTGGAGCCATTGCGTTCACCTGGGAAATCCCAGGTGATGTTGTGACACGGTACTTTAGCAAGGAACCTGCTTTACCTGCTACAGCAGAGCGGGTGGGAACCTTGGATGAGGTCCGAGCGAAGATTCATCGCGACGACTTGAGTAATTTCGACTCGCGACTCGCTGCCTGCCTTGCGGCTGGTACTGAATACCGTAACGAGTATCGAGTCGTCCGTCCGGATGGAACCACAGCCAATCTGGAGGAGTACGGATTCATTGATCGAGCCTCCGACGGATCACCGCTGAGACTGACGGGGATGTCGATCGACGTCACCGACCGGGTGGCGGCGACCAATTCGTTACGGATGAGCGAAGAGCGTTTACGCGTGGCTCTCAAAGGTGCGCAGGGTGGTGTATGGGACTGGGACCTTGTGTCCGGAAACGCCTGGTGGTCACCCGAGATGTATGAATTGATGGGCGCGCCAGCGGATATCGACACAGGGAAGGCAGAAGCGATGGAATTGATCCATGAAGATGATCGTGAAGTAGTGCAAGCGGCTCTCGATAATGCGTTTAACCGTCGAGCCGATTACCATTGCGACTTTCGGGTGCATGGGGGCACACGTTGGTTGTCGTCCCAAGCTAAGCTGTCGTGTGATGCGGCTGGAACTCCATTGCGACTGGTTGGGATCAGCTGGGACATTACGGATCGAGTCGGCGCTGAAGAGGCTTTGCGATTGAGCGAAGCCCGGTATCGGCAATTGGTCGATATGTTGCCAACGGCCATTTTCGTGCATGCTGACGATACCATTCTATTCGGGAATGCTGCGTTCGTGCGGTTGATGCGAGCCGAAAGTCCACACGACTTGTTGGGACGTAGTCCGTTCGAACTCCTGCATGCGACTTCACATGAGTCATTTCGTCGTCGGCTTGAGGACATGTCGCGAGCGAGTGAGCCGATGCCGGAGTTTGAACTGGTTGGTTTGCGTAGAGATGGGCGGTCGGTGCCTTTGCATGTAGTCGCCGCACCTATCGAAGGTTATGGGCATGGTGCGACACTTGTTGCGTTATCGGATTTGACTGAGCGAGAACGGTCAGCGGCTCTGCTGCGTTCGGTACTCGACAGTGTCGACGATGCCATTCTAACGGTCGACGACAGTGGTGCTGTGACTTCGCTAAATCAATCCACGGAGCGACTATTCGGTTATGCCGAAAAGGAACTGTTAGGTACAAACGTGTATCGTATCGTTCCTGACTTGAACGGCGATCGCAGTGACCGGTACGCAGTTGATTACCCGCGGACGAGTCCGAATAGAACTTTGGGTGTAGGTCGTGAAGTACAATGTCGGCGCAAAAGCGGCACAACATTCCCCGCAGAATTGACGATCACCGAATTCTTGCGCGACGGGCAGCGAGAGTTCACATGGGTACTGCGTGATATCACTGCGAGGCGACAATTAGAGGAACAATTCAGGCAAGCTCAGAAGATGGAGGCGGTAGGACGCTTGGCTGGTGGCGTAGCTCACGACTTCAACAATTTATTGACTGTCATCAATGGCTACTGTGAACTAATTTTAGAAGACTTGGACATCGATGCGACCGCTCGGGGCCCCTTGGCTGCAATACTCGATGCCGGTGATCGAGCCGCCCGCCTAACCAAGCAGTTACTGGCACTTAGTCGCAAATCGATGGTTGAGCCCCGACTTGTTAATGTCAATGATTTGGTGGCAGAGTCTGCAAACTTATTCCGACGTCTGATTGGTGAGGACATCACTCTATTTGTATTGTCTGATCCAACACCAGTTCGCGTGGTGATCGATCCGGGGCAACTTGAGCAAGTCTTGATGAACTTAGTCGTAAACGCTCGAGACGCCATGCCATCGGGCGGCCAATTGACCATTGAAACTCGTATCGTCCACCTCGAATCGGGAGTGGATAGTAGTTCCGGAGTTTTGCTTCCCGGGAGGTACGCATCTTTGAGGGTGAGCGATACGGGGTGCGGGATCAGTGGCGATGTGCAAGACAAGATCTTTGAACCATTCTTTACAACGAAGGATGTTGGGAAGGGAACCGGTTTGGGGCTCGCGGTGGTACATGGCGTTGTGCAGCAAGCGGGTGGGACAATTACCGTTGAGTCCTCGCAGGGAATTGGTGCATCTTTTGTAATACTGTTGCCTGCTGCAGACGAGACGATCAGCGATGTGGTTTCTGCGGAAGCACACGCTTCACTGAAGGGTCATGAAACAGTGCTGGTGGTCGAAGATGAAGAGGCGGTAAGGACGCTTGTAAAGTTTGCTCTGGAAGGACAGGGTTACACGGTGCATACGGCCTCCTCGGGCGCGGATGGCTTGGAATTAATTCGTAGTCACTTGGGCGAGCTCAATCTGCTAGTTACGGACATGATCATGCCTGGGATTAGTGGCCGAGAGTTGGCGGAAGAAGCTCGTAAGGTGCTTCCCGAACTGCGAGTTCTGTACATGAGCGGATACACCGACGACGCGCTCAGTCGATACAATCTGCAGGGAACTTCTGACCAGTTCATCCAAAAACCCTTCACCCCCCTTGGCTTGGTTCGAAAAGTCCGCGCGAGCCTCGACCAAAGCGAATGACCGGTAGGATCAGCAAGTTTGGGCGTGAAATACCGTTTGGAACACGGCAGAAAATTGAAACAACGAGCTTTTTGCCTATACTAATACCTCCAATGGCCCACAAAACGATGTGGAAAGTTGGAACTTTGGACGCTTATTGGGTATCAGACTACTGGAGCGTCAACAAACTTCCGGTTATCGAAGTACTTCGTCGCTTTGTCATTGCGGGTGAGCCTGCGCGTGGATCGGATGCGAGAGGAAGCAGACAGAAATGGGTCAACAACGAACTTTCTTGCGACTCGGGTCGATGTTCGAAATCATGGAAACTCGCAGCTTAATGGCGGCGGATACTCTGGTTGATTCTGTGCCTGTGGCGAACGTGAACAATGGCCCCGTCTATCTGAAGGTGACGGAGGAAACCCGAGCGTCGGACGTGAATGACGACGGGGTGATCAATCATCATGATGCGCACGCGGTCTTGAGTTTCCTAAGTGCTCGAAGTCAGCCAACGCAGCTGGTTGAAGGTGAGGCGGACGTTCCCAAAGTTGACATAAACGGGGATGGTGACGTCGGTCCGATGGATGTTTTGTGGATTGTAAACCAAATCAAACAATACGATCCATTGACACCATGTGACTGCGCTGCGTGCAACCGTCCGACCACGGAAGCTCGTTGCGTAAATGTTTCGCTGGCCCAAGCCCAAGCGGCGAATTTGCTGCAAGATTCTGGGGCTGCAGTTGGTGAGTCCGCTGAGAGCGACTCAGTGAGCTTTGCCGGACCAGTTTTGTTTGAAGAGTTGCTCAAAAGAACCCAACTTGACTAAATCAACAAGTCCTCAGGTTGTCTCGCTTAGGCATCTCGCTTAGGGCTATCTGCGGCACCCCCCCCTTGCCGTTGTACGCGTCCCACTGCTTGAACCATAGTCGAGTCTATGCCTGATGTGAAGGATTGCGGTTTTTGTGGGCATTTTGTGGTAGAGTTCGTGATTGGCAGCGGTCTCAAATCGAACCGTCCCCTATCCGTTTTTGGGTGCCTGTGCGATACTTCAGTACCCCACAATTTTGAATGTTACGGGTATTCGCCTAAGTTCGGTTACTGGCCTGAGAGGCCGGTCAACAACGGACGTCCTTAGGGGGATTTCGGCCCCTTCAAACGCTTCAAGCGACGCTTAAGGGCACCCGAAGCACGTTTTCATAAAAGGAGCAAATTACATGTACAAGAATCTCAACGCGGGCTTGATCGGAATCTCTGGTCGCCAAAGTGAATTGATCGAGTTAGCACTGACTTACGGTTTTCGCGGGATCGATATCGACCTCTCGGATCTTGTTAAACGCAGCCAACGAGGTTCGTTTGAGACCGCAGCCCGTTTTCTCACCAGTGGCAAATTGAAGCTGAGTGGATTCGAGGCGCCGATCGACCTCGATTCAGACGATGAGTCCTTCGCCACACAACTGGCTGCACTAACCGCCTCAGCAGAAGTTGCCAAGCGAATTGGTGCCACAGTCGCCATGCTGCGAGTTCCGCCGGCCACCGATCGCCTGCCTTTCCATGAGTTCTTCACGGTTATGCACAAGCGCATTGATCAAGTCGCAGCGGTGTTTGGCAAAGAGGAAATTCAAGTCGGTTTGTACTTCACCGCAATCCCTTCCAATGCTGAGGGCAAGCAGTTCAAGTTCGTCGGTGACGTAACCGGATTTTTGGCTCTTTTCCGTTCATGCACTGCCAAGAACGTCGGAATCATCTTCGACAGTTGGAGCTGGCACATCGGTGGCGGAGCTGCAGATCAATTGGCTGAGCTGCCAGTAGATCGCGTGTACGGCATTCGTATTGCCGACTTGGTCGAAGACGTCAGTCTCAAGGAAGTGACTTCCAAGGATCGTTTGCTGCCAGGTTCCAACGGCACAGTCGACAACGTGCGTTACATCAAGCACTTTGCTGAAGCTGGTTATAAAGGCCCAGTTACCGCCATGGGCTATCCGCTAAACAGCGGTTCGACACGCGACTCAAGCGTCTCGTTAGCTCAAGATGCACTCGATAAAGTGCTCGAAGAAGCCGGCGTGCCAAGCACCAAACGCAAGCCTGAGATGTTCGCTCAAGCCAGTTATTCATCCTATCAAAGCGATGATCGCGGTTACCGTGATCGCGATCGCGACTAGTCTGCTCGAGTTTAGGTAGTGCACTAGTTCTTAGTAGTGCACCCATGCTGATTACACTGCGGTCAAACGAAAACTTAACTTTTCGTTTGACCGTTTTTTATTGTCATTATGAGCGATTGTGATTCAGAACTGACTATACATGTGGCGATGGTCTCATCGGAACACGTAGTCAAATCAAGACTTGAACGCTTACTTGGCGGGGACAGGCTGGTGCAGCCAATTTGAAAAACTCTCGGACTGCAACGGTGTTGCATTCTTTAACACCTCCAGCTTCCACGTTTGCTTGGGCTTAGCCAGCAGGATAACCGGCAGTTCGATTAGCTTTCCGCGACGTGAGAGCAGAGTGGTGATCTGGTCGCCGACTTTGTACTGCTTCAATCGTTCGTCGATCGGCTCGGACAATCGAAAGCCATCGACGCCGATCACTTCGTCTCCGACATTCAAACCTGCTAGAAATGCGGGTGAGTGTTCGGTGATCCGCGTAATGGAATACTTGCCATCCTTGTTCTCAACGCTGGCGCCAAACCAGATTGCAGAGTCCTTGGGCTCGGCATCAGCTTCATCTTTAGCCTCCGGCGCGCCCTCTTTGGGACCGTCCGCTTTGAATTGTAACCCCAACCAATCAAGGGCTTCTGCATATTCGAGCTCTTCAGTCGAATAGATCGCACGCTGAAACCAAGCGGACAGGTCGCTGCCAGCGACTTCGCTTGCTGCAGCCGCAAATTCCTGGTTGGTAAAACCACCTTTATCCGCATACCGTTGGTACATCAAACGCATGAGGTCGTCCAATGATTTCTGATTGGCGGTGCGTTTGCGAATCGCAATGTCGAGCAACATGCCAGCGATCGCGCCTTTGTTGTAGTAATTGATGGTGGTGTTTGATGAGTTCTCGTCGGGTCGATAGTACTTGATCCAAGCATCGTGTGAAGATTCGACCAGCGACTGCTTTTGCCGGCCTGGGGAAGCTTGCAAGGTTTCAATCTGCTTCGAAAGGGCAGCCAAGTACTCTTTCGGTTTGATTAAGCCGGCGCGCACCAACCCCAGATCATCGTAATAACTGGTGATGCCCTCAGCGACCCAAAGCTCGTCAAAGTAAACTTCTGATTGGTAGTCGTATTGGGAGAGTGCCTTGGGACGCAAACGCCGCACGTTCCATGCATGGAAGAATTCGTGGCTGACCAAGCCCAACCATTTTTGGTAGTTCTTTTCATTGCGAAAGGCCCAGCGGCTGGTCAAGAGCACTGTCGAGCTGTTGTGCTCGAGTCCACCACCACTTTCGGCGATTAGATTGAAAAAGTGATATCGCTTGTAGGGTATCATGCCCCACATCTTTTGATGCTGGGCGACAATTTTGGCGGCGTCTGCGGCAGCAGCTTCACCATTCCAATAGGGATCGCCTCCTTGGTTGACCAAGAAGTGCTCGACATCGCCAACCCGAAACGGATGCAAGGTGGGATTGCCAGCGAGAATTGGAGAGTCAACGAGTTCGTCATAGTTTGCGGCCCGATAGCTATGTGCGGGAGCATTAACGGGGTGCTCAAGCGACGTCACCGATTGTTTCCAATTCAACGGCAGCTTTAACTGAACCGTATGTTCATCAGGCAAGTGTTGTGAGCTGGTGATGAACGTTGCGGCTCCACTGAGTATGGCGAATTCAGCGTCGATAAAATTTGTGCGAACCGAAAGCTCATTGCAGTAAATGCGATATCGGACAGTGATCGGGTTGACTGAGGCTGCTGGGATTTTCCAACCGTTCTTTGAGTGTTTGGTGCAATTCAGGGGCTTGTTATCAGAATCGCTGGCAGTAACGGAATCGATGTTGCGCGCGTACTCGCGAACAAGATAAGAGCCTGGAGTCCAGACGGGCAGAAACAGCTCGAGCTCACCTGCCTGCTTCGGGGAGATCTTGAGTTCGACGTTCACGTAGTGTGATTGCGGCGTATCGATGGTGACGATGTATTGGACTGGATTCGCGGACCAACCGGGTGGGCTCAACAGTACGAACAGAAGGGGAGCTATCAGGCGTGAAGTGATGGGCATGCAAGACTCGGAGGAACATGGAGGGGTGGTACTGCTACGCAGGGATAATGGGCTCAATTGTAGTTGCCATTCTGCTTCGGCGAGAATTTATTTCAGAGCGAGTTTCAACAAGCATTCAGCCAGCTCTCGAGACGCCGAATTGCCTTCGAAAATAGCGGCGCCAGCAGCCAAAATCCGTTGCTGCAAATGGACTCTGTAGGTGGGCTCGTTGGCGATCCTGACGGCAAGTTGCACGTAGGACCTAGAATCGCGGGCGATTAGGTCGGTGAATTGCATCTGCTGATAGATCGTACTCGAAATCCGACTACGCAGGAAACTGCCTTCCATGGTGACTAGCGGCGCGCCCAAAGCGACTGCTTCAAGCGAACTGTTGCCTCCGCCGAAGTGGATCGGATCGAGCAGGACGTCGGCACATGAAAGTAGCGCAAGATAATCCTCGCGAGCGAGTGCAGGAAGATAACGAACGCGCCGACCGGCTTCCGGCAGAGTGCGGCGAAAACGTCGCTGCAATCGGTGTGTCCACTCTGGCAAGCGGCCTTCAAGCAGTACCAATTCGGCGTTTGAGTCTTGGTCTAGGATTGCCGCAAGAATCTCGTCAAACTCGGGATGGAACTTGAACAAGGTTTGCGGGCAAACATAAAGGCGGCGATCGACTGGTAGGCCAAGCAGTGCGCGAGTCTTTGGGTTAGCCAGTTCGGGCCGCTCGTAAACGATTCCAAGTGAGGGAAGCTTTACGAGTCGTTCGGTGTAGTGCTCCTGCGAATCAGCTGCCTCAAGGTTCGCGCTCGATAGGAAGTAGTCGATGGTTGCACTACCAGTTGTATCAGGATGCCCCCAAGTGGCGACTTGAATCGGCGCAAAGCGAGAGAAAGCCAGTGTTTGCGTAAGTGAATCCATGCCCACATCCGCGTGAACCAGCACATCTAAACCTAGCGACTTCAGCGATTCGATCGCGGCTGGCAAATGACGCGACAGTTTGACATACCGGTCAGCGGCAGCTTCGAAACGCTGCGTAAAACTATCTGTTGTCGTACCAGCGTAGATGATAGTCAATTCGAACTTTTCGCGGCTCAATTGTTCGAGTCTCGCGATGTTCAAGCGACCGATGGTGTGGTCACGAAAGTAAGCCGACAAGAAACCGACGCGGAGTTTTCCGGCCTGAGGCTTGGACTTATTGTGGTGTGTATAATCGCTGCCTTGAATCGCCGCCCCTCGCAATGTCATGACTTGTCGATCGCTGAGCCCCTGATAGGCTGCGAAAAAACAGGTGGGAACGAGGCTGGCTGTGGCATCGACTTTTTCACCGCTGCTTGCTAGATCGCTCAGCATTGTCATCTGACGCTTGCGCCAGTATTCAATGTCAGCCGCTGAGTCGTAAACTACGGGCAGGACGGAAGCGGCCAACAAGCGATTTAAGGGGGTGGGTGCTATATCGAGGAGCCGATCGTAAATGTCGCTCGATCTCTCCGGTTCACCGAGATTGAATAGCAAGTAACCGAGATTTTGAAGTGCTGCGATGCACTGTGGATCTGATTCTAAAGCTCGTTCGTAACACAGCCTGGCTGCGATCTGATTGCCCTGTTCCTGCCGCAGATTGCC
>JANRMD010000308.1:0-8229 GCA_033761895.1 Pirellulaceae bacterium | reverse complement strand
AGATTTACTCTGCGGATCGTTCGGTTTCTCACTAACTTGAGACGCGGTGACGAATGGCGACGAGGACTGAGGTTGTTAGCAGCCTACGCTTCGCCGAGTCGCAACATCCCGCCGGCTGGTCCTCGAAATGCTTGACGCATTCCGCGACGGCAATCCAACTAGAATTGCCCATAAAGTGGCGTGGGAACGTCGCAAAATCTAGCTTGGGCAAGGCACTGGTCAAAGACAAAAAACGCCTTTCGAAGTAGACTACGGGGCTTGAGATCCAAAACAACGAGGCAAACGCATGACTGCATCCGCTGCACAAACGAACATCACCGCTCCTACAGCTGCGCTGGCAACTGTGTGGATGTTGTGTTGGCGGGAGTGGACGCGGTTCTTTCGGCAACGCAACAGGGTCATTGGGGCTCTGGGGCAGCCGATTTTGTTTTGGTTGCTGTTCGGGACGGGGATGCACAGTGCCTTTCGCGGCGGTGAACAGAACTTCATGACTTATTATCTGCCGGGCACGATCGCGCTAATCCTGTTGTTCACGGCAATATTCGCAACGATCTCCATCATCGAAGACCGACGAGAGGGATTTTTGCAGAATGTCCTGGTCGCTCCGGTGCCTCGGTGGACGATTGCGGCGGGCAAGATTCTTGGCGGCGGTGCGATCGCATGGGTTCAAGCCTGTATTTTTCTCGGGTTGGCGATTGCGATCGGCAGTGTGCCGTTGACAGCCGCGATTGGTGGGGTATTGCTGTTGATGGCCGTATCGGCCCTGACCCTGACCGCGCTGGGGGTCTTCTTCGCATGGCCGATGGAATCGACTCAGGGATTTCATGCAATCATGAGTCTGGTGCTTATGCCGATGTGGTTGCTTAGCGGTGCTTTTTTCCCGATTCCGTTGCCTGGTTCAGACAGTCCTGTGGGACAGTGGGTAATGCACTGGATCATGCGGATGAATCCGCTGAGCTACACCATTGCTGGTTTGCGTAGAATGATGGGGGACGCGAGCAAAGTATCTGAGTCAATCTGGATCCCGGGACTCACAGAGTGCTGGATCGTGTCGCTGGTATTCCTCGTGATCACTTTTTCAGCAGCCTGGTTGATTGTGCTTCGCCCTGCCAAAAGTGATTTGGTGTAATTCGAAGTGTTACAAAATGGTAAAAGTCTATAGCGTTCTCGTAACTTTAGTTGTCATTTTCGGTGTGGCCTTTATCGCCTGGCGCTTAGATCGCAAGTCGATGCCGGTTGGTGAAGCGGGAGTGGCTTATATCGAAACCGAAGACGGTACTCTGGTCAAAGCCGATATAGTTCGTCCACCCGAGCGAACGCGCCCACCAGAAGCTGACCAAGGCAATGCCAAGTCCGCTGATGGCAAAGGCGAAGAGTGGCTGACCTCGTTCTCGCTGATAGAACGCTCGGGTAAACGCATGGGCAGCGAAGAACTCAAAGGCCAACCTTATGTGGCTGGCTTCTTCTTCTCCAGTTGTCCTTCGGTTTGTCCGCGACAGAATGAAAAAGTCCGGCAGCTGCAAGAGAAGTTCAAAGGGCAACCTGTACGATTTGTAAGTATCTCTTGTGATCCCGAAGTCGATCGACCCGAAGTTCTTTCCGCCTACGCCGAGCGTTTCAAAGCGGATGAAAACCAGTGGTTGTTCCTTACCGGCGACTTGCCCTACATCCGTCGTGTTGGGGCCGAGTATTTTCGAATCCCCATCGAGCGATATTTCCATCCCGAGAAATTTGCGCTGATTGACTCGGACGGAAACAACTTTGGTTATTACTCTTGGAATGATGCGAATCAATGGCAAGCTCTGCAGGCCGACATTGAAAAACTGATCGCTGCTGGCGGTAAAATCGCGAGTGAGAAGTAGCTAGTGCTCTGACCAGATTAGATATTTGGGTTTGGTCGTAGCCTCCGCTGCCAAGCGGTGGTTAGGCAACGCATGGTGTCCACCGTTTGGCAACGGTGGCTACACCGGGACATGCCAACCATAGTGAACCCCAAAATCTAAGTTGGACAGAGTACTAGGCACAAACCTGAGGATCCCGGGATTTAGGTGGGTCGCACTCTGCCGAATGCGAGCCTGCGCAGTTGAGCCTGTACTGTTAGCCTGTACTGTTAGCCTGTGCACTTGACCCTGTGCAGTTTGGTTGCTGGCGAGTTCATGTTGCTCAAGTCTTGCAAGTCTTGAGACGCGAGCGCTCTACCCTCGCAGGGGATCCAACGTTGGCATAGAATTCTGCTTCTAGTGCTTCAACTCAGTTTGATCTTGAGTTGTCAAAGATCAAACTGCAACTTGAACACGTCTCGATCGTCACCATGAAGTAACTGTCCGCTCTACGGCGCGGTCGGCGAGAAGTGTCGAGGCATGAAGCACTCATTTTGAATTCTGTAAATCATTTTGGTTTCGCTTAGAGGTGTAAATACATGTCCCTAGCTGGAATACTCCGCGTTTTCTCGTTAACGGTTGCTGGAAGTGCAAGTTTCTTGGCGGTTAACCATGGTTATTGCGACGATTGGCCAACCTTCCGTGGATCCCAACGGACGGCCATTGCGCCAGACAATAATCTGATGAAGGCTTGGCCAGAAGGTGGTCCCAAGTTGGTTTGGGAATCGGAAGGCGCAGGTCGCGGTTATGCCAGTCTGGCTGTGGCGGGTGACAAGATCTTTACACTGGGCGACGGTCTCTCGACCAAAGAGGGTGATGAAGATGAGTATCTGATCGCTTTCGATCGTGCCACGGGCAAGCAACTGTGGACTACCAAAACGGGACCAGCCTGGAAGGTCATGCAGCCTGATTGGCATAACTCACGCAGTACGCCTACGGTCGATGGAGCTATGGTTTATGTCGTATCGCCCCAAGGTGTGTTGGTTGCGTGCAATTCGGCTGATGGAAAAGAAGTTTGGCGCAAGCACCTCGTCGACGAACTCGGTGGAAAGAAAGATGATCCGTGGGGCTACAGTGAATCGGTTCTCATCGATGGCGAGAACTTGATTTGCACGCCTGGCGGGGAAAAAGCCACCATGGTCGCGCTCAACAAGAAAACAGGCGAAGTTGTCTGGACCACCGTTCGATCAGGCGATCGCGGAGCTGGGCATGCATCGATTGTTATTTCAGAAGTGGGTGGAAACCGCGTTTACGTTCAAACCACGGGCAGTGGTGCACTAGGTGTATCGGCCAAAGATGGCAAGCTGCTATGGTCGTATCCGATCGACAAGACCACCGCCGTGATCCCAACTCCGATCGCACGTGGTGATCTAGTCTTCTTCTCCGTTGGGTACGGACGCGGCGGAGCGCTTCTGCAACAACAGGCCAGCGCCGATGGCGTTACTGTCAAAGAAATCTATGGCCTGAACACCAAGCTTGGCAACAAGCACGGTGGCGTGATCCTGATGGGGGATTACCTTTACGGAGACGCGGATGATCGAGGCACACCGTTCTGTGCAGAACTGATGACGGGCGAAATCCTCTGGAATGGTCGCGGCCCAGGTAAAGGTTCGACTGTTGTCATCGGCGGTGGCGATATGCTGTACATGCAATTCCAAGACGGCGAGTTGGCTTTCGTCAAACCTGATCCGAAGGAATACAACGTAGTCAGCCACTTCAAGAGTCCCGGAAGCGGTAACCGCCCCAGCTGGGCGCATCCATCCATCGTCGATGGCAAGCTCTACCTGAGGTCGCAAGACAAGATCATGTGTTACAGCATTGCCAACTAACGGCAGTACCGAATCCCTCAAAGCATTCCGAGATCTCGTAGCGGAATGCGTCAAGCATTTCGTCAGCATTGCAGCGGCTCTCGAAAGCCTTGAGGGCTGGTTGATTATTGCGCCACGGGCAGCGTGAGCCGACGGCGCTAGCTAGCCGCGGGTGACCGAAGGAGCAATCGTTCATCACCTATAATCCTGCCAGTGCAGAATAACCACCAGTTCAACTTGCATTGGCACGAGCCAAATCCATGCACGCGCCAAACTTCGAGACCCGCGGCTAACGCCGACGGCTCACAAAATCAACAAGCCGTTGACGGCTTCTGCTACCCAACAAATCTAGTGTGGACATCGCCAAAGCTACTAGTGCGTTGCAGAATACGCGGTCGCAGCAGGAAACAAAAAACCTCGCCTGGCATTCCAGGCGAGGTTTTGAGAAAAACTAAACCAGTCGGATGGCGACGCGTTACGGAACGCCGTCCCAACCTTCCTGAGCAAAGATCTCATCAATGGCTTCTAGGTAACGGTTGAAGGATACCACTGGCGGAGCGGCCAAGCTGATTTGCTGGAAGTTGATCGAGCTTGCATCACCGAAGACTCGCACGAGCCGATTGCCAGTGGCGTTATCCGTTACGACGCGGAATTGGCTAGGCATCAGAGTAGCCGTGTAGACCGCTTCGTTGGCGTCAACCATGGTCAGCTGCAGGCGATTTCCTGCTGAATTGAGGACGACTTCTCCAGCAACCATGTTGTCAAAGCCTTCCAGCTTAGTCATCCAAATCGACGAGTTGTCATCGCTAAGGGTTGCTTCGAGACCTCGACGAATGTTCGCTGGATTTCCCATAAAGTTAGAGGCCAGCAGTGAGCTGAAGAGGCCCAAGTACCGTGTTTCCAACCCAGCTATTGCAAAGTTATAGCCTGAACCGTCACCGCCGCCCGGTTGAGCCACGTTGATGGTGAACTGGTTGTCAACGCTATCCGCGTCCCCCAGTCCGCCAGCTACGTCGTTACCGCCGGGTGCGGACGGACCGTATGCAGACGAGAAGTACGCGGGTGTTGCAAACCGAACTACATATTCTCCAGGAGCCAGGTTATCAAAATGGTAGCTCCCGTCGGCCAAGGTGATGTAGGTCCGTGGCGTAATTGGAATGCCAACCGCATTACCCGTGAGGATGACTTCAACACCACCCAGTTTGCGTTCGGCAGCATCAATAATGCCGTCGTGGGTATCGTCTACCCAAACGGTTCCGGAAATCGTTGTAGGCACAAAGTCTCGAACGGTAACGTTAACAGTACCGGTTCCCGTATTGACGTTCGTACCACCGGTTGGACCACTGTCCGCAACGGTGTATTGGAAGGATGCCGGACCAGAATAATTAGGGGCTGGTGTGAAGGTGATGATTCCGGTTGTCGTGTTTAGAGATACCGTACCGTTTACCGCACCCGAGACACCCGTGATCGTCAGTGGCGTTTGTCCGCCTTCATTGGAATTAACTGGCCCAGCGGCATCATTAGCGAGAAGGTCGGCAACAGGAATCTGAAGCGCTACACCCTTGAATGCCACAACACTATCGATACCGGCTTCAGGTGCATCGTTGATCGGATTGACGGTTACCGTAACCGTTCCAGTGGAAGAAGCACCCGCGGAGTCGAGAACCGTGTAAGTGAAGGTCTCAGTTCCATTGAAGTGGGGAGCAGGCGAGTAAGTTATGTTTCCGTTGGCCAAGCTGACCGTGCCGGTCGTCGTAGTCGGCTTGTTCACACCGGTGATCGACAGGGTTTGTGTGCTTTCGTCAGTCGCCTGTGGTCGTCCAGGCGCATCGTTCGCCAACAATGAGGCAGCGGTGATTACCAACGGCGTGTCTTCGTCCGTGCTACGAGTGTCAGCACCTGCGATTGGTGCATCATTCACTGCGGCCAAGTTGACGGTCACCGTGCCTGTAGCGGTCAGGGCTGGCGTTCCCGTATCCGTGATGATGTAGGTGAAGGTTCGTTGGCCGTTCACTGCAGTATTAGGGCTGAACACAACGTTGTTACCCGAAACCGCAACTGTTCCCGTCGAGGAGGTTCCTGGCGAAACAGTCAGGGTTTGGGTAGTGGTTTCGCCAAGGCCCGGAGAATCGTTAGCCAGCAGAGTTGAAATGGCTATCGTGACCGGGACGTCTTCAGTAGCTGCTACAGCCGTGAGGTCGTCATTGCCCGCAATCGGTGCATCGTTCACGTCCGTCACAGTCACCACCACGGTGCCGGTCGAATTAGCGCCCGTACCCACGGTATCATTCATCACATAAGTAAATGTATCTGTTCCGTTGAATTCAAAGTTTGGAACATATACAAGTTGATCGTCTGTGGTATCCGCAGCAGTACCGCCGTCATTCAAAGTCACGGTACCATTAGCAGGTTGCGTGAAGCTGATCAAAGTTGCTTTGACATTAGTCCCAGTGTTCACTTTGTCATTGGCAAGCACGTTGATCGTCACGCTGCCGCTGCCACCCGCTGAAACTTCAGCGATAGTCGCAGTGTCGCGTCGAGCGAATGGAGTTGTGGCAGGCTCGACGGTAATGGTCACCGTGGCTGTTGCAGAGGCTTGACCATCGGAAACCGTGTAATTGAAGGTCTCGGTTCCTTCGAATCCAACAGCCGGTGTGTAGCTGATCGAAGTGCCGCCAACAATCGTCACGGTACCGCCGTTGCTTGGGGTAGTAAATCCTGTGATTGTCAACGTTTGATTTTCACCACCGCCCACATTGTCATTGGCCAACACATTCAGTGGATTGGCGGTTGAATCACCTGGGATTGTGAAAGCATCAGCAGTCGCCACGGGTGGATCGTTGACTTCGGTGACATTAATCGTCACGGTGGCAGTCGATGTCAATCCGTTCGGTGAGTCCGTGATTGTATAAGTAATCACGTCCTGACCGGAGAAATTCGGTTTAGGTGTATAAGTCAGGCCACTAACGGTGCCTTGAGTTACTCCAGCGATAGCGCCGAGCGAGGTAACCGAAATGGTCCGTCCAGCCGTGAATGTGTCATTAGCTGTCAAAGCTGGACTGAGTGTCGAACCCGCACCGGCTAAAATGATCGCGGTATCTTCTGGAGTCGTTACAGTGTCGTTGACTGCAACCGGTGAAGTTGGATCCGCAATAATCAAAATCGAATCAGGGATGAACGCAATCTCGGTAGGCAATACAACCCGAGCTTCTTCAAATAGCAAGGTGTCGTTTACACCCTCTTCCGCAATGTTGGGATCAACAATCAACGTACCAGCCGTCTTCGCCAAAACATCGGTCGAGAAGAACAACTGAAGACCGAAGTTAGCAGATGCACCGACACCACCGAACGCAGCAATTTCGTTGAATTCTTCATTCGAACCAGCTGCACCCTTCGATCCTGAAGCTCGACTAAGTTCTGGATTGTTGATCGGGTCAACTGGATCCGGAATTGTCGGGAAAATAAAGGTTGGACCAGTGATCAGATTTTCACGGAATGAGTTCGAAGTGTTGGCTGGATATTGCACCAGGTCTTCCACTGGAATCGCGCCGCCCGAAACTCGCAAGTCTAGGTCAACCGCAGCAGAGTACACACCGACTTGGCGTGGTCGAGTATTCAAAAGGTCTTGAACGTAAACATTGATTCGGAATGTCTGACCTACACTAGTTTGTGTTATCTGATTGCCACTAGTGTCCGTAATCCTAACTTCGTACTTGAGGATCTCGCCTTCGCCTTCCGCATTCAGGCGATTGATGACCATCAGGGCATCCAGCGGCGAGATTACTCCATCACCAGAAACGTCCGCCAGCAGCCTACCTTTCGAACCGCCTTCGCCTTCACCACTCGGCGCAGTAATGTTCCTGTTGAGCGTGTTGATCACCAACAAGGCGTCGATGGGCGAAACATCAAAGTCTTGATTGACATCTTCCGCAATCAGTTCGTTATGAAACTGAAGGTCAGTCGCCATCAGTGCTCTGCCTTCAAGCGACTCCAGACGAAGGCGTCTGGCCAGTCGGGCGCGTGCTTGACTACTGCGATTGAACTTAGTCACTCTGCTATTCTGTTTTTTCATCTAAACGCCCAATTGTCGACAAGGAAAAGCGTCTGGTAACAAAAACCTAGGACACCCGCGCCCTAAGCAACTGATGGAATGCCATTCTGGAATTCGTGCCAAAATGAAGCCAAGGAGCTATCCTAATCAGCTTCAAATGGGACCTGGACTCCGTTCCTCAAGGCATTAGATTAGTTGGACTGGGTGTTTTTTGCAATTCAGGAAGCTTGCGCAGGATGTGAATTTAAGGCAATCTGGAGCGGCTGTCAGTGCTTTCGTTACCGCCTGCACAACAGAACCCCCAAAGCCTCACCAACGTTAGAAGCGGAACGATCCGAAAAGTTCCTGCCTTTTGAACTTTATGATGGCTCGTTCTTTAACCTGGATTATCCAGGGCTCGGATTATCCACGGGCCGTTAGTTTTGGTAGCCGTCGGCGCCAGCTAGCGGCTAGTGAGCCGCCGGCGCTAGCCCGGATATTGCATACGCTT
>JANRMD010000307.1:0-14295 GCA_033761895.1 Pirellulaceae bacterium | reverse complement strand
TCGCCGCCGAGGGATGTTCGTAGACGTTTCCAGTTTTCTGTTGGTTCATCGGCGGGGCCGGCAATGCGAGCGGTATTGTTACCCAAGGCGCTCAAGCCCTGATCAATGGCGCGTTGAATCACCGCGTACAGCACAATTCCGTTAGCCGCTAAAGTGGATGAGTCACCGGACGGAGAGGCAGTGCAGAAATAAACACCACCCTTCTCAGTAGGTACTCGGAGCAGCAATGAGTCACCTCCAGTGAGCGTCGCCAGCTTCGAACCTTCTCCAGTAAGTTTGGCATAGCCGCGGACTTCCAGTTGTCCGACTGGCAAACCGGCTCCACTGCGAGTGGCGGCTAGCAAGTCTTGATCGCCGCGCCAATTCTCAACCATGACCTTCGAGTTTTCATCACGAGCCACCCATTCGCCCCACTGAACTCCCATAAAGTCCACGCCGCTGCCACCGACGCCCGAGAGCAAACCCGAGAGCACACCCGCTGATGGAAAGAAAATGACTTGCCCACCTTTGCCGATATATTCGCGCATCGCGCCGGCTAAGTCACCTTGAGGCAGGGTCGTTTGCCATATAACCAGTGACGCCCCGTCCAAGACCAGCGAATCGAGTTGGTCGGGAGCGACAACGTCAACTGTCGAAGGAGCTTGACCATCGGGTGCAACCGCGGCAGCGATCTCGAGTGGACGGGTCGCATCACGGTCTTCACTTACCAGAACAATGCGTCGCACCGGAGGTTCATCAAAGACCAGGTAAAACTCGTTGTCGGCGTTATTTTGATCGGCAGGAATGGAGACCTTGCCCCAGCCACGTTTCTGATTTCCGGAAAGAGAGACTCGATGGTTACGAACTTCGGCTTGGTTGCCAGTCATTTCAACGCTTAGTTCACTGCGGGCGCCATCGATTTCGATTTGGACCGGAACAACTCGTTTCGCCGAAGGGGAATCTTCGGAAGTTGACTGTGAAACAACCAAGGACATGACGACTTGATTCCCCGCATCCGTCGATTCACGGCGAACGTCGGTTACTCGCACGGACAAATTCGTTTCAGCGGGTTCTGCATAAGCCAACAAGTGAATGCGGACTGATTGAGGAAAACTCTGCAATGCATCGCGGACAGCGTTCCAGTTGCCGCTCTCCACGCTCCAGTCTGCGGACCTTAGGTCGGAACAAATCCACAATTCCGTTGGCCCTGGCTTGTTTGCATTCAAGTAATCGACCGCTGATTGCAACATGGCGGGTAAGCTCGCCGTGGCGCTGGAGGCTTTTGTGCCGGGTGAGTCGACAAGTGCGTCCAATGATTCGAACGATTGTGGTTCGATAGAGTTGCTTTCGATAAGTACCCACTTGGAGGCTCCAAGTGTTTGCAGAGCTTGAGCGAGCTGACGACGACCGGTATCAAGTTTGGATTGGCCGCCCACTCCCTGTTCTTGCATGCTTGGCGATCGATCGAGCAGCACGATACTGGTGTCCGTTTTTCCGCCTGCCCCGAGCCCGAGTAAGCCGCTTGCAAGCGGGCGACTGATGGCAAAGATCAAACCTGCCAGGGCAAGTACGCGCATCGCTAGAATCAAATACTGTCGCAGTTTTGCGTAGCCACGATTCATGCGATTGGCGGCGAGCAAAAACATCATCGCGCCCCAACGCTTGGTTTGGTAACGCCACTGATTGATCAAGTGAATAATGATCGGCAAAGCGATCAGGGGCATCGCGAGCAAAAGCCACGGTTGCAGAAAACTCATCGTGAACTTCGTCCTCTCGCTCGGTTGATCAAGAAATCACTCAACTCTTGTTCGTAAGGTCGATCGATAGAAACTCTTCGATAATCGACCGAAGTCGCCAAGACCACTTTGCGAATATCTTCCAAATAGGCTTTCAGAGCTTGGTGGTATCGATCTGCGATCTCAACGGGTTCCGCAAAAATTGCCGTGCCACCTTCCATGTCCAAGAAACGCGTAGGACGTTGGAAGGCAAATGCGAGTTCTTCTGGATCGAGCAGATGAAAGACCGAGACGTCATGCTTGCGAAAGCGGAGGTGCTCAAAGCAATCGCGAAGCAAAGCGGGATCGACAAACAAATCGGAGAGAATCACTACCAAGGCTCGTTGCCGCACGCGTTCGGCCAACTCATGGAGCAACTTCGGCAGTTCGGTCTCGCCGCTTGGAACCGCTTTCTCCAAGCAATCAAAGAGGGTCGACAGATGCGCTGGACTGCGTTTCGGAGGGATGTTCTGCACGATATCGCGGGCAACACAGGCTAGCCCAACCGCATCGCCTTGTTGAATTGCCAAGTAACCAAGCGTGGCCGCAACCTGGCGCGCGTATTGTAATTTAGTGACTCCGACGGAACCGAAATCCATGGAGCCGCTGGTGTCCACCACCAAGACCATCCGCAGGTTCGTATCGGCTTCGAACTCCTTCACGTAGAACCGATCTGTTCGTCCATACACACGCCAATCGAGGCGGCGGAGATCGTCCCCCGGAACGTACTTGCGATACTCGGCGAACTCAACGCTCGCACCGCGATGCGGGCTAGTGTGGCGACCCGAAACATTACCCAGCATCGGCTTGCGCGACATGAGCGGCAAGGCTCCAAGTCGCGCGACAACTTGCGGGTCAAGAAAACTGCGTTGTTGGCGTTCAGTATTCAAGCGGTGTTACTCGTGTGGTGTTTTCACGGCTGGGATAGGACAAACTCGACTACCTTGCTAAAAAAGATGATTCAATTTCGCTAGGTAAATCGAGATAGCCGACAGTCGATTATACTGCCTCAAAGTTCCAAATGGTTACTTCGGCTAGAAAAAAGCCCGCTACTCCGCCCTAACGATTGCACCTGGGCAAATGCCCATATCGCGGTGGCCCAAAAACTGTATCGGGCGAGCAATTCAACGGCAGGATGGTTTAGAGCCTACGAAATCAAAGCGAGTTCCGACGCCATAAAACTCGGACAATGGGAAGAACATGAGTGAAGATTCGAATAGTGGTGCGCAGGCTCCCGCTTCGGTACCCATGAAACCGACGCGAGCTTCCGAGGCCGCTCGCTTGCAGGTCGCCCAGTTGACCATCGAATCGGGGCTATCTTTGCCAGATATTTTCCGCGAGACCTGTCGCATCGTCTCTGAATCTCTACCGGCTGAGCGCGTGGGTGTATGGCTCATGCTGCCTGGACAGGAGGCCCTGCAGTGCGCTGTTTTGTACGAAGCTTCGTCGAAATCGTATAGCGAAGGTACGGTGCTGCAATCCTCCGACTTTCCAACCTACTTTGCCGCTCTTAAGCAGCGTAAGATCATTCCAGCCGAAGTCGCCCAGCACAATCCGCTAACGAATGAACTCGTCGAATCCTATCTGAAGCCGCTCAATATCACCTCAATATTGGATGCTCCAATACTGGTGGCTGGTGAGATCAGCGGCGTGTTCTGCTGCGAGCACACAGGGGCAGTGAGAGAGTGGAGCACCGAGGAACGAGATTTTGTGGAATCGGTAGCCAACCTGCTCGCCACTAAAACGCGTGCTGCTGAAGTACAACAACTGCAGAATCTGCTCAAGCTGACCGAAGAACGGATCACATCGATTGAAAAGTCCGACGCACTTGCTCGAATGGCAATGGGCATTGCTCATGATTTTCGTAACATTCTCACTGTCATCCAAAACTGCGCTGAACTCATCGGGATGGCCGAGTTAACTCCGCCGGTTAAGCGGAACTGTGACTTAATTACCCAAGCCGTTGCACGCGGTACTCAGTTCGTTAAGGAGTTGGCTGACTTCGGGAAAAGCAGCCCGACACAACCTAAAGTTATCGATGTCAATGAACAAGTTCAAGCGTTTATTCCCATTCTTCGCGCCGCTGCGGGGGTACAACATCGCATCGATCTCAAGTTAGAAGAAAAGCTTGGAAAGATTCTCATTGATCGCAATCATTTTGAACGCGTGCTGCTGAACTTGGTCATGAATGCCAAAGACGCACTGCCCCATGGAGGAACGATTGACATAATCGCCAGTAGTTGTGTTCAAAAAGGATCGGCGAACCACGAGCGGGTGGCAATTGAAATTCGCGACCATGGTTGTGGTATGGATGCGCAGACAATGAAGCGTATCTTCGAGCCCTTCTATACAACCAAAAGCGAGGGTACCGGTCTGGGCATGCCCATCGTCGCCCGCTTTGTAGAACGCGCTGGCGGTTCAGTCGAGATCGAAAGCAAACTGAATGTGGGAACCACAGTTCGACTGTTGATACCGTTGGTGGGGCATTGAGAGAAGCTATAAGCTATAAGGTGTAAGGCATCTGTCGGAGCGGGCGAGGACGCCCGCGATCCAAAAAAACTTGGCTGCGTGTGGCTTCTGACAAATGCTATTTAGGCAATAGTCTCGCTTGGCAACCGATCAAGAGTTCTTCGACATAGAAGCAGCAATTTGGTTCTGGAAGTTGTCGAACAAATACTGGCTGTCGTGCGGTCCAGCTGAGGCTTCTGGATGATACTGAACACTAAACGCATTGGCCTCGCGATGGCTCACGCCAGCGATGGTGTTGTCGTTGAGATTGCGATGGGTGATGCGTAGCGAACTTGGCAACGAGTCTTCTTCAACGGCAAAACCATGATTTTGGCAAGTGATTTCGATTCGACCACTATCGGTATTCAGTACCGGCTGATTCGCGCCGCGGTGACCAAACTTCATTTTGAACGTCTTCGCGCCACAGGCCAAACTCAATAGCTGGTGACCGAGACAAATTCCGAACATTGGACGTTTGCCGATCAGTTCGCGAATTGTGCCGATGGCATAGGTCAGCGGTTCAGGGTCGCCGGGGCCGTTGGACAGAAAAATCCCATCCGGTTTTTGGTTCATCACTTCCGCAGCCGTTGCAGTGCCTGGCAGGATTGTGACTCGATTGCCGCGATCAAACAAATGGCGAGCGATATTCCACTTCATACCGAAGTCCAAACACACCACATGCGGCTTCGATTGGCTTTCTTCAACACTGCCGGAGCGATTGGCTTCCACTCGATACAGCGCTTCGTTCCACTGCCGTGCTCGTTCGGGAATGACTTCGCGGACTAAATCGCGTCCCACTAAGCTTGGACTGTCTTTCGCCTTCCGCACCAGTGATGCAGGATCTAGATCCGCAGAAGAGATAATCCCCTTGAGCGCACCAGCGCTGCGGATCAGACGCACCAGAGCTCGAGTATCGATGCCTGCCAAGGCGACAATATTTTGGCGCTGCAAGTAGTCGGTCAGCCCGCCATTGGATCGATAGTTGCTATGTAAGCGACTTTCGGCGCGTACGATAAAACCAGCCACGTGAGGCCGATCGCTTTCAACATCGACTTCGTTGACCCCATAATTGCCGATTTCGGTGTAGGTCATCGTGACGATTTGTCCACGATAACTGGGGTCCGTCAGGATTTCTTGGTACCCAGTCATCGAAGTATTGAAGACGACTTCTCCCGTCGTTTCACCAGCCGCTCCAATGGAAATGCCTTTGAAAACGGTACCATCTTCAAGCGCCAAGTAAGCGGGTTGCGTCGAGCGAGACAACTTCACAAATCCTCCAAGCCAAAATGCCGGTAACGAAACTTACCGGTACCGAAACAAAATTTCGGCCAGTATAGGCTAGGAAGCCCAAGTAGCCTAGTGCTTCGACACAGTTTAACTTTGTGGTGACTGGTTTTATTGTCGCACGATTGTCCCAATCGTAGCTGCAACAATTGAGACAACGGTGCGACACTGGTGGAGCGTCAAGCTTTAATCTTAGATTTTTGGGTTGATCGCACTCGAGCGCTATTAACCGCACGGCGTTAGCCGCGGTTTTCACATTGCGGAAACCGGTGCTAACGCACATCGGTTAATGTGTCTAACCCCCAAATCTAATGTGGACAGAGCACTAGCCTGCTAGATCAACAAACGGTGGGCCATTAGCTACGAAGCGGTGACTATGCCCCATAAACGTCGGATGGGACTATTGTCGCGTCCTTCAGGGCCTAAGCGGATTCAAAGAGCGCTCGGGACAATGGTCCCAAGCTACGAAACGCGAGATTTGCGCTTATTTGGCTATTTGAATGGGTCATCCCCGAAGCCATCGGAGGTTCCAAAACTGTCCCCGAAACCATCCCCTGCGTTGGCTGGAGCGGCAGCTTCTTGACCCATTGGCATGGGTTGCATGGACTGCGAAGCGGCTTTGGCTCGGCTCTTTTTCTCGCGCATACCAGCGACTGCGACTGCCACGATCATGGTGAGCATTGCTAGGATCCACAACACAGGCCAGACAATTATGGGCATTTTCGGGACTCGGTAAGCGATTCGTACACGGCAAGTGACATTACTAAACCTTCTAGGCTAGTCCAGATGCTGGGGAAATTCAACCATTTCTGGCTCCCGTATTTCGACTGGCGATCGATTCGTCAGCATGGGTCTACAAGGGTTTGCTGGCGGACGGTGCGGACAAGTAAGCCGACTATTGGGCTGCTGAAAAAGTCGATTTGTGAATTGTGGCGGAGCCTTACCTTGAAGCGATCTGGAGGACGTTTGGCTTGGCTTTTCATAACCGGAAGCGTAAGCGAGGGACCTTTCTGTACCGTCATGCCGACCCAGTAACTCGGTCCCTCGCTTACGCTTCGGGTTATGAAAAGCCCTTTGCCGACGCGTCGGGTTACTTTTGCAGCAGCCTGTTAGTGGCCGGACAAGTTGGGGCTCGGCGCCAAGCATTTCTACGCCAAATCGGAAATACGTCTTTGGCAAACTTTGCCGGTAAATCCGACTGTCACAGCTGACCTTAGGGGCTGTGCACGATTTGCTACCTGCCGAGCAGACCAAGCGAAGCCAACTCGTTGGGTCGAAACGATTGTTCCAGTTGTAACGAACAAGCGAGTTGTCGGCGATGTGCAGCCAAGGGCAAAAACACTTGGTTTGGGGTGCACATAGGTCGATTCTAGATGTGAAACCAAAATCGTCGAGTTGGACAGCATTTCTATGCAGTGCAACTGACCGCATTATCGAGATCGCAGGTGAATGGATTTACCTGGTCCGGTAGCGGCGCCAGATACTCAGGGATGAGCAAAATGTTTGCAAAGATATCATGGACTGGTATTGTTTCAGCCCAACGAATTACCGGGCAACTCTGTTGTCTGTTGATCGCCAGTTCCATTGGATGCGCGACTGGTGCTGGGTTGCAAGATGCTCAGTACTGCTTGGCCCAAAAGACCCGGGCTGAGATCTCTTGGCTGACATGCAACGACTGGCAAGAGCGATGGAATCTCGGTAGCGACTACGGGGCAGGTTACAAAAAGGGCTTCTACGATGCTTCTACCGGTCGTGGCTGCAAGTTACCCGCCACACCACCACCTTGCTATTGGGGCACCAAGTATCAATCCTGCGAAGGCCAAGAGGCAATCGCAAGTTGGTATCGCGGCTACCAATGTGGCGTCGCGGCCGCTCAGGGCAAGGGCTACCCAGCGTTCAATGGTGTACCCACTGGTCCTTGTGCTCCATCGCTGAACAACACCGGTTGCCAAGGTTGCTACTCTCCAGCGAACTGTCCATGCAACGAGCCTATCCGTCAGGATCCGGTATACGTTGGTGAGACGGAGCATCAATTTCACGCAGGGCTGTTCGGCCAATATGGCAGCGCTTTGGCACCCCAAGCATCGCATGCAACCAACGACAGTCGCAGTGTAGCACCCGAAGCTCCACAAACGACTGAGCCCAAATCGGATTCCGACGAAGATAAGTCGGCATCGGACTCGGGCACTGCAGGAGCTGATTCAAGCATCTAGCAATAATCGATTCCCGCCAGATAACTAGATCAGGCTTTAGCAAGTACGGATACTCTGAAGCAGAACTTTTTGACTCAATATTCGACACCAAGGAAGGTGTAAAGTGAAACTTTTTAACTCACTGCATGGCGCAGTTGGCATTGCGACCCTCGCGTTAACGACTTTCAGCGGTTGCATTACCTTTACCAAGCATGCTATTCCTGCCAGCCGATTGCCAAATCAGTTCGCAGCACCTTCCAAGGGCGATTTGCAGCCGATCAATTTCGCCATCCTCGGCAGCAACAAAGTAAGGGAGCACGTGCTCGATAGCGGCGACGTAATCGCTGTGACTATCCAAGGCGTGTTCCCCAAGGACTCTGCCGAGGCACCACCCTTCATTTCGGCGGCGCAGGTGTCGATCGCACGTGAGTATTATCCGCCCAACGGAGCGGTGAACTCACCCAGCGTCGGTCTGCCTTTGCATGTCCAAGACAATGGATTCGTACACCTGCCTCTGATCGAACCGATTCAAGCACGCGGTTTGACGCTGCTCGAATTGGCTGAGAAGATCCGTATGGCTTACATTGCAGGCGAAGTCATCAAAGAGGATAAAGATCAAGTCAACGTTACTTTGTTTCGCAGTCGCGTCAATCGAGTCCTCGTACTTCGTGAAGATGTGCCATCGCCAGTTGTTGGCGTAGCCGTCAAAGGTCAGGTCATCCAAAACAAACGCGGTAGCGCTGAAGTTATCGACTTGCCTGTGTATGAGAGCGACGTGCTTCATGCACTAGCATCCAGCGGTGGGTTGCCAGGTGTTGATGCCTACAACGAAGTTTGGGTTCTACGCAAGAGCACTCTCGAACCTCACGCAGTTGTCAACATCAAGTCCAAGATCGATGGTGGCGAAGAACCTGAGCAAGTCATCACGCAGTTGCCCGCGCACCTGGAAGCGATTCGGCTGCCGCTCAAGCTATGCCCTGATCAACCGATTCCATTCACACCCGAAGACGTGCTGCTGCAAGACGGTGACGTAGTCTACATCCAACCCCGCCGTGACGAATACTTCTACACGGGTGGTCTGCTGTCCGGCGGACAAATCCCCATGCCTCGCGATGAAGATCTCGACGTATTGGAAGCCGTGTCGTTGGCAAATGGATCGATCGGCGGTCTGGGGGGTACTTCCTCGGTAGCCGTTCTCCGAGCTGGTGCGGGTGTTGGTAACATTATCCCTCCAACCCGGGTACTGATCCTCCGCAAGCTGCCCAATGGCGAGCAACTGCCGATCCGAGTAGACTTGGCAAAAGCGATGGTCGACCCAACCGAGCGAGTGAGAATTCACGCAGGTGACTTCGTCATGCTGTACTACAAGCCGTCCGAGATCACCGGTAACGCCGTGTTGAACTTCTTCAACTTCAACATTGCACTCCGAGGAAACAACTAGCGAGTGGCATGAGGCTGGTCGGGGACGAACACGTTCAAATATCCCCGGTAAGTTTCATCGCAACTGTAGCAAGCAAAGCTGTCCATGAATCGAATCAAACGCGGCGCGTTTTTAACGATGGACAGCCTCCAGGGCTTCTTTTGCTTTGACCACTTGACCTACGAACCGCTCGCTAAACTCGGATGGACAATCGACGAGGTTTCGTGGAAGCGCGATAACGTCCGCTGGGATGACTATGACCTGGTTGTCATACGTTCGCCCTGGGACTACCAGATCCAGCCGCAGGCCTTCATGCGAGTTCTTGAACAGATCGATCGTTCCAGTGCTCCCCTGACCAATCCGCTGAGCATCGTGCGCTGGAACTTCGACAAGGCCTATCTTCGGGAGCTTGAGGCCCAAGGAATTCCAATCGTTCCTACAACCTGGTTGGATAAACTCACTCAGGCGGATGTGGTCGCTGCTTTCGAACATTTTGAAACCAGCGAAATCATCGTCAAGCCCAACATTGGCGCTGGCGCTCGAGACACGTTTCGCTTGACACGTGACTCCGTCGTTGCAACGCAAGAGGCTCTGCTGGTGTTAAGTTCGCGGCCCGTGATGGTTCAGCCTTTTTTGGAGGGGATTATCGACCGTGGGGAATACTCGCTGTTTTACTTTGGTGGCGAGTTCAGCCACTCGATTCTAAAGCTGCCCAAGCCGGGTGACTTTCGCGTTCAAGAGGAACACGGCGGCTTGATATCCAGTTGCCCTGCGCCTCCGATGCTTCGCGCCCTTGGGCAACAGGTATTAGACGCAATCGGCGCGGAGCTGCTCTACGCGCGGGTTGATTTTGTCAGCTTAGAACCAGATACTCCCGTAGTTATCGAGGTGGAGTTGATCGAGCCGTCACTTTATTTCAACTACGATGATCGTTCGCCCACTCGCTTTGCCCACGCACTCGATCGCATGTATCGAGCCCACTGAGAGAGTGCCTGATGTTGGATCTGCCCGAACTAAACTTGCAACACGGAGTGCAGTGGATTCGCATTCCCGCCGAACTGGATGTGCCCGTCACGCCACGTGTTAAAGCCATCCTTGATTCCGCAGCCATGCGAAGGCTGTCACGCATTTCGCAGCTAGGCTTGGTCAGCCTCGTGTATCCTGGAGCTAACCATTCGCGACTAGAGCATAGTCTAGGTGTTTACCGATTGGCCGTGCAGGTTCTGACGCAACTAAGTCACTCTGCGGAGTTCGCTATTTCGCTCAATGCAGACTCCGCCAAGCTGTTTTTGATCGCTGCTTTAGTGCATGACATCGGTCATTGGCCCTACTGCCATCCGCTGGAAGACATGCGACTCGATTGGATTCCACGCCATGAAGAACTAGCCAAGCAACTGATATGCGACGACGAGCTTGGTGAGATCATCCGCAAGCAATGGGCGGTCGAGCCCGAACGCGTGGCAGAATTCCTTGCCCCACAGTCCGATAGCAAGTCGCCCGATAGCAAGACGTCGCTGTTGCGCAGTCTGTTAAATGGACCGATCGACGTCGATAAAATGGATTATCTGCAACGGGACAGTCTGCATGCGGGGGTCCCATACGGACGTAACTTTGATATCGGCCGACTGATTCATAGTCTGTGCGCTGGTCCCAAGGATCGGATCGCGATTACCGAGAAAGGGAAGACCGCTGCTGAGATGATGGTGTTTGCCAGATACGTGATGTTCAGTGAAGTTTATTGGCATCATGCGGTGCGCTGTGCGACGGCGATGCTACAACGCGTTGTGTATGAAATCCACCGAGCCGAAACAGGTCTGGCGTCCGCATCCTCCACACCTTCACATTGGCTAATGCAATCCGAGGCGGAGTTCGCGAGCGACTTGCTAAGCAATGCGGGAAAGCATGCGGAGCTGCATCTACTTGTCGATGGACTTTTTGGACGCCAAAGACGCTTGTACAAACGCTTGGCCCAGTTCAATTTCACGGAGAACTCGGCTGTGCATAGTGCATTGGCCAGACGCCCGTACAGCAATCTTGTGGAATGGGCCCAGCGTCTGAGTGAACGACTCTGTCGCTACAGCTCGCATCGTCTTCAGCCAACGGATGTACTGATCGATGCGCCTCCAGTGAAGTTAGAGGTTCAATTTCATTTGGATGTTCGACAAGGCAAGCCATCTGCGGTCCGACAGAATCGTTTCTTGCCGCTGGGCAATCTTTCACCCGTTGTCAGTTCGCTAGCCACGCATCAATTTGATAACTATGTCAAACGGGTGCGAGTTTTCGTTTGTCCGACACGTCTTGCGGGCTTGAACATCTCCTCGGAACAACTGACCGAAGAACTACTGGCAATCGCTTCGGAATCCCCATGACCCTAATGAACACTATTGTGCTCGATGACATCTCCGAGGCGGCTGCGATTCTGCAGCGCGGCGGTTTGGTTGCATTCCCAACGGAGACGGTCTTTGGATTGGGCGCTGATGCCACGAACCAAGATGCGCTCGAGAAATTGTTTGCCGCCAAAGGTCGTCCTAGCGACAATCCACTGATCGTTCACATTGCCGAAGTGGAGCAATGGCCCAGCGTGGCCCGAGCCATGCCCGAAGTGGCCGAGCGTTTGTTGGCCAGGTTTGCGCCGGGACCGCTGACAGTCGTACTTCCCAAGCATTCGTCAATTTGCAATCGCGTTACGGCTGGGCTGGATACAGTCGGCCTGCGCATTCCCGACCATCCGCAAGCCCGAAAGTTACTCGCTGCTACAGGTCTTCCGATCGCTGCCCCAAGCGCTAATCGCTCTGGCATGCCAAGCGGTACGACTTGGCAAACAGTGCTCGAAGACCTTGATGGCAGAATTGACGCGGTACTACGCGGTTCAACTTGTGCTATTGGCATCGAATCGACGGTGGTTGACTGCGTTCATGAGCCACCGCGATTGCTTCGCCCTGGTGCGATCAGTCTGGCAGAATTACAAACAGTTGCACCTGAGATAATTGTCTATGTGCCGATGCAGGCGCAGGATGCCGCGGTCAACTCGCCTGGCTTGCGTCATCCGCATTACAAACCGAGCGCGGTCGTAAAGCTGGTCGCAAACGCAAACGAAGCGGACCATTTAATGAAATCTCAACCCAAGAGCGCTCTTAAGCTGGAGCAGCATTTAGCCAATTGCGCCTACTGCGGACTCGACACTTCTAAGCTCGACAGTTACTTGGGTGCATCGCGAAGATTCGATTCCGTCGAAGAATACGCTCATGAGCTCTACGAATTCATGCGGTCTGTCGATCGACTGGGCATTCAGTATCTTTTCTGCCAGCGGCCCACGGCCAGCGGCATTGGTGCGGCCCTGCATGATCGATTGACGCGTGCTGCCGCGCCAAAGTAGCGGGCAATGCTAGTGCTTTGATTTTGGGGTTGAGTGTCGCACAATTGTCTCAATTGTTGCAGCTACAATTGGGACAATCGTGCGACAATAAAGCAGTCACCGCAAAGTTAAATTGAGTCGAAGCACTAGTGCTTTGTCCAGATTAGATTTTCGGGTTGAGCGAGCTCGAGCGCTATTAACCGCACGGCGTTAGCCGCGGTTTTCACATTGCGGAAACCGGTGCTAACGCACATCGGTTAATGTGCCTAAACCAAAAATCTAATGTGGACAGAGCACTAGTGGAACGTCACGATT
Source organism: Pirellulaceae bacterium (assembly GCA_033761895.1). Lineage (GTDB taxonomy): Bacteria > Planctomycetota > Planctomycetia > Pirellulales > Pirellulaceae > Aureliella. The sequence goes on along the minus strand of JANRMD010000307.1, from coordinate 1,467 downwards.
TAATCTTAGGGTAATCGGGTTTGGGTGGCACGCCCCTGAGGCTCTGCGAAAGGGCGTGGTTCCAGCGTACTTCGACACGCCCTTTCGCAGAGCCTCAAGGGCGTGCCACCCTAATATTAAAGCTTGACGCTCCGCTAGACTATCGATCGAGAAAATTCTGCAGCTGCGCAAGTGCCGCCGCGGGGTCGCGAATCAACGGAATGATACTCGATAGCAGCAACCCCGAACCGACGATCAGCAGTGGCCAGCCTGCAATCGAGCGAGGGCAGGTGGTTTTGCCCCCCATCCGCACAAACTCATGTTCGAGTTTCATCCAATGCTCTAGGTTTTGGAGCATACCGACGTGAGTCGCTTGTTGAACTCGCGAAGATCCGGTGCCTTCGAGGGCTAATTGTATACCGCTTAGCGGCATCGACAGGACATCGGCTGACCAATGTGCTTGGTCATCAACCAGCTTTGCCGATTGATACAGCACATCGCGAAACTGCAGTTGATCCAAACCATACGCAATCAGACGCGGTTTACCGTGCAGCAGAATCAACGTCAGTCCGAGCACATACAGGCATGCTAAAGCTAACCAGACCCACGAGTGCCAGCGTTCGACCGCTTGCGGAGGTGTGAAGAGCTGCATTGGACCGACAGCAACCAAGCCTGCTGATGCAATCCCCAAAGTCAACGTGTCACGCCAACCGCTGGTAACCATGGGGCGCGTCCGCAGACGTAAGACACCGATCAAGATGAAGTAAATAGCAACTGGGATGATTGCTACAGCATACTGAACATACATTATTATTAAGATTATTAAGCTGAGTTGGAGTGTTGAACGTCTAGCAGGCTTCTGAAAAAGTAACCCGAAGCGTTAGTTTTGATGTTGCGCGTTTCGGGCTTTCACAACCCGAAGCGTTAGCGAGGGAAAGTCAAAAGCACAGCCTGCTAGAAACCACCTCTACTAATTCTAGCGAAATTAGCGCGAATTCACAATTTGAATTGCGTTCGTCGATGATCTAAGCGCAGCGGGTTGGAAAACATGCCGATAGGATCAGCGACAATAGCTATTGTCTTGAATTCCTTCGACATGACTTCCGCACCAGTGGATTGTCACAGCTTAATTTTAGGGTTTAGAACATCAGCCGGAACGCGCTAGCGTCCGGTTTTCGCCGCGGTAACCGGTGCTAGCGCACGGCGGCTAATCCTAATATTTAAGTCTGACGCTCCACCTGTGCTCTGTCCACATTAGATTTTCGGGTTAGACACATTAACCGATGTGCGTTAGCACCGGTTTCCGCAATGTGAAAACCGCGGCTAACGCCGTGCGGTTAATAGTACTCGAGTGCGATCAACCCAAAAATCTAATGTTGACAGAGCACTAGTGGATTGTCACAGCTTAGTTTTAGGGTTTGGAACATCAGCCGGAACGCGCTAGCGTCCGGTTTTCGCCGCGGTAACCGGTGCTAGCGCACGGCGGCT
>JANRMD010000306.1:0-26388 GCA_033761895.1 Pirellulaceae bacterium | reverse complement strand
AGCCATTTTAAAGATGCTCCATGGAGCCAGACCGAGCGCGACTCCATCCCGACTAAACCCTGCGACAGCGGATGTCAATTCTGTCTGCCACTGTGAGGCAATTTTTCAAACGATCCCAGAAATTTCTTGATCTATGATTGTGCGAACTAGGCTTCCTGCCTTAACCTGTACGTCCATGAGGCTTTCCTTGGTAATTGACTGTGTGAGAACTATCAATTTCGCTGAGGAAGCCTCTTTTCGTATATAGATCAATTTTGCAAAATGCTGGGCGCATAGAGCGGACTGCTCCCAACCAGGGCGTAGAGGGTTGCTTTAACGATGCGATTAACCTGCCTTACTCTATTGGTATCAGTGAGTTGTTTGCCGAGCTTGGCTCAGGAAGTTGCCAAGCTCGACCGTACGACTCAGGAAAAACTCAATGTCATCGGCGGGAAAATGTCCGCCGCTATGCTAGCTGAAGACCAAGCCGAAGTGCGCCTGCAGTTTAAGGAAGCTATCGAGCTGATCGGCGATCAAGCCGGACTGCCAGAGTCTCCTGACGAGTTTCGTCCCGTTCCGAAGGATGCTCGCGATTTAGCAGCGAGTGAGTTGCCGACAGCCTTCGATCTTTACATTCCCTACATCGAACGACAGAAATGGTGGCGCATCGGCCTCGATCCTTCAAAGACGAATCATTCACTTCGGGAAATAGCCGCTGTCATCGAAGGCTGTCTGGCGGCAAGGCAAATTAGCGAAGCCAACTCAGCGAAGCTTTTGGCAATCGCTCGAGAGGCGGGCGACTTCTTGGTGTGGGCTCAGGACCAAGCTGGAACCGGGGTCTTGCCGTTTCCTGCCGTCCGCGATGGGAAAGGCCGCCCCTTCGAGGTGGCCGAAGCGTTTTATCGCCGAGCCGAGCAAAACGGGACGTTGGATAAAGTTATCAGCAAAGGTTGGTCTGTCGATGATTTCGACGACGGCGGCTTGCAGTTCGACAACGGGCTAGCGGGAGTTGCCCTCGTGCATCTGTACGAGTCCACGGACGACGAGCAATACGAGCGGGCCGCTATCAGGGCTGCTGATTGGGCGGTCAGTCGCCGGGTCGTGACGAACTGGAACTACAACAGCTTCAGCGTCTACTTACTCGCCGAAACGTACCGGATTACCGGTGATGAAAAATATCTGGCTTCGGCCAAGAAGAAAGCTCTGCTTGGTGTGCTGCCCGGGCAATTGACGGACGGTCCACGTCGTGGCCGATGGGCAGACCCGCACAATGCCCGCCCGGCCTATCACTACATCATGGTTCGTGGACTCGCGGCACTGGCGGCGGTCATGCCCGATGATGATCCCGACCAGGCTGCGATCGTTGAGTGTTTACGATTGGCGTTGTCCGCTCGGAACCCAGATTTTCAAAAGGGTATTTTCAATGCGGACTCGTCCGTGGAAGCGTTGATCCGGGTGAAAATGCTGCCACCAAATGTTGCCACGAAATTGACCGAGTGCAAGACCGACGAGGCGCTTGCAACGCTTGAACGCTATGCCGCTGAAGCATTCAGGGTTCGGAAGGCGCCGCTAGGTCCAGCTGCCTGGGGACAATTGCTTGCATACAAATATCAGAGTCACGCTGGCAAACGATGAGTGGTTAACCGGTGCGACCTATCACACCAATTCTCTTGACGCCTGAAATAATGAAGTCGCTGCGGCAGAGGCGAAATCTAACCCTCTCTCCTCCGTATTCGTTCTTGCCGCTGACTTGCAGCCAGTTTTATGTTCTCTGGCAAACCGGGTATGCTTGCCACCTTTGCAAGATCTTCCGCCGCTTTATTGTTTTCGTGCAAGGAGGAGTAGGCGAGCGCTCGGTTATAGAGCGCCATTCCTAGTATATCGTTCGTTATTCCGGCTGCGTTTATAACGGCGGTGTAGTCGGAAACTGCCCCGGCAAAGTCGCCCCTCTTCGCCTTTGACATACCGTCTCGGTACATCGCAAGAAACTTAGCGCGACTTGAGAACCGGCCTTTAAGCCAATTAAGAATACCCATTTGGCGTAGCTCGCAGGGAATAGAATTTTGAAATCTGGTGTTCGAACTTTCGTAAATTATCAGATCCTGTATTAGGATGGAACTCGAAGTCGAATCGGGAGCTTCAAATACGAGCCTGCTTCGTCTTTCCCTTCTTACCGAAGTGGATTGTTGCTTCAACCTTCATGCTGCTTTCTCAAAAGCCACCATGCCGGTTGGATTGCTAGAAGACTAGAGTGCCACCATCGCAGCATTGCAAACATGCACTTCCAGCTTTTCGACCAAGTCGCTGGTATTAAAAGGCTTCAGTATGTAGTCGTTTGCACCGGCTTGGAGAGCTTCCATAATGAAGCTCTTGGTTGCGTTGGTCGTTTGCATAACTATTGGGCATTTATTGCCCGCTCCGCGAAGGGCTTTGATGATATCAATGCCACTGCCGCCCGGCATATTCCAGTCGAGAATAGCTAGGTGGTAGTTGGTATATTGGACCATCTGCAATGCCTCTGGAATATCGGCCGCTTCATCGCAAACGGGTACTCCCAACTCTACCAAGGCTCGCCTGATAACACAACGAATCAAGCTTGAATCATCAACTACTAGTGTATCCATAGGTTTGTTGTTCGATCCGAAATGTTAAAGCAAAACGAGATACACCAAATCTCTCTCTTTGGGAGTTCGAAGAAGGTCTCGTTTGGGGAGGACTGGAAGCACTCGGTTTCAAGCTCGGCTCGTTGCTCCACGTGTTGCAAAGATGTTTGAGCGTAGGGCACCTAACTCCCCGGCGATTTAACTGGGGAGTTTGATTGATTTTCCTCGCGGCTTGTGCTGCGGATGGACTAAGCCGACTGATAGCTACTTGTGAAAGCTGAGCTTCGAACTGGTGGGATAACGTTCGAACGCCTGGAGACCAATTCGTCTTTCTGGAACTTGAACTGACTAACCAATTGTTGTAGTTCAGTGGCCATGCGGCTTAGCTCAGCAGCGGCTTGTTGGGTGTTGTTGGCACCTTGAGTAGTGCTCTGTGCTGCCGAAGCAACAGACGTGATATTCTGCGCGATCTCACTTGAGCCCTTTGAAGCTTCGCCAACATTGCGGCCCATCTCGTTTGCAGTTGCAGTCTGTTCTTCAACTGCACTTGCAATCGTATTCGAAATGTCATTGATCTGATTGATCACTTCGCTGATTTGACGAATAGCCTCCACAGCACCTTGAGTATCAACTTGAATTGTCTCGATTTTCAAACTGATGTCCTCAGTCGCTTTGGCGGTTTCTTTGGCGAGTTCTTTCACTTCGTTAGCAACCACCGCGAATCCTTTGCCAGCTTCACCAGCGCGAGCTGCTTCGATAGTCGCGTTGAGGGCTAACAGGTTGGTCTGTTCAGCGATCGATGTAATTACTTTGACAACCTTTCCAATTTCTGCCGAACTTTCACCCAGTTTGGCAATTGTGCCGTTGGTTGTGTTAGCAACCGTTACCGCTTGTTGCGAAACGCGAGCTGCTTCGGATGCACTCTTCGCGATTTCACGAATCGCAGCGTTCATTTCGTCGACTCCCGTTGCAACCGTTTGCATATTCGCACTGACTTGTTCTGAGGCCGCCGAAACAACGTTGGCTTGCGATGAAGTTTCATCAGCATTGGAGCTCATCTGTGTACTGACAGCTGACATTTCTTCGGATGCTCCAGCCAAAGCCGTTGCATTGTCCGAGATCGAGGCCACACTGCTGCGCAAGTTGCTTAGGAAGCCTTCTAACTTAGTTGCCACTAGTCCGATTGGGTCAGTACCAGTGATCGACAGCGACAGAGTCAAATCACCAGCAGCAGCAGCTTCAACCACTTGAAGTATTTCTGTGACCTTGGTTTTTAGGTCTTCGCGAGCATTTACGGACGCTGTGGTATCCACTGCGAACTTCACAACCTTGCAAGGTTTACCGTTTAGGTCGAAGATTGGATTGTAGGATGCTTGTATGTAAACTTCTTTGCCACCTTTACCAATCCGCTTGTATTCCGAAGACTGGTAATCGCCACGATTCAATCGTGCCCAGAATTCGCGGTATTCTGGACTTTGACGATAGCTTTCCTCGACAAACATGCTGTGATGACGGCCTTTGATTTCATCTAGGCTGTATCCGAGAGTGTTTAGGAAATTCTCGTTAGCGGTAACAATCGTTCCGTCCATAGTAAATTCGATAACAGCTTGGGATTTGCTCGCTGCGTTGACTTGGCCTTTGAAGTCCGCAATGCGATTTAGCTCTTCCGTTACAACGGTTGCAAATTTGACAACTTTGTGAACCTTTCCATGACTATCGTAGATTGGATTGTAAGAAGCACGAATCCAGATTTCCTTACCTCCCTTGGCGACTCGTTGAAAGTCGTCTGCCTGGCATTCCCCGCGGTTCAATTTTTCCCAGAAAACGCGATATTCTGCCGTATTGCGTTCACGCTCAAGGACAAACATGGAGTGATGCTTGCCTTTGATTTCGTCCAACGTGTAGCCCAGTGCATTGAGGAAGTTATCATTCGCAGTGACCACCGTTCCATCAAGTTTGAACTCAATTATGCCCTGGGTCTTATCTATAGCTGCAAGTTTTCCGGCATTGTCCATCAGAGTTTCGTCTGTCTTGGTGATTGATCGTAGTAGCAAAACCGAAAACGCTCCGACAACGCATATCGCAGTCAAGCCAACGCCAACGAGCAGCCAGATACCGTTGGACGCCGTTGTTTCACCGTCCAGCTGATCAACAGCCATCTTTTTTGAGACGAGCTCAACTAGCTTTTCAACCGGTTTTTTGTGGGCATAGAAGAGCGTTTCGAGTCTGGCGTTAACCTCTTGCTTAGCAGCTTCGTCGTCCCTTTCCATGGCTGGGAGTAGTTCGTGTTCAACTGTGGCGAATATGGCTTCTGCTGTCTGTTTGACTTCCGTGGTCAGCAAGTCCTTAACCTCACCTGCTGGCAACCTCTCTGACCAGCTTGCCATGCTGCTTTCATGACTTTGTTTGAATTCTTTGTATCGATCAAACGCTTCAGCGCGACTCAATGCAGCATTAGTATCTTGCATCAAGTGAGTGCTGAGGTAGCCCTCGACGATGTAAAGAAGCGGCGGCATAGCATCGGCCAACAGATCTTTGTCCGTTGCGACTGCAGTGTACTTAGGCCCACCGACTCGGATGGTTTGGATAGTTGTGTAGGTCAAGATACCAAGTGACAAATAACCACCAAGAAAAGTAAGCGTAAGGCATGCAACCTTGCCCTTTGTGTTCATGTTCTTGAATGCATTGGAAAGACGAGTAAACATTTTGCGAGATTCCTTCGGATGAGTGATTTGACAGAGTCTTAAGTTAGAAATTTCTGGTTGGCTTCGATCTAGCGATCGATTAGTCGCATTTCTGCAGGTCAGAGAGTGCCTTGAGATTACTCCTTTTTGTCAGGTACGATCTGAACCGCTTTGTCGCAGTCAAGTAGCAACAGGAGTTGCCCTTCAAGCTTATAGGCGCCGAGAATCAGATCCCGTGCCGTACCACTGAGGGTGTCTGGCGGTTCTTCGAAGTTCCTACCGTCCACTTCAATGACATCTCCGATCTGATCGACGAGGAGACTGACCGCGCCGTCGTCACTCCGGACGACGACGTTCATTGGGTTCCGATCGCTGTCGAGCTTACCAAGGCCCAAGCGGAACCGAAGATCGACGGCAGTCACAATTTGCCCTCGAAGATTAATCAAACCACTGATGGCTGACGGAGCCATCGGCACTTTTGTCATCTCTTGATAGCGAATCACTTCCTGAACCGACTGTGCATCGACTCCGAAGAGATGACTACCGAGCTTGAAAGTACAAAGTTGTTTCGTTGCAATCATGAACAAACCTATAGGGGTTACGTACTTAATTTGGCATTTTGCATTCGTGCGTATGGAGAATGGACTAAACCGCTGTGCAATCTTGGAAGAATGAAGGATCGACCATCCGAATGACGGCTGGCAAATCGAGCAGGTCAGTGACGTGACCATGGATAACCGCCGAACTAAGTAGTCCAGCACGCTGTGTAGAACGTGCGCTGGATAGTTCGGAATCAACAATGTCGACAATCTGATCAACCACAAGACCGATACTGCGACCGGCCTCGGTGTAGACCACAACATCGATTAGCGATGCGTCCTCAAGCAACGATGTGACTCCCATACACTCCGATAGACGGATAAGTGGAAGCATCTCGCCACGATATTGAACGACCTCTTGTTGGTCAGCATGCTCAACAATGGCTGTATCGATCTTCTCTAATCGAGTAACCAGATCAAGAGGCAATGCGTAACGACGGTTTTCGCCAACTCTTAAGACGAGGAGCGACTGTTGGTGCGATCGGTTTGCGTTTTCACGCCCCATATTTTCAACAGCTGAACGATCGCGGACAACTGAGATTACGTTGGACGAGTGTGCCAGCCCCATCACGTCCAATATCAGTGCTACGCGACCGTCGCCCATGATTGTTGTACCAGAATAAACTGCAACACCCTTCAGTTGTTTACTTAGGGGTTTAACAACGATTTCCTCTGTATCACTAATTCGATCGACGACCAATCCGAATTGGCGATCATCCGCTCGCAGCACGACGATATTTAGCGCATTCGCTTCGACAGCCTCGTCCGCCTCTGTCATTAGCTGTTCGCGGAGGTACACAAGTGGCAATAGGCGACCACGTAGTCGATAGACTGGTGATCCTTGAATCCATTCGATGCTGTTTTTCACATGGTCTCCGTCGAGTCGCACAAGCTCCAACAGGTTGACTTGTGGGATTGCATACCGATTGCCGTCATTTGATACGATGAGTGCGGGAATAATCGCTAATGTCAATGGAATCTTGATCTTGATAGTCGTCCCGAGTCCTTGATGACTTTGCAGGTCGACCGTACCACCAATCTTTTCGATGTTGGTTTTTACGACGTCCATCCCCACCCCTCGTCCGGAAACGTTCGAGACCTTTTCCGCCGTCGAGAATCCAGGCAAGAAGATTAGATTGCCAACGTCGCGATCTGCCATGCGTGCAATCTGTTCAGGCGTCATTAAGCCACGCTCGATTGCCTTGGCCTTGATACGTTCGAAATTTAGCCCAGCGCCATCATCGCAGATCTCGATATTGACTTGTCCACCCTCATGATAGGCGCGCAGAGTCAAACAACCTTCAGCGGCTTTGCCCTTCTCAAGTCGCACTTCTGGACGCTCGATGCCGTGATCTACGGTGTTTCGCACCAGGTGAGTTAGCGGATCCTTGATCGCCTCGATAATCGTCTTGTCGAGTTCAGTTTCCTTACCTTCCATTTCGATGCGAACTTGTTTTTCGCAAGTGACCGCAAGGTCGCGAACTAAACGGGGGAATTTGCTCCACACATTTCCGATTGGTTGCATGCGAGTCTTCATGACTCCTTCTTGCAACTCAGTTGTTATTATATTCAGCCGCTGTGAGGTGCTGTGCAGTTCGCTTTCTACCTTACCATTAGTAAACTGAAGAATTTGATTGCGTGCCAAAACGAGTTCGCCGACGCAGGTCATCAATTTGTCTAACAGAGATACGTCAACGCGAATTGTACTATCCCCTGCACTTACGTCACTGTCACGTTTCGCGACCTTTTGGGTGCTTGCCGGTGAACTAACTTGCTCAACATCTTCAAGACTCATAACATCGCCCTCGCAAAGAGTTTTCGCCGGTCAGCGAAATGAAATGACATGCTGACAAATGCGGGCGAGGAGATTCGAAGAAACTGCAAATGCGAGTATTTAAAAGCGTGGACTTCGGAGAACCTTGAAGCACACGTGTAGAGCCCAGTTGGATTCTCAATTAAATATTTACAAATGCCGCAATTCGAATGTCCCAAACTCTGGCATCTTGCCAAAGTACAGTCAGTTGATTTCCAAACTGAAAGATTGCCCTGAGAGTCTTTTCCAGAATCTCGCCGAGCAAACGTATAACGGGATTAACACCTCGGCAACGAACGTCGCCAAACAATTCCGGTTGTACAGCCAGTTTGAGAGAAAAGGCGCTTGCACGCCGACACGAGATAGGCTCGCACGTTCATTTAGGGGGTGCAATTTTGCACTAATGGGTCAAGTTGGCGGATAATGCGCAATTGCCGCTTGACTAAACCCTCTTGCGACTAAAGTTTCACTCAGTCAACCGGCAGTGGATTACATGCTGGGTTTGTTATAAACAGTTTCTCAATTTATTTAGGGGCAGGCGATGAAAGTTTTGGTAGCTGACGATTCTGGAATTATGCGGAAGATCATTATCCGTTCACTCAACGCTTGTGGAGTTAGTGACATTGTTGAAGCGGCAGATGGCAAAGAGGGCCTTGAAGCATTTAGCGCAAATCCGGTTGATGTCGTTCTCACTGACTGGAATATGCCGGAAATGAATGGTTTAGAACTACTGCAAGCGATCCGCGAGACAGGATCTGAGGTTCCGATCATCATGATCACCACTGAGGGCGAAAAGGCGAGCGTAATTCAAGCCATTCAAGCCGGAGTCACGGATTACCTTTGCAAGCCTTTTGAGCAAGATGAACTTCGCGAAAAACTCGAAAAGCACGTGACCGTTTAGTATCTGTTTACTTGCGAGAATTATCGAGGAGATTGTTCGTAAGACTCGACGCTCCCAAGCTTCGTGGTTCAGTTAACCAAATAGTTGCTTGATCACATGCCCATCGCGTACGAGAGTAATGGGGCGTCCTGTTTCAGTGTGGTATTCGCGACTGGGATCAATTCCAAGGCTGTAGTAAAACGAGGCTGCGGCGTCGTCGGGAGTGATTGCGTCGTGCAGCGGGCCAGAGGCAGTCTCATCGCTCTCGCCGATAACTTGGCCACCCCGCATGCCGCCCCCAGCCATCAACATGAACATGCAACGCGGGTAGTGGTCGCGCCCGCCTTCTGCTGAACGATCATTGATCTTCGGTGTCCGACCGAATTCGCCAGTCGCCATGACAGAGGTGGATTCGAGCAAGCCGCGTTGGTTAAGCCCGTTGTAGAGGCTCGACAAGCCCGCGTCCAACTGCGGCAGCAGTTTCGTGCTGAGCTTCGTAAAGTTGTCTGTGTGTGTGTCCCAGCCCCCAAGCGATAGGGAAACAAATCTAACGCCAGCTTCGATCAAGCGAATCGCCAGCAGGCAGCTTTGCGAAAACGGATCCGCGTCAAACTGCTTCGCGAAGTTCGCATCTTCGCGGCTGATGTCAAAAGCGGCCCGCGCCCGCGGGCTTTTGATCATGTCAAACGCCTTTTCGTTGAATCGATCTAAACCCTCTAGCAACTGGTCATCTTCGTCCATGTGCTTGAAGGCTTGGTCTAAGTCGGCTAGCAAACCTTGGCGACGCTGTATCGTGTCAACCGTCACACCATTACCCAACGAAATACCGCGAACCGCAAAAGGTTGTCCCGCCACAGGTGTCGCCCCAGTATTCATAGGCGCGTACTGAATACCAAGAAAGCCCGAGCGCTGATTGCCCCGAGGGATCGCTACGAAGGGAGGCAGGTCGGCCGCGACAGGCATTTCCTTACTAATAACTGCACCGTACCCAGGGTACTCGAGCGAAGCCAACGGGCGGCTGCCCGTGTTCACATACTCGCTGCCTAGTCGGTGAGCGGCCAGGGTATGGCTCACGCCGCGCAAGATCGCGAACTTATCAGCGCATGTGGCTAGCTTGGGCAAGTGTTCGCAGAGTTGAATACCCGAGACATTCGTCGATATCGGTTTGAATTTACCGCGAATGTCATCCGGTGCATTGGGCTTGAGGTCAAATGAGTCGAGGTGTGATGGCCCACCATTGAGATCGATGAAAATCGCAGCCTTTCCCTTAGCGTTGGCAACTTCGCCCGCTTCTGCCAGTCTCAGGTAGTTAGCCAGCGTAAAACCAGCGGCTGACAACGTTCCGACACGCAAGAAATCTCGGCGCGAACTTCCGTCACAAGTGCGATGTAAGGTCATGGTACATTTCCGTTGATATGATGGTTAACTCTGGCAGTGCTGGCTCGCGCCGTTACGCTCGTGTACTAATGGTTAATGATGAACTCTTTGGTATTCAACAAACTCCAAATCAGATTCTCTGTCGCAGTGGTTGGATTGTTCTCTGAACGCAAGTAATTCACGGCGATGCTCAATTCGGAAGAGTTCGGTTTGCGAGAGAGGCTGCGCAAGTAAGCATTTTCGGTGACCCACAGAGCCTGCTCTTCCGTCATGCGAGCTTCAGAGTTGGAAGATATGGCGGTATCCTGTGGCGTTTCCGTTTTCTTGATCGCAGCAGGGTTCATGTTCTCCATCTTTTGCTTCTGCTTCAACATCTGCTGTTTGCGTTCTTCCAAAGTGGAAACCAATTGACTTTGGCCTTTGGCTCTCGCTTCGCTCAGACGCGATTCAACCTTTGCCAGCTGTTGCTCTGTTTTCTGCAACTGTTCAGCGATGCGACCCGCGGCTTCAGGATTCATCCTGTTGGGTCGATCTTGCCCACTGGGTTTGGGCCACGAATATTTTTCCGCGACGGATGCGACCCAGCTTTCGCGCGGATCGCTCAACCAACTCAAAACCGCTCTGTCATTCAACAGGAACACTGTTTGGAGCAAGCTCGGTTCGCTCGAACGGTCGCAGTCGCAGTTGCTTTCACGCACGCTGCGTCCGAAGACTGAAAGTGCATAGCTCATGTCGTCCCGCGGTGCTTGGCTGCTCGAACCGCCGTGAGTGAGTGCCCGACTGGTTAGCAACGTATGGGCTTCTTCGGCCAGTTTGTCGTTCGCTAGTGCCATCCGGACGGAATCGTGGGTGGCTTCGGCAGAAATACGACGCAGCAGACTGTGGCTGAAGTTCCGTTTGTCATGCTCATTGGTATCATTCGTATTCCAAGATCGCTGATAGGTATCCGAGTTCAAGATCTCGCGGTGCAGCCATTTGAAATCGTACTTGTGCTCCCGGAATCCATTTGCCAAGTAATCGAGTAGCGCTGCATTGCTGGGCGCGTTGGCCAGATTCAAATCGTCGGGTGGATTCACAATTCCAACACTGAAGTAAGCTGCCCAAACTCGATTGACGATAGCCTTTGCAAAGTAGGGATTCTCGGGAGAGCGTAACCAATCCATAAGTTTGACGCGGACATCCTTGGCATCGAGTGAAATCCATTCACCGCCCAATAGCTTGGCTTTGGTAACCGCAGGTTCTTTCTCGTTCTTTTCCTTGTCTTTCTTCTTGCCTTTGGGGCTGTTGCCAACGACAAGCTCTGGGAACGGGAACGTTAGGCCTTTGGTATCATCGCGCATCATCTCACCGATGGCTTTGCGGAGTTGGTTCCCCTTTAAACTCTTATCGATGTTCAGATCGTCGATCAGTGCGTTGTATTCCTTTTTGGCATCGTTGGCCAAGCTGTTTTGATTGGCTTGCACACCGTTGAATAGGCGTTCAAAGTTGTCAAAGTCCGACTTGGACCACTGATCGAAAGGATGCTTGTGACACTGTGCACATTGAATGCGGACCCCTAAGAACGAGTACGCAAAACCGATGACACGATCTTCGCTGGTCTTGAAGTTGTTTCGTGCCCAAAAGTGCATCATGGTTGGACGATCGGCAAACTTGTCACCCGTTTTGTCCTTGCAAGCCTCGGTCATCGCTACGCAATAGTCACGATACGATTCGTTGGGAATGCGACTGGTAGCGGTCACCAGGCCTTCAACGATCTCGTCGTAAGGGGCATTGCGTTCGATACGCTCGTAAATCCAGCGGTACCACTGAGTGCTAGGATCGACGCCTTGCGGGAAGAAATTGCGAAGTTGATCGTCATTGTTTCCTGTGATATCGCACAGGAACGTGGTCCACTGAGCGGCGTAGGTCGGTCGGCTGAGCAGTTCTTCAATCTTCTTGGCTCGCTTTTCGGGGTCGCGGTCAGCGGTGAAGGCGATCACTTCTTTAGCAGTGGGCAAAGTGCCCGTCACATCGAGCGAAGCGCGGCGCAAGAACTCCTCGTCGGTACAAATCTCGGAAGCCACAATGCCAAGCTTCCGCAGTTTATCCACGACCAAGCGATCGATGGTGGTGGGAGTTGGGGTCGGCGGGTACTTGTCGTCAACTTGCGCCGAGAGTGGCTGAAGGACTACGATTGGGACGACCGCATTGTCATACGAAACGACAACATGGGTATCCCCTCGTTCACCACTCGAAACCAAACCGGTTTCATCGATCGCAGCGATCGCGGTGTCGTTGGATTGAAAGCGGCACAGGCAAGTGACATCTTCGGAACTTCCATCCTCCCAATGTGCGATGGCTTTCAACGGTTGCTTTTGATTTTTGTCGGTGAAGCGAATTTCCGTCGGCGTAACTTCCAGTCGTTGAATCCTCTGGACCTTTTTGGGATCGTAGCTCGCGCGCGATTCGATCCAGCGTCGTAACACCCAGTATTCCCAGCCGTCCTTCTCGAAACGTTTACCACCTTCGTGCGCATCGGCATCGACGGGCTTGGTCAAAATCAAGCTCTCAAGTGCCTTGTCGAGATCTACGCGTCCAGCACCCGATTCCAGTAAGGCTTCGTGGTCGGCTTTGAAGTCGTAACCGAACAGAGATAGTCTAAACCCCCCCTGCCCTTGAAATGAGCCGTGACAAGCGCGACCGTTGCAACCGAGTCGTCCCAAAAGCGGCGTGACGTGACGCTGGAAATCGGGGACTTCATCGGTTTTAGGCATCTCACCAGCCTGAACCGCAAAACGTTCATAAATTGGCGCGATGACTGAGGTTGCCGGTTCCGCAGCCGTCACGACTCGATCAGCGAACGCAAACAATGCCAGGTAGCAAAGTGCGATCGATGGAAAGAGTTTTGAAGTTCGGAAACGCATACGGTATCTCCTTGGTGCAGTTACTTGTTCTGCTTAGGACGGTTTGAGGATTTGAACGCTCGGTTTTCCCAGGTCTTGATGGCTTTCGAAAGCGCTGCCTCGCGGTTTTCGGTCTGCGCGGCTAGCTGAGCTTGCACGGAGGATAATCGCTGCTCCATGCGTTTTTGCTCAAGCTTCAAACGAGCCGTATCGAGATCGATTTCCTTTTCGACTAACTCATGCAGTTGCTTCTTCAGCTTCTCTTGCGAGTCTTTATCGGAAACCAAAATTTCAGCTACCAGCATCCGCAGATTGGATCGAACTTGCCAAAGTTCCAACTCGATCGCGTGACTTTCCGAGTCTCGTTTTTCCAGTGTGCTGAGGCGCTGTTTGACGCGAGCGAGTTCCTTCAAGGCTTGCTGATACTGCTGGGGTTGCTTCTTCTTCATGAACCGCAGCAGCTTGAGCAAAGGTGGCTGGTGCTTTTCGACGAACTCTAAAAGCGGCGTTTCATCAATGGGCTCATTCGCAACACTAGAGCTTGTGCTTTCTGTATTCGTCGCTTGGGCCAATGGGCCGATACGACCGAGAGAATCTTCGAGCGGATCAGTCGCACTGGCAAACGTTGCGACGTACAGCACGACGGCAAGTGCGAGAAGACGGGTCATTAGCGGCGAGCTTGTGCGTTGCTTCATCCTGCAGCTCCTTCGTTCTTGGCGAGGTAAAACTCCCGAGCCGCTTCGACTAACCAATCGGCTTGCTCGTTGGATTCTGCATCGGCATGGTTCTCTAGGGACTGCTCTTCATTCGCGATCAATTCAAGCGCTTCGCCAGTCGTTAAACCTTCGAAGGCGACCCAGTTATCGGCGATTTGTGAAAGCTGATCATCATTGGTTGCACTGCGAAGTTGCCACACAGAAACCGTCAACAGCACTGCGGCAGCGGTAACCAGCATCGCCCAATAAGTCTTCTGCTGGGACTTGGTGGTCGAGAATGAAACCGCAGACACTGTCTCGGGTTGTCGCACGGCTGAGGCTATTACCTGCAGGTTAGTCACTGATGCCGCGACGAGTTCAGCTAACTCAAGGTCTTCAAGCATCCGCTGCTCAAACGCATCGCGATCCAAGGAGGGATCGGATAGCAGATAACGATCCACGTCCCATTGCAAATTCTGGTTATTGGCTGGCTTAGAGTTCATCGGTCGGTAAGTTTCTGCGAAGTTTTTCGAGTGCCAAACGCATGCGTGAAAGGACAGTCCCCAAAGGCAAATTCAGTTGTTCGGCGATTTCGGCAAAGCCTCGTTCCTCGGCCAGGCGCATCTGCACGACTTGGCGTTGTTCAAGTGGCAGGTCGTCGATAGCGCGATGGAGCTGTTCAATCTGTTCGTTTTGTTCTTGATTGGCTGAGGGCGAGCGGGTTGAGTAAGGCGTAGGTTCTTCACGCAGCCGATCCACTAACTGACTCGATCGCAGTTGGCTACGTCGCTGGTTGAGCGCCTGAAACTGCACTGTTTTGAACAACCAACCGCGTCGATGTTCGGCTTCGATGGAGTCATACTTTTGGGCAAAGAGAGCGAAAGTTTCCTGCACTGCATCGGCCGCCAAACCCCAATCGCGAACAATTGCCCACGCTAACCTAGTTAACTGCTCCGAGCACTCGTCGTGTAAAGCTGAAATTTCTTTGGAAATCAGGTTCGCTTTAGAGCCGCCTGTGCGATCAGGAGAATTCACCCGGCAAGCCTTCCCTTTCTTTGTCGCTGCAAGTTAATGTCCGCTCGTCGACAGTTTATTCACTGGGGTTTCAAACAAAATTAGAAAAGCAGACCGTGCCCACCCTTTGGGGGCAGCGGAGTGCCGCGTTTGCACGCATGGAATTAACTGGTTTCATCAGCTATCGGATTTGCGTCGTGGAACTCTTGTCAGGGTTTCGCAAACGCTAAGACTGTATCACAATGGCAGGCAAGCGAGTTTTACTAATCAGCATGATCGATAGCTAGGAGCGGCGTCCCGTGGCCAATGAGGAAAACTATTACTGGATTGGGTTCGATTTAGGCGGCACGAAGATGTTGTGCACCCTGTTCGACCAATCGATGAAGCCGCTCGCCAGCCGCCGTAAACGCACACGTGGCGAACTGGGCGTTGAAAATGGGCTCGAACGTATCGAATCGATGATTCGCAAACTGATCGAAGAGGCTGGCATCGATGCCACGAAGCTGAGGGGGATCGGAATCGGTTGCCCTGGTCCCGTCGAATGGGACAAAGGAGTTGTGCGAGTCGCCGTAAACTTGGGTTGGTCCAATGTACCGGTCGGCAAAATCCTGCAGGACAAATTCAAGTGCCATGTCGCTGTGTTGAATGATGTCGATGCGGGCGTGTATGGTGAGTATGTGGCTGGAGCGGCGAAAGGCTCTCGATCAGCTTTCGGGATTTTCCCTGGCACAGGCATCGGCGGTGGCTGTGTCTATGATGGCCAGATCCTTCGTGGAAAAGTGCTGAGCGCGATGGAGGTCGGACATATCAAAATATGTGGCTCGCCGCGCGTTGGTGCTAACGGCATGCTTGGAACTTTAGAAACCGAAGCCAGTCGCTTGGCCATTTCGGGCGAATTAGCCAAGTTGGCTTATCGCGGCGAGTCGCCTCATCTTCAAAAAGCGGTTGGTACCGAACTGGGAGCGATCCGCAGTAAAGTGATCGCTGAAGCCATCGAAAAGGGTGACAAGCAAGCTCTGCGAGTGGTTGAAGAGGCTTGTGAGATGATCGGCTACGCGATCGCTAACGTTGTCCTCTTGATCTGCCCAGACGTAATTGTCCTCGGTGGTGGCCTAGTCGAAGCCATGCCGGATCTGTTCTTGAAGGAAGTCACACGTGTGGCTCGCAAGAGCGTCTTTGAATGTTATCGCGACGAGTTTGTGGTTCGATGCGCCAAGCTAGGCGATGATGCAGGCGCGGTTGGCTGTGCAGCTTGGGTTGCTCGCCGCGTTGCAGAAAAAAACAGCTCGCAAACGATGCTGGCGTTTGACTAACTACCGAGCGGGCGAGGACGCCCGCGCTCCCAAAAACCGGACACTCGGTAACTGCACGCGACTGAGTTACTGAGGTACTGAGAGCTATGTAATAACTGCACGCTACTTGGTTACTTCAGGCTACTTCGATGAGTCGAGTCCGATGTTTGCGTGGCCCTGACGATTCAGATAAAAAATCCTCGGGCAAGTACTGGCTAAAGTCAAAAGGTGGCTGGGTGGCTTCACCTTCGCCAGTACCGCTTTGTCGATTCAAATAGTTGATAACTAACAGCGCATCGATTGGGGATGCATGTCCGTCAGCGTTAACGTCAATCAAGCCACCAAGAACCACTGGCGGTGCCGGTAACAAGCCAGAACCCAAGGCATTGAGATGATTGATGACAATCAGTGCATCGCGGGGGGATACCTGACCGTCACCACTCGTGTCTGGCGTCAAGGTAAAGTTGGTTCGTGGGAACTGATTATTCCAGAACCATGTGTTGGCCGGTGGAGTTACTGGATAGGGAACGCTCGTTGGTAACACAATCGTGGTGGTCGGAACGATCGCGAATGGGGCGGTGGTAGGCGGAGTATCGGGATAGCAGAACTGCACCGTGGAATCGGGGCAGGAGAAAACTGGTTGCGAGCCAACGGTGCGGGGAGGTCCCAACGGATCAGAGTCCGCATTTCCACTTAGTTCGACTTTGAGAACATCGCTATCGACTGCGTTGGACATCTTGGTTCCAAACTGCAGATAGTAGGTGCCAGGCATCAAGAGGATCGATGCACCTGTTCTCAGCTGCCCAACTTCGGTAGCGAGAGTAGTTACGGGGCGTTTGTGGTCGTCATAGATGTTTGCCCAAACTTCTCCAGTGACCGCTGAAGTGCTGGAGGCCTTGAGCGCCAGAGTGAACAGTTGGGGCCGAGCAACATACAAAGTGGATTCTGATTCGGGATCGGCTTGAGTTAAGTCCGCTTGGCTGAGAATGTTCCGCTGAGGTTTGTTCTCTTGGAACGTAACGGCCAGTTCATAGTTACCGATCTCTTGAGCGGCGGCAACGCCCGCAACTCGCACTGTGTAGTCTTCGTTTTCGCGGACGCCCGGAACCCAAACAACCACGTTGCCGTTGCCATTAACGAACTGCTCAACCGCGAGCGGTCTAAGCTGTTTGTCCAAAACTTGAATCACCGGTACAAGCTGATCGAGTTCGAGGGCATCGACATTGACCAGCATTCCGAAAGTCTTACCAGTCGGTGGCTTGGGCGATCGGAAGCGAAAATAGTCAACGTCTTGGGTCGTGCTAATCGTACCGATGGTAAGCGAAGCGCGGCGCAACGGGCTATCAGCATAGGGCTCGACACGCGGCGCGTTCAAAGGGTTATCATCAACCCCACCATCGTTCACCAATACATGGTCGCCATTCGAACCGATCAGTGTGCTGATGTTGAGGTTCGTAAGCGATTGAGCCGAAGAAGCGAACCAGCGGTGCGCAGTTTGCGCGACTTTCAAGGAATCTTCATAGCTGGTTTCGACCAGTCCGTCGAGCTGTGCGATGATGGCATAGCTGCCAACTTGTGACAGCGGATCACCGATCGGCTCGACTTGCAGATAGAGTTTTGTATCGCCTGCAGGACGCGACACGTCCAGCGCGACATCGCCTCCAAGCTGCGACATCGATTCGCCCTGCGCTAATACAACGCCATGGCGATCGGTGACCGCGAAACGAAATTGCAACTGGCTTAGACCAGCTGAAACGGCGTGGAGCGTCGCGGTGCCGTTATAGTTCGATGGAAGTTCAAAGAAAAAGATGTCGCGATCCGAAGGACTACTGATCTCTCCGTAGTGCACTAGGGCCTTGGAACCGTCGAAGCTAGAGCTATCGGAGAATCGAATGCGCGTTGCATCACCAATTGCATCGTTGGGCTTGTTAATTTCGTTGGCATCTGGCTGCCTAAGTCCGTAGAGCTGTCGCAGCAGAGCGATATCCGATGAGGCGGGCACCAGGGTGCTCGGAATGCCGTGCTCATGCATGGGTGAGGCTGGGTCAGAATTGTGCGGCAATCCCAGTACGTGTCCCGCTTCGTGAAAGGCTACTTTCAATAAATCATCGGAATGCAAGTCCCAGTTCGCAGCAGTATTGAACAACAAGTCCCCAGCCCATGTTCCGGCTGAAAGCTTGTCATGGTTGACGGCCGCGGCCCACGTGTCGCTGGACATGGCGATTCCAGCAACCCGCACCTCTCCGAAACGCGCATCGCCGCGAACTGGTCCGCGGACACCCATAGGATCGCCGCTATCCGAAACAACGCCGACATTGATGGCGGCATATTGAGCCCAAATTTCAAATGCCTTCGCTACGCTCGCATGCCACTCGGAGCCCGCTGCGGAATTCGAAAAGACTTGGTCCGCATTGCTGACTTGGTCCGCAACAGGTGTCCCATCGGGAACAAAACTAAGCCGCAGGCTGGAGGCACCATCCCAGGCTAAGGACTCGACCGTCATCATCTCGCGCCGTTGCAGCAGTTCTAGTCGTAGGCTTCGATTGCGAGTTTTCATTTTCCATCTGACTTCGATTCAGAAGCCGCTTTCGTTTCTTGTGCCAACTTCGGAAGCTGCATCAATGAGGCCGCCGTCCCAAGCATTCGTGTAAGTCTTGAGTCATCACGCAACGTCAATAGATCAGGGTCACGACTGATTTCAGAGACTAGTTTCCAGTCCTGTTGCAGTGCACTTGCGAGTAACGCAAAGGCTTGATTTCGACATTGGCTTGCTTCTTGCGGATTCGCCGTCCCACGGGCAACGAGCGCATACACACTGGCAATTTGTGCCGTCTCGCGCGCCGAAGGCGTCAGAGTAGTAGCAAGCTTGGCATCGTCAAGTGCCAATTCTAACCGAGACTGGCGAGCATGGTTTACTGCACGGCTTGCAATTGCGACTGCACTACGCGGAGTGGCGGCTACCCAGTCATTGAGAACCGTATCCGCAAGCTTGGGATCTGCAACAACTTCCATCGCTAGATACGCCAAGTTTTGCAAGACCAAAACGGTGGCGGGTCTTAGCTCATTGGCTTTGAGCAGGTCCTGAACGGCTTGTTTGGGCTCCAGATCCATACGACTGATGCCCAGTTCGATGAAGTCGTTGACCGATTTAGGAGTTAACGCAAAAGCCTGTTTCATAGCCACGTCGGCGGGCTCTTTCTGCCCCAGGTTGATGTGCTGACGGGCGCAGAAAAGCAGTGCTGGGATGGCGACACGATCAATATCGATAACTTGCTTAGCATCCTCCAAAGCCGCGAGCGTGTCATTCAAATGCTCACGACAGATAGCCCGATTAAACTTCGCTTCAGCCAAGGTTGGCTTCAACTCGAGGGCCCGCGTGAAGTACTCAGCAGCTTCCGCGAACTCTTCTTGACGAAGGGTCTGTTGCGCAATTTCTAGTTTTGCTAGTCCGCGGCAAAACCAAACTCGCCATTGATTGGGGGCTAAGGCTAGACTACTCGCGTACGCTTGATCCGCCAGCGTTAGATTTCCATGCTTGACATAACCATATCCCAATAGCAACCACGCCGTAGGTTGTTTAGGATCGTCAGCCAGTGAGCGTTTGAGAGATTCGATGGACTCGTCGGTGTGTCCTAAGTTGAAGGCGAGTATTGCCTCAGCTAATCGATCAAGCGGTGTTTCAGTAACCGAACGAGTATCAACCGATGGATCGATGCGGTATGCGAGCTTCGTTAGGTTTTGCGAATTCTCCGTTGAAGCCGATGCAAGTATCATTTGATGTGAGAGTGGCGCTATGGTGGCTTGCTGTTCGACTACGTTTTTCAACTTAATAAGGTCATTCGCCAGTCGTGAGCGCTCGTTCACGGGTATGTGATGCCAAGCTGCATGGGTACTATCTTGATTGTCGACACCCAGCAGGCCTACCAATTCATCGACTTGTTCGGCCAGTGGTTCTGCGAGTTCTGGAAAAGCCCAACGAATAGCAGCGTTCTCAAGTACCTCTGGCATGGCCGCTTGAAACTCGGCCAACTGCTGGCTCGCAATACGCTGGCGCAGGCGCGACTGTACGGACCAAAACGCCATGGCAATTGCGAGTACCAGAATCGCAGCTAGACTACCGACGGAGGTCGCCGAGCTGAGCTTGGGATGTCGCTGCGACCATTTGTGAAGCCGCTGAGTCGAAGACCGGTTCGGAGCCCACTTGAGCGGTCGATGTTCGAGGTGTCGTCGCAGATCTTCGCATAACTCGCTAGCGGACTGATAACGACGCGTGAGTTCAGGCTCCAGCATCTTTGCGATAATCGAACGCAAATCGACTGAGGCTTGTGAAGCAGTTAGAGCTGGCCGGACTTGTTCGCGTTGCTTGACCGCTTGCTCAATCACGTAACTCAACTGCCCCGACGTCGTTTCAAATGGCAATTTACCTGAGAGCAGTTGATAAGCGACAACGCCCAACGAGTAGATATCGCTGGCTGGTCCAGCATTCCATACATTCTTCATTAGCGATTGCAAGTGTTCGGGCGCCATGTAGGGAAGTGTTCCACCGACGGTGCTCCCATGCGAGGTAATGGTCTGCTGAGCCACATTGAAATCAACCAATCGCGCTTTGCCATCATCACCTACCAAAATGTTGGCAGGCTTCAGGTCGCTGTGAACGAGTCCGTTTTGGTGGGCATGCTCGAGCCCACAAGCCGCTTGATAAATCAACTCAGTTACAACTTGCTCAAACGGTAGTTTCTTCCATCGTTCCAGCCATGTCGAGTTTCCTACGCTAGGGATTTGTAGATTTTTCCCTACTTCTGCTGCGATGCCATCGATCAACGTTTGTACTTCACGTTGTCGCATGCTAATCGTTGTCGAGAGTTCAAACGAGGTCCGCGCGGACGTTGGTACCTTCGCGGCCTTGCCACTTTGCATGGCCAGGATATCGGCAAAAGTTGTCGCGCCTACATAGGGCATACAAATCACCTGATAACCCACTACATCGTGCAGCGACAAGATTTGTACGATATGTGGATGCTGCAGTTGTGCAATCCGCTGCGGTTCGCTCGTCGCCATCGAACAGACCTTGAGCACCACAAGACGCTCGGAGAGATCCAATTGCTCTGCCAAGTAAACGGTTGCCAATGCGCCGCTACCGATTTCCGCCAAGATCCGAAACGGCCCGAAGACCTGCCCAGAATCCAGCACCGCTCGACGCCGCTGAATGGAGCGTTGGGATTGAAGATTTGAGCTGGCAGGTTTTGAGTTGGCGGATGCCGAGTTAGGCTGATTGGCACTAGCTCGCGCTGAGTCGATGGCGGCCGAAAAGCGACCTAAGGTTGCTTCCCGCTCGATAGCTTGCTGCCAATCCTCTTCAGTGAGGTGATATTCGTTTCCGTCCAGATCCCACTTGGCAATGTCAACTTGCCAATGCTTTTGGTATTCGTGCGGCGACTTGGACACTCCAATGGAATTCAAAAGGCGATACTCTTCAAATGCCAAAAGCGAAAGGTTATCCGCTTGGGAACGCAGCGTTGGATACTCATTCACGCAACGCTCAATGCCTTGCAAATCGCCAGCCGCGATTTGATGTTCCATCCGTACACGCAGCAGTTCAACGAGCGTTGACCAATAGTGCTGTGTATCGGTATGTGGAATAAACTCGCTCAGGTCCACTTCGTTCCAGCCACGTTCAGCAACCGCCGACTCATACTGCTCAATGATGTCTTCAAATAGCAACACGGCGAAACTCTGTTGGATAAAGTGGCTGAATCGCTGCGGCGAGCGGAACTTCAGTTGTAACCTGAGATTTCAATTTGGCTGTGGCGGCGCCCAAGGTAACGTCACCAGTTTTAGTTCGAGGGGTTTTCTTGACTGTCTTTGTCTTCGGTATCAACGCCACATTCATGGATGGCTGCAAACAACTGCTCACGAAAAGCCTGTAACACCCGCTCCGTGGTGCGCTTCGAACGTTGGACCTTGGTGGCAATCTCGTCGACTCCATAACCTTCTATTCGCATCCGTATGATCTGCTGATGGGATTCGTGCAACTGGCTAGTAAGTTCAGCGATGGTGATCTGCAGGATGTTGAGCGATTCTTGCTCGTGATCCGCCGGCAAAGTCCCCTGCATGGGCTGGGTTCGTCGCATGTCACGTTTGCCAGCACGATGGTAATCCGCCAGTGAACGGATCTTGTTCAGCGCGATCACCATCAGCAGCTTCCAGAGGGTATCGCCGTTGGGGACTTGATAGCTCCCCTCGGCCGCCCGTCGAAAAAACGTCCGAAAAACGCTTTGAACAACGTCCTCTGGATCAACGCTTTGCCCAAGCTCTGCGCCCGTGCGACTTTTCGCCAACTCGAGTAGGCGAGTCGCATAGCGCGAGTACAACTCGGTAGCCGCATCAACTTGACCGCCACGAAACTGGCGCAATAGCGAATGATCGGTACGAGCTTCGGAGTTAAGGAAATCAGGCATTTGATTGTCTTGCTATAGCTTGCAACGCCAGCGATGCCTCCTGCAATAACAAGAGCAGGTTTTACTTCCACTGTCCGCCACCGCTGGCTGGACAAGACTCAATTATCTCCGATATGCCCCCAAGTGGAAGGAAATCTCAGAAAATCTCAGGCAGGTTTGGCGGAATGGTCGCCGTCGATCCTCTCTAATTGGTGGGAAGCGACTAGGTTTCCCAGTTTTGAACCTGTTCGGCAATCGGCGAAAACGACGCTCTGAAGGAGCCACTAATGAATACTCGAGCACTTTTTGTAGAAAATCTCTCACCTCGACAACTCATGGCCATCGATGTTGCCGAAATCGAACCCAACAACTCCGAATCCCAAGCAACTTCTTTTCAGTTTTCAGCGGCCGAAAGCACCGTTTTGCGAGGTAGCTCCTCAAGCCAAAACGATAAAGACTATTTCGCCTTCACCGCGATTGCGTCCGGGCCAGTTACGGTTGGCGTCAATTCGAATGCCGGTGCAAAGCTGGAAGTGACCACTCGGGCAGGTGCACAACTATTCGAGACCGAACCCAAGGATGGTGTCAACTCTGGCACCTTCCAAACCGTCGCCGGCACATTTTATCTACTCCGCATGCGTGCACCCGATAAAGCCGCCGCAACCTACGCTGTAACGGTTTCCGGTGGCGCGACAGGCAACTCAGGTAGCAACTCAGGGGGTTCAACAGGTGGTGGTTCAACTGGCAATACCAACAGCACGGTCGTCGAAGCTGAACCGAACAACGATGCCAGCCAGGCTGTCCAACTGTCTTTGGTTGCCAACGAACCCCGGACGCTGACCGGCGTGGCCAGCAAGAAGGACCGTGACTTCTTCATCGTAACGCCCACGAGTTCTGGAACGGTCAGTATCGATACCGGCAATTCTGGTATCAAGCTGAGCATCGAAACTCGCCAAGGATCCAAGCTGTTCGAATCCGAACCCAACGATGGAGTTACCCAAGGCTCCTTCACCGTTACCGAAGGTCAAGTATTGGTGCTGCGTGCGCGTGGACTGAATTCTGCACCAACGAATTACTCCATCGCTGTGTCACTCAGCGGAGCAACCAGTGGAGCAACTAATGGCACAACAACTACTGGTGGCGCAGCGGCGGTTCCGACCGCCAAAGCCGTCCCCGTCCAGTGGCTGGACACCAGCGATGATGGGCTTGTGTCGCCCCTGGATGCGCTGCTGGTTATCAATCAACTGACTACTGAACACCCAGAGGCCCACGGTGCGGTTCACAGTGCGGCTCATGATGCGGCGATGCTGCAGTTCGACATGAATGACGATAGCCTAGTCTCGCCGATT
The DNA here is from genome assembly GCA_033761895.1 of Pirellulaceae bacterium. Classification (GTDB taxonomy): domain Bacteria; phylum Planctomycetota; class Planctomycetia; order Pirellulales; family Pirellulaceae; genus Aureliella. The sequence goes on along the minus strand of JANRMD010000306.1, from coordinate 2,784 downwards.
GATGCCTTGCTGGTTATCAATCACTTGAGTGGTCACCATCGCGGTTCGGATGATCTGCAACCCGAAGGAGAATCCGGTCGCACAAAGTCACCAGCTGCTGGCAATGATGATCTCACGGAAACTGAGATTCATCGCAACCGACGACGTGGTCGATAACATAGCCCTACTTTACAGTCGACTGCAGTATGTCAATCACACCTTGAATATCGGCTGGAATTGGGCTTTCGAGGGTGATGCGTTCGTCTGTGACCGGGTGCGTGAATTCGATACGTCGAGCGTGCAGGGCTTGCCGTTCGAGGACTACATCATCATCGCCAGGTTGTGGTGGCTCGCGCAATGCACGCCGCCGCAGCAGTTCACCACGAGTGATTCTTGCGTGCCCGGAATAAAGTCGATCGCAAAGCACACCCGTCCCGTTATGCGACATATGAACGCGAATTTGATGAGTGCGACCCGTCTTAGGCATGACCTTGACCACGGTCATGCCATCAAATCTACGCATCACTTCGAAATGCGTTTCCGACTCTCGGCTTTCGGGGTGATCGCGGCGCACGGCCATCTTGTCGCGTTGGTACGGATGCGGGCCAATGGGTAGCCGGATGACATCGCGGTCCAACTGAATGCGCCCGACCACGATTGCCAAGTACTCTTTATGCACCTCACGTGATTCAAATTGCTCTGCTAACTTTAGGTGCACGCCGTTGCTTTTGGCGATCAAGATCACGCCGCTTGTATCGCGGTCCAATCGATGAACGATCCCGGGGCGCGTTGGTCCGCCGACGTCACTTAGCTGTTGGAACCGATGTGCTAGTGCACTGGCCAAGGTGCCGCTCCAGTGCCCTTTGGCAGGATGCACAACCATACCTGGCGGTTTATCGATGGCCAGCAAAGACTCGTCTTCAAAGATGACTTTCAGCGGAATGTCTTCGGGCACCGGACCATCCGCTGGAGGCGGTGGCAGGTCGACTTCGATTTGCTGGCCAGCTCGAACGCGGAAACTTGGCTTGACCACTTCGCCATCAACTCGCGCGTGCTGCTCCTGAACGACTTTCCGCAAGAAAACACGGCTGTAACTGTTTAGTAACAGTGCGAGCATGGCGTCTATGCGAGCACCGTGCTCGGATTCAAGGACCGTATGTTGAAATAGAGTTGTCGGAAGTAGTTCAGTCACTCGGAGTCGCAGTGGATGGTTAAATTATTTGGGTGCCGAAGGCGTGTCGGCTGCCGGAGTTGCAGCCGCGGGTGCGGGTTCAATTGGGGCAGGCGGCGTTGGTTCAGCTGGTGTAGCTGGCTCTGTTGCCGGAGCTGGAGTTTGTGGAGCAGGGGTTGCTGGAGCTTCCGTAGTTGGTGTCGCTGGCTCAGTTTTGGGTAGCTCGATGGCCTTGCCGTCGGCGCCCTGGGGTGCATCGGACGGAGTGGTCGCAGGCGGAGTTAGTGGAGGAAGTTCCAAGCCCTTAGTATCAACGGGCGGATCGAATTTCAGGTTGGGACTGGTTGGCGGAACACTCAAATCGCCAGGCATTTTTGGAGGCAGAGCCGGAGTTGGTTTGAGTTTATCGAACCAAGCATAGAAGTCCTTGCCTGCCTGGCTGTTCAAAAACTCAACTCGGTTCGTGGCGACTGTAGTAATTGCGGGCTGTAGACCAGCCGAGATTACTTGCTGATAGAGAGTTTTGGCTTTGTCGATCTCACCGAGGGATTCGTAGGCTTGGGCCAATCCTAGCTCGGCACGTGTTCGCAGTTCCGCGTTTTGCGACTTGTTCTTGACTGTTTCGTAGCTGTCGATGGCTTTCTTCAGCAACTCAACGCCTTGCCCACGATCCTTGTAAAGTGCGTCGATCCCGTCGGCCAGATATTCATCACCAGCGGTTTGTTCAGCCCAGATGGCGGCCGCACTTCCAGGGTGATCCGCGGCGATCGCCTTAAAGGACTCTGCGTCACCAGTGTTGAGCGTGAAATAATATTCGGTCCAAGCGGCGGCTGCGTTCTTCTTAGCGAAACTGGTGTAAACGCCCCAGCCAACCGCCAGCAAAGCCGCGATAACAACGCCACCGACAATATATTGTGCGAACGGCTGCACTTTTTCGATGCCGCTACCCAGCGAGTGGGCTAATTCGTTGCTTTGCAGGTCGTGTCGACGTTCGCTTTTCATCGTTTCGTTCCCTAAAACCACCACGGGCGCTTAGTCCAATTGGTTCCATCTGCGCGCATCAGTGCAGGATTTTGCATTTCGAAGCCCGTCAGTATAGGAACGACCACGAAAACGCTCAATATCTTCCCGCCCTAAACCGCCCGCAAATCCAGAATAGGACATGCAATGCGTGATCACCACAAAAACGACAGGCGTTGTATCTGGTCGGGATCATCGCCGAAATAGGAAATGACAGGCAATGCAATTGATCGTCGGCACCGGGATCCTAGTATCTTCGGCATCAGAAACGGCGTATTTCATCTATTTGGGCTAAGTTGCCACAAATCATCCAGGCACGCTTGGGTGACAGTGATCGCCAATCGTGAAAACTGGTGCCGGTATTGGTTGAGGCGCAGCATCAAAGAGTCGCAGAGAATTGCATGTATCTGCGTGAGTACGAATTGCGATTAAGCACGGTGCCCGGCATTATCCGCTGACAGCTGCTGCTCTAGGCCGGGCAGCCGTCGAGGTTGGCCAAGTGGTGAACACCAAGCTTCTGCGCGACTTCCCGCAAACGCTCGCGACTGGACGCTAGAAACCGACCAAGACTTCGGCCGCCGCTGAGCTTCTGCAAACGGGCTTGCCAGAGTGCG
>JANRMD010000305.1:0-4806 GCA_033761895.1 Pirellulaceae bacterium | reverse complement strand
CTTTGAAGCGATCTGAATGGCGTTTTGCTTGGTTTTTCATAGCCCGAAGCTTCAGCGAGGGGCCTTTCTGGATCGTCAAGCCGACGTCGTTACTCGGACCGACGCTATCCCGTTTGCCATAAGTTTACAAAACACGATGCCCGCAGGTTCAAAACTTGCGGGCATTTTGCATTTTGCAACCGGACTGTGCCGCAAATCGCAACGCCGTAGCATTTTGCGGCATCGGATTCGGATGATGGGCGGCATTTTGCCGGCTGTGACCTGCGAGAAACCGGCTGTAACGAACGAACCCCTTTCTAAATTCTACTGCGCACTGGGTCCTGGTGCTTTGTGCAAATCAAAAATGCGATTTGGCATAATCATTGCAGGTGCAGGAAAATGTTCCATTTTGGACCGAATAAGCGGAACGACGCGATTTTCGGAGCTGTATTTTTCCCCTGTTCTGTATAGCAGGAAGGGAATTCAGTAAATAAAATCAAGTTTCTGGCATCGGAGGCATCCGCTTTTTCGCGCAGAATTGCTCGTCGTGACGTAGTACCAAGACACCTGGTTAGGGTTTTTTGAGAGGATAGTTAGGAACCATCTCTAAGACCCGGAACCAAATCCATTAGACCTCCTCATTTTGGAGAAGGAAGCAATGTTGTTTACTAGACCATTTTTAGTAATTGCCTTCGCCTTGTTGCCGTTGGCTTCTTTTGCAAGTCAACCGCCGGCGGATGGCAACTGCCGTTGGGCAACATTTAAGAATGTGACTGGTGAAAACTACTTCGCATTGTCTCTTCAGGCCACGCAGGACTTGCCCAGTGCCTCCCAAGTGGAAGTGGTGGTGATTGTTGATACGTCAGCCTCGCAAACGGGGCCAGTTCGCCTTGAGTCGATCGAGGTGCTCAACGAGCTCGCGGCCAATCTACCGCTGAATGCCAAGGTCAGTTTGCTGGCGAGCGATGTGCAGTCGGTCGACCTATCCGGCGGTCTAATTGCGGCTACCGACTCGAAATGGGAAACAGCGGTTGCGAGACTGCAGAAGCGAATCCCACTTGGAACAACTGATTTAACGTTGGCACTGCGAACCGCTCTAGCGCAGTTCTCGCAAGCTCCAGCTCAACGAACCATTGTTTATATCGGAGATGGCCTGAATCGCAGCCACCTGCTGACTGCTGACGAACACCGTCAGTTGATCGATGATTTGGTAAAGCGACAGGTTAGCGTGTCTTCATTGGCGATTGGTCCAGTTGTCGATGTTGCGAACCTAGCAGCACTTGCCAACAACACCGGTGGAATACTCCTTTCTCGGGAAGAAATTGAAGAGTCCACTCAGGCCATTGGTCGCTTGTTGGGTTCCAGTGTTTCTTTGCCAGTTGTTTGGCCAACCGCAGTTGAAGCTCCGAAAGCGCTTGCGACTTACTTCCCTGCAAAGATGCCTCCACTCCGCTTGGATCGTGACTCCGTCATTATCGGCCAATCAACGTCGCCTGCCGAAGCGGGCAAGTTTGTTGTGCGCGGTACTGCGGCAGGCAAAGATGTTTCGCTGAGTTGGAATGTCAAACCTGAGGATAGCAACCCAGATTTAGGATTCTTGCCGACAGTTATCGAATCGGCCAAGGTTGATGGTGGAATCAACTTGCCTGCGTTGGGTTCAGCGGGTTTGCGGGCGATGAGCTTTGCACTTGCCGACAATGCGACTGAGCTAGTTAAGGCTGGTCAGTTCGCGCTGAAGTCCGGTGAGACTGCGAACGCCAAGCGTATTGCTGAGGAAGCCCTGAAGAGCGATCCTAACAATGCTGAGGCGACTAGCTTACTGAACGCTGCTAAGAAGTTGCTCGAAGCAGTACCCGCCGGGAAGTTCATGCAGACCAGTGCCCCTGGCGATGATCCTTTTGCAGAACCAGCTGCCCCAACTACAACTCAAGAACCAACGGACCCAGCCGCTGCTGATCCATTTGCGACTCCAGCGGACCCGACAGAAACAGTGCCTCCTGCAGTTGTAGCCCCAGTGCCAGCGGTTGTGCCGACTGCACCTTTGCAGGCCGAGTCGACTCCTTCGCTGCTGGGCGAGAGCTTCGGTGAAGGCAGTTTGCTGGCACGCGAGGAAGAACTGCGGGCGGCTGCGGCTCAAGCGATGAATCAGAATATTCGTCAGCAACTCAGCGAAGCCACCAAGCTGATGAAGACCGATCCGACCGGTGTCAAGAACGCACTCAAGGCTCGTTTGGAAGAGATCGATGCTGCTGTGGACCTGGATCCAGCGCTTCGCGCCGACCTCCGCAACAAACTGCAATCCGCGATTCGCACGGCTGCAGTTGAAGAGGGACGTTATTTGGATCGTGTGCAACGCGCTGAAACTCTCAGCACACAAGCCGATGCCAGCCAACGTTTGCTGGCAGAAATCAATCGCACCGATGAGTCAGTTAAGCAATTGGTTGAACAGTTCAATTACCTGATGGCTCAACACAAGTTCTTGGAGGCCAGCAAAGACATCGCTCCCGAAGTTGGTCGTCTAGTTCCAGATACACCCATTGAAAACACGATTCGTGAACAGAGCTCTCTACTAGCTAACTATGCCCTGCTTCGCGAAGTTTACGAACGCCGTGAACAGGGTTTGGTCGATGCCTTCCGTGGTGTTGAAACGTCTGCGGTTCCAATCGATGAGCCAACGATCATCTACCCGCCTGCTGAAGTATGGCAAGCTCTTTCGGCTCGCCGCAAAGAGCGCTATGGCGCTATCAACCTTGCCGGCGGTGCAGGTGGTTCCAAGGCTGAACAAAAGATCACTGCAGCTCTTAAGCAAGTTACAAAGGACATTGATTATCAAGGCACCCCACTCCGCCAAGTAATGCAAGAACTGCAAGACAGTTACAACATTCCAATTCGCTTGAACACCGTCGAGCTCGGTGTGGTTGGTATCGATCCAGAATCGCCAATCACCATCAGCCTTCCACCAGAGTTGAGCTTGCGAAGCGTACTACGTCAGATTTTGGCTTCGGTCGAAAACGCTGACGCAGGTTTGACCTACACCATCCGCGACGAAGTTCTACTAATCACCAGCACCGAAGACGCTGACAAAGAACCTCAGATCAAGGTCTACCAAGTCGGTGACCTAGTCGTAACTCCCCAAATGCTGCGCATGTCTGGTGGCGGCGGAATGATGGGGGGCATGGGAGGTATGGGCGGCGGCATGGGTGGTATGGGCGGCGGCATGGGTGGAATGGGCGGTGGTATGGGTGGAATGGGCGGCGGCATGGGAGGTATGGGTGGCATGGGCGGCATGGGTGGTATGGGCGGAGGTATGGGGGGCATGTTTGTCGTGCCCGACGATGCCGCCAAGAAAGATGCCAAACCGGCAGCTCCAGCAATGCCGAAGAGCCGTGCTAGCGCTGAAACTCTGACCGATGTCGACGCGTTGATCGCCCGCTACGCGAAAGCGACTGACGAAGAGCGTAAGAAGCTCGATCTAGAAGTCGAAGCCATGATCGAATCGCGTGTGAACAAAGCAAACGGTTTGTACACAGCCAATAAGAAAGCTGAAGCTCAAGCTGAGTTTCAGCAAGTTATTGAAATCGTAGGTGGCCTTTTGAGCGCTGGATATCCTCAAGCCTGGATGTACCAAGCTCTCAGCCTCAGTATGGAAGCCTGCGAGTATCCCGCAGCCGATGTCAAACGATTGATGCTCAGCGGCCTGGATTTCGATGGCAGTCCTAACCAGGCGGTTCGAGTTGCCAAGCACTTCATCCGTGAAGGCATGAAGAAGGAAGCTCTCGATCTGCTGCATGACGTTTCGAAAGTTGAGCCTTATCGCTATGACATCTTCGCCTTGGCATTGCCCTTGGCCACTGAACTAAAGGACACAGAAAGCCTCAAGTGGGTTTGCTTGGGAGTGCTTGGCAAGGCTTGGCCCAAAGATCAGGCGAAGCTATTCGATGAAGCCAACGTGGCAGCACGCGCCACAGCCATTCGCTTGGCTCAGTCGGGGCGTATTGTCGAATCGAAGGCTTTTGAAGAAGCGATGAAGACGGCGTTGCTTCGAGACATCGTGGTACGCGTCAATTGGACGGGTGATGCCGATCTTGACTTGCGCGTGCGTGAACCCGCCGGAACGATCTGCTCGCTGAAGAACCCACAATCCATCGGTGGTGGCGTTCTGTTGGGAGATGCATCTAGTGTCAGTGAATCTGCCAAGTTGGGTGGCTTCTCTGAGTACTACGTCTGCTCGCAAGGCTATGCTGGGCAATACGACATCCTGGTTCGTCGCGTGTGGGGTGAAGTTACCGGCGGCAAAGCCACGATCGAAATCTACACTGACTACGGAACCCCAGATCAGAAGTTGATCGTAAAGCAGTTAGACTTGAGCGAGAAGGACAGCTTGATCCAAGTAGCCGTCAAAAATGGACATCGCAAAGAGCCCATTGCGGCAGCTCAAATTGCTCATGCACAAAGGCAGCGTATCGAAACAAGTCGCGCTGTTCTCGGCCAGTTCGGCGGTGACAGCAGTTCAAGCGGTAGCTCGAGCAGCTCCACTTTTGAATCCTGGCAACAGCTGCGTCAGATGATCGCAAACAACAATCGCCTTCGATTCCCAGGCGGCGGTGCCGTGGGCTATCAACCGGTAATCACTACGATCCCATCGGGAACTTTCTTCAGTGTTGCCGGTGTAGTTTCCGCAGACCGTAGGTATGTTCGAATCGCTCCACAGCCAATGTTCTCGGACATTGGTCAGGTTACCACCTTCAACTTTGTTTCTGGAAATACCGGAACAAGTGGAGCGGGCGGTCAAGGTGGCGGCTTCGGCGGCGGTGGCATCGGTGGTGG
>JANRMD010000304.1:0-11243 GCA_033761895.1 Pirellulaceae bacterium | reverse complement strand
ATCTGGTCCTCACGATTGAGGTAGGGAAGACGCCGGGGCGTCTCCCCTCCCACCGAACCGGACTGGCGGATCTCCCGCATCCGGCTCTCCAGTCGATTGTTACTTGCAACAAGGTTGGCATTGGCGGGCATGGGCTGTTGTCATGTCGAACAGTCCAAGGCTCGCGAACAGCGAATTAGGGTACCGCTGATGATCCAGACCGTGACCGCGCCCCCGACGACCGACACGCTTGCGAAGAATGCTTCGAAGACGCATGCGTATCCAACCGTCTAGTTCGCGGAAGACTGTACGCCAAGAGTGTTTGAAGTATTCAAACCATCCTCGCAGCGTGCGATTTACGTCTGAAATGGTCGCTTGCAAGCTGTTACCGTTTGTGCGACGCGTCTTCTGGCGTATTGTCTCCTTGAACTTTGCTAGGCTCTTGCGTCGCGGAAACCGGCGGTGCTTGATGAAGCGATATCCAAGGAACTCGAAGCCTTCTACGTCAGAATTGACAATTTTCGTTTTGGTCGGATGCAACGTTAAACCACGTTCGTCGGTCCACGTCTTTACCAGTGCCAAGGCACGTTGTGCCTCTTCAAGGGTGCGACATTGGATAACTAGGTCATCAGCGTAGCGAGTCATCTGGTATCCAGCGCTGGCCATGTGGTGATCCAGGGCATTCAGATACAGATTACTCAACAAGGGCGATATGATCGCGCCTTGCGGAGCCCCGCTCGTTGGCGTCCAACGCTCCATTCCATCCATCACATCAGCTTGCAAAAACTTTTCCACCAATTCAATCACCGTATTGTCGGCAACATACTTACGTAGTTCCGCAATCAGTCGGCCGTGAGGAATGGTGTCAAAGTAAGATTTCAAGTCGACATCGACTGTGAACACGTACCCCTGTTTGAGCAGCATGTCGACCCGGCGCAGTGCGTCTTTGCATCCCCGATTGGGACGAAAGCCATAGCTGTGCTCGGCAAACTGGCGCTCAAGAATCGGTTCGATGACATGGCGAAGTGCATTTTGCACCACACGGTCACGAACTGTTGGGATACCTAGTGGCCTTGTCTCCTTCGTACCAGGTTTAGGGATGTGAACGCGCTTGATCGACTGCGGAACGTAGGAACCGTCTCGCAATTGCTGTTCAAGTTTGTCTATGTTTCCCTCAAGCCGGGCTGTGAAATCTTCAATCGTGATATTGTCCACTCCAGCGGCCCCTTTGTTCGCAGCTACCTCGCGGTAAGCCGAGTACAGGTTAGGCTGTCGGTGAACTTTATCCATCAGGCTATGCCACTTGCCTGCTCTAACACTGTTTTCATTCAGTGTTGCCAACATCGAATTCGTCCAGACGCTTGGTTCAGTCCAAGCCCAGAGGCTGAGGTCGTCTCCAGAGAATCTACGCTGCGCTTGGCTTGAGGCCTTCGCCGCGATTAAGTCCGGTTTGTTTTCCAATTGTTTGTCCTTATTCGATCAATCTTCCTGTGTCCCTTTGCTCCATGGGGATTAGCCACTTCAAAGCTCATATGGACACTCTGTCCTCCGCCGCGGCGTTCGCCGAGTCGCGCGTGGCCCTTTGGGGGAGGCTGCTACAGAATCGTTCGTCCGAGTGACCCACTGCGGGGATCCCTGCTTATTTTGTTTGACCTTCCAATCGTTCTGCCTCCAACCACCCCCCGTCGCCTCTGGGTTGATCTGTTTTACTCCAGAGCTAACCATCTTCTACCTTGATACTCCGGTGTGCCGGATGCGATGGCATCTTGGGTTTCGCTAGTCGTTCGCAAGCTCACCACAACGGCAGGCCGAATCGAGTTCGTGTTCCTGCGGACCGATTGTTCATTTCCAGTTGCTCTCCACCTCCTCTTGCGAGAACGCAGTTACTTTCAATTAATGGGTTCAGATCAACCCATGCCGGGACTTTCGCCCAACTGATCAAACAACATCACAGGCGCACGAGCGCGGGCGTCCTCGCCCGCTTGCGGAAAAGCTGCGGTATAGAACTTACGATTCGCGACGCTAGCGCGTTCCGGCTGATGTTACAAACCCTAAAATTAAGCTGTGACAATCCACTAGCTTGAATTATGCTGGTTCGACCGCTTGCTGACCAGCATGATAGGTCGAATAAACGTAAATTGGGATCTGCAAGTCGCCAAGGCTCTGCTCAATCAGTGGCTTGACATCCTTCCAAGCAAGTCCGCCAACGCCAGTTGCCAGCGCCGGCAACGCAAGGCTGGTGATCTTCTCTTTTTCCAGTTCATGTCGCAAGCGCTTCAGGCAGTGATTGACATTCGCTAGATTCGCTCGCCCTGGACGCGAACCATGGCCGTGATCACCCTCTTGCGTCATCAAGTTGAAAATGCGCGCACCACCAACTCCACCCCAAGTCCAGATCTCACCCGGTTTGGGATGGGATTGGTGAGCGTAGTGACGAAAGTCCTTGGCCATAGCGGGCCATTTTTCTCGCAGCGCAAGCGCTAGGCCAGCATCGAAGTGGTCATTGGGTGCAACGCCGTGTGCAATCGCTTGGGCTGTGGTCAATAAAATGTCGCCAGATACTTCATGAATCATTCGGTAAGCCAATCATTCTTGGGAATCGTTCTTCTTAAAAAACCGCCCTAACAGGCTGCTGAAAAGTGGATGTGTGAATCTCGGTGAATCCCTAGTAACCCGATGCATCAGTTTCGTCGCTGCGCTTTCACAACCCGAAGCGTTAGCGAGCGACCGAGTTGCGGCGTCGATTTGACGATACAAAAAGGTCCCTCGAAGGTCCCTCGCTAACGTATCGGGTTGTGAAAAACCAAGCAACACATCGTCCGGATCGCTTCAAAGCACCAATTATCGCAACATCAAAACTAACGCTGCGAGTTACTTTTTCAGCAGTCTGCTAGAGCGCTACGCAAGAACTAACATGCGAAGACCGTGCCATGCGGGCTTCAAATGTGCGAAAACTGTAAATCGGTTGAATTCTTGACGCTATTTGAAATTCAGCGGAATCCCGAACAGCCTGCAGGTGAGCATTTTCGCTCGTAAGTGTGACTTACCCATCTGCTGCACGGCCTCTCGCTTGCCGCAATCGCTCATGAGTCACGGCGGAGCAGTCGAGCGCGCCCCATGAGACAGTTACGCACAACGCAAACTTGGTAACAGCTCGAACAAAATTTGATTTTGGAATGGATGTTTTTAGAGTGGCGAGTTTCTAGTCTGGTGCACAGTCGGTGGCACTCCAAACCGCGATACCCAACCCCACGCGCAACTGGCATAGCTTTTGCAACATCTCGCGAACTCTCAGTTTTCAATTCTTGACTTTCAGGAGGTTTGCAAAATGTCTACTGGCACAATGAAACGCTCGTCAACACCTGCAAGCACTGGCTCTGTGCCTGCCAAGGTCCGCACCACGCAAGATCCATTTAGCTTGCTGCGCGAAGAAATGAATGAACTGGTCAATCGAATGTTTGGCGACGGCACGTTGCAAGTCGCTAACATGATGTCTCCGGCAATCGATGTCGCTGAAACCGATAATGCCTACGATATTCACGTCGATATGCCTGGCATGAAACCAGAGAACTTCGACATTCAAGTACAAGGTAATGTCATTCGCATCAGCGGGCAGCGTGAAGAAAAGAAAGAACAAAAGGACGCCAAGTATCATTGCATCGAGCGTCAAACGGGCAGTTTCTCGCGCACTGTCACTCTGCCTTGCGACGTTAATGAAAATGAAGTCGCGGCTGAGTACATTAACGGAGTCTTGTCGGTAAAACTTCCCAAGTCTGAGCAAGCTAAGACGAAGAAGATTCCAGTCAGGTCTTAGTCCTGCTGGTAAATCAAACCATTGAGGTAACTTGCCATGCAAACCCAAACGCTAACATCGAGAATATCCACCACGTCAATTTGGGTTGCACGACTGGGGGCACTGGCGAGCATCGGGTTGTTGTCACTATTTGTCATCGGCTCAATTCAATCAGGAGATCCGGTTCCAACATTGATCGAGGCGGTTGGAATCGCGTGCTTCCCAGTTGGCGTAGTCGTGGGCATGATCATCGGATGGCGCCAGCCATTGGTTGGCGCCATCGTCAGTCTGATCAGCCTGTTCGCATTCTACGTGTGGAGCTACCTCGTATCTGGGCGGATGAACAACGGACCCTATTTTTTGTTATTCACCCTGCCAGCCGTCTTCTATCTTTTGGGCGCGCTGACATCTGGGAACCCCAGCCGCAGCGAACTGTAATACCCGGTGTCTAAAGAACCGATTAGCCGCAGTGCGCTAGCACCGGTTCCCGCACCGACAACCGACGCTAGTGGGTTCCGGCTGATATTGCAGCGCGACCTTTAGACGCCTTGGTGCACGCCAAAGACCTGGCTAAAACTATGACTGGCTTGGCAGACGTTAAACGAATGCACATTGGTGGTGACCCGAATCTGCATTTGCACTGACCATTTGCCTTCACAGTCACCTTGAATTAACCAGTGGGGCATCACGCACACCGCTTGATGAACCAATTCAAAACCGGCTTCGCTTTGGCTGACCGTTTCGATTGGATAGGCCCACACGCCGGCTGGACGATTCATGCTCATCAACACATCGACCCCTAACCATTGATCGAACAGTCCAATGTAATGCATGTTGGATTGATTCAGTCGAGTACCGAGATGACCGAGCTGATTTCCTTGCGAATCGTAGAAGAACCGATCACTGGCCCCAGAAGGCAAGCCGGCAAAGTTCCACTCCAGCGCCAAGTGCAGTTGTCGATCTCTTGGCAATCCTTCCACGAGGTAGATCACGTTCAGAACTGGACTGCCCGAGTCAAGGGTGATGGCTTTGGTCATGCGCAGTGGAATTCCCCAGGCGTTGCCATCGCGACTCAGCTGCAACTGGACCTTGGATGCTGCGCGACGCAGTTTGGCTTCAAACGGCATCGCCACAAAATCGCCACGTTCAAGCGCCTGTCCGTTGACCAACCGTTCCAGCGTTAAATCGTTGTCATAAAAGTGTTCGAGAAATCCCTTGCGTGGGAACGTGTCGTATTGCAGCTTCTGGTCTAGGCCCTCTTGCTTGAAGACGACACGATCATGGATGCTGGCGACTGTCCCTTCAGGTTGCGTATTGCCCTGCAGTACTTTTCGGTGATAGCTTTCCGGACGACGCTGCAAGGTTGCCAGCAGATTGTGGTTCGCGCCTCGAACATCTAACTCGTACATCATCCCGCCCTTGGCTGGGGCGATGAAAGCGATCAGTTGATCGTTGGCTAGGCGTACCTCAGGCAGCAAATCGAAATCAAAATCATCCGAGGTTGCTTCGACGAACGAAGCATTGCCATGCTCAAGATGATCCAATCGATTTTCGGCTGCAATCAGCTCATTGAAAATTGCATTGCGAAGATGGGGAAGATAGACCCCGCCGAACGCTCCATGCCAATAGGGACAATTGCACTGACCACGGTACAAGTGATCCTCAATCTCCGCTAAGGTCTGGCTGTCGTATCCCGATGATCGAGCCTGTTCCAGACGTTCGCTGACCAACATCATACGAGCGTACATTTCGTTCGTCTCGTCGTAGCGAACCTTGAAGTTGCGCCAGTTACCGCCACGAATCAAGCGGCTGATATCAGACCACCGTGGATGCGAGTGCAATTCATGAGTGATTTCTTGATGCATCGACTGTTGATCAACCGGCAGAGCCCATTCGGTCATCTCACGATAACTACAATCGGGCAGATAGATTTTTCCTTGCGGGGCTTTCTCGCGAACCACATCGCACAACCGCGAAGTCCGCAACCAATGCTGATTCTGAGTCAACGCGTCGAAGAACTTGCGCAACCAGCCTCGTTTATAGACGTGCTCGTAGGTATCGGGCCAAGTGCCGAATTTTTCTCCGTCGTCCCCAAAGACCAAAACTGCACCCGGTGTTTCGCGAGCCACCTGGGCAGCATATTCGATTGTTTTTTCAGGGGAAACGAAGGGGACCAAGTAACGCAACTTTTCGCTGCCAGGGAAAACGCGAAGAACATGTCCGTTATCTTCAGTGATATGGTATCCGCGTAAGCTCTCTTCAGACCAGCCTGCAGCCTTGAAGTGGTAATCGTCGAGCACAGTGTAGGCGATACCAGCTCTGGCGATGTCTGAAGTCAACGCAGTTTCCCAAACGCGTTCTGGCATCCACATCCCATTAACACTGGTTTCAAAAGTTCGATTTAGGAACTCGGTATAAGTTCGAATTTGGCCGATGCGATCGCGGCTTGGCAACATCGGCAGAATCGGTTCGTAGAACGGTCCACCGATGATCTCAATGCGCTCAGCGGCCACGAGTGAACGAACACGAGCCACATAGTCCGGATGACGCTCGATCAGCCAACGCATCAATGGCCCGGATGTGTGGAGCGAAATACGAAGATCCCCGTAGTTCTCAAAGACTTCCAGGAATGGCAAATAGCTATCGTGGTAGGCTTGTTCGATGACGCCGTCAAAATTCCCAATCGGCTGATGGTTATGAAGTACCAAACAAAGATGTACAGAGTCGTTCATGAGTTGGTCGCCGTGTTCTGGGGCAAATTAGGGATTTAGCACTTGCGAAGCTTGTGCGGCGTTGAGGCTAGCAAACCAGGAGCAATGTCCACCCAAGCTCTTGTATTTCCTACTCAGACAATCGGACTTATCGGCACAGACCAGAGGCTTGCCACAACTTTTCAAAAATGTCACTCAACGATCCTCAACGATGCCTTAGGGCACAGGAAAATTACCTAAAGCCCCCCGTTCACGTCGAACGCGACTTTGGGGTGACATTCTTTAGCCAAAAGAAGCAGAAATGGGGAACTTCATAACGAATCGTGTATCTAAGGTCGATAAACTTTGCATATTCTGCAGATATTATGCTCAGTATGGTGCTCATGTGGAGAGTTTTAATGAAACGCTCGACTTCAAGATCGCGTCTTGGTCGTAGGATGACCTTCGAGGCGTTGCAAACGCGGGAACTGATGGCGTTTGACTCTGCCGTGGTTATCCACGAAGGACTTTCCAACCTACCCACATTATCTGCAGGACAGTTCGCGACACGTATTCTGGATGGCTATGAGAATTCGCAATTGCATATCCCCAACCAGCCATTGGACGAACTCAAGAAGTTTACTTCTGAAACAGATGCCCAAAAATTTCTCACAGACGCCCTGCTCAAGGCTTGGCAAGACCTTCTTGGAAAGTCAGTCAACAACCAGCTTTTCCAGGCCTATCCCAATAACATATGGAATTTCAACGACGCCGTTTCTTTAAGTGTATCTGCAAATGTAGACTCCCTTCCGCAAACGCAAACTTCTAGAAATTCCACCAACAACCAGGTTCATAACATCGATGAAGCCGATCAGTTTGAGGTTTCTTCCGATGGTATGTATACACAACGGTGACGGGAGAGTTTGGCCAACTGCAGCAAGTCGCAGTTTTTGATGGACGCGACCCCAAGAACTTACGGAAAGTCGCTTCCATCGATGTAAAGGGAATGAATGTTCAGATGCATTTGGCGGGTGAGCAGCTGATACTGCTCACTTCAGATGCCAGCATGGTCGATGGAATTGGCGCTACTCGTATACAAGTCTATAGCGTTGCCGACCCCAGCAACCCGATCTTGCAATCGAACTTGACAGTTACTGGAGCCTTTCAGCAGTCCCGATTTGCCGATGGCAAGTTGACACTGTTCCGCAGTAATTTCAGTTCTGCGCTGCGGCCATTGTTTATCTCCAACGATCCCAATGCGGCATTTCAAATGTTGCCCGAAACAGCCGTTGGACGCTTTGAAACCGCCGAGGAATTTGCGGCTCGAATTCAAACCCTTGTCGTGGGTTGGATGTTACCGGATGTGAAGGCCGAAGGTTCCGATGTGGACCTGAACGTGGCAGATTGGAGTGACTTGGTGGCTGCCCCCAATAGCAGTTATCGCCATCAAGTTTCCATTTTGGCCTTTGGTCTCAGTCAAAGCGGCTTGGCGTTTATCGATAGTGAAGTGCTGATTGGTGCAACCATGGAGACCAGTTATGTGGACTCTAACACCGTTTATCTGTCACAATCGACGGGTTCATCGCAGTCCGAGGGTACTGTAATTACAAACCGAACAGCCCTATACGCGGTTGATTACAGCACCGAAGAAGTTGCGTTCGTGGCCCACGGTATGATTCCAGGTACAATTCGCGATTCGCGAATGATGGATGAATACCAAGGTAATCTCCGTGTCTTTAGCGACGTTCGAGTTTGGAATAATTGGAATACCAGTTCTCCAGACCTAACCGCATCCTCGGACCTGTATGTCCTCAGGCCCAATGCGGGTCAGTTAGAGATTATTGGCCAGTTGACGAATGTGGCTGATGGACAAGCCCTATACAGCGCTTATTTCGATGAAGCTCAAGCGATGATCACGACTTGGGTATCGGAAATACCGAACCAAGTAACTTCCTTTCCCACTGATCCGCTGCACGCCTTCGACTTGTCTGACCCAACAAAACCAATCGAACTGAGTGAACTAGTTATACCGGGCGTCTCTACTTACTTGCAACGCATTGATAACAAGCACTTAGTCGGTATTGGCTATGTAGACAATAGAGCGGGCGAATGGCTACAACAAATTTCGCTGTACGATGTGAGCGATCTAAAGAACTTGAAAGTTGTAGACACTTGGTCGTCCTCGCAAACCTCATCACCTAACTTTGCTGGATGGAATCAAAACGCTTTAGCGGTTCATTTCGATCCTCAATCAGGTTTGTTTACTGTCGCCACATCAGCCTTCGGAACATTTGGGAGTTTGTGGCTTACGGCTTTCGAGATCAACAGTGGTCATGAAGATCCCTTGCGATTCTTGGGGGAAGTCGGCGATGAAACCGCGGTCGCCCTAAGGTCGGCTGTACTCAACGATACGCTGTACTTGATCTCCGATACTTGGCTGCAGACGTACTCAACCGATGACTTGACCTCGGAGCTTGACCGGGAACTGCTGACTGCGCCGGCCGTTACGGACAGCCTTATTCTGACACAGCGCACCACGGGCTTGATCAATGTCCTCGAAAATGATCGCTCTACAGGCGGCCAAGTCACCGATATCAGTACTAGCAAGATTGGCGCATCGGTAAGTATTCTCAGCAATGGTAGCACAATCCAATACGAAGCTCCTGATCATGCCGAAAGCTATGGCACTAGTGAACAACTGACTTATACCGTGACACTTCCTGACGGCACAAGTTATGTAGGCACGCTTTATGTTACTATCTACCCAATATGGGGTCCAGTTCAGCCAACTGACCCGATTGCGGTAACAGAAAATGTCATTGCGACGGTGATGGTGGTTGACGACCAGGGCGAAGCTGTCAACACATTAAAGCAAGGTGAGGAATATTGGATCGAAGTCCAAGTAGCGGATGGCCGCGTCAATCCGAAAGGTGTCTTTGCTGCCTACGTTGATGTTCAATTCGATACCAGCTCGCTGCTCGTCGTTGGTAACGTGGAAGGCATCGGGAATTTCCAGAATGGCGTTCGCGCGAAAATATCGGAAAACTTGATTGCATCGTTCGGTGCGTTTAGCAATTTGATAGCACCATCCAACGAAGCAAATTCGCGGGTGGCTAGAATTCGCGTACAAGCGCAGAAAGATGGGACAACACACCTGTCGGCGACGCAATCTCAGGGGCCCAGCGACGAAACGCTGCTGTTTGGTCTAAACAACCCGATTAAAGATGTTTCCATTTTCACACCCTTCTTAGGCGCGTCGACTAAGACAGCTGCGCCAACAGGCTTAGCTCCCACAACCCCCGAACTGTATGGCGATCTCAGTGGCGACGGAGAGATCTCGCCGATCGATTTACTGCTCATGGTCGATCACTTGAATCTTCAAAGTGAACGCATCAAAACTGGCGCCAGCTTGGTTGGATTGACCGCTCCTGTGTCCATCATGGATCTTTCCGGGGATGGAGAGATCTCGCCTACGGACATGATGTTGCTTGTCAATCAACTCGTGCTGCTGCAATCGCGCTCCACTGCAAACGGTGAAGAATCACCTGCGGCACCTACCATCGCTCAAGCCAGCGCGGCCGATGACGCGCTGATGTCAATGTTCGCACCACGCTACGAAGATCAAGAGAACTTGTTACTTCGCTCCCAAAGAACGATGGCTCGCGCCTAGTTGGTTCGTTATGGAGAACTCTCACCAGTCGCCCGGTACGAACTACCGCGTCGTACTCTGGAGGTTTTCCTGCGCTCCAAGAGCCTTGATAAGGTCTTGGAACTCCTCACGGTAGAGATTGTAGCTCGGTTTATGGGCCGGATGCCCGTGAATTCAAACCACGTCTGCTTCGAAAGAGCTTCTGGCGAAGCGCTAAAGTCAACGTCAACGAGTCCAGGGAGTTGTTCGAGCGTTGGGGCCACCGTGTCCCCGCTTGTTCGGTCAATCTTGCAGTTAGCGAATCCCTCTTCGCTCCACCTAACACGTGCGCGGTTTCGAAATCCTTACACGCTGCTGTGAAAGAATCTTGGACTTCATCGCCGCCCGACAGAAATTTTCTGCAACCGTCCAATATCCGGACTTCTCGTGCGAATGTATGGTGTGTATACTGTGTATATGACAATGCACAGTTGGATTACAATTTCACACGGGGATCCTCGTCCGTTGTACTTGCAAGTGATTGAGCAAGTAAGGCGGCGCGTGGCCGTGGGCGATTTGCAACCAGGTGCGGAACTCCCATCGATTCGCGACTTGGCGGCTGGCCTGAACGTCAGCGTGATCACCATCAAGCGAGCTTATCTGGAGCTTGAGCGGGATGGAGTCATTATGACCCGACAAGGCAAAGGTTCGGTGGTGGCAGAACGTCCCGGATTGCAGTCGTCAATCCAAGAGGCCGAATTGTGCGACCACTTACAGCAAGCAGTGAGCCTTGGACTGTTACTGGGAAAATCCAAAACCGAAATGCAACGGCGTATCGCCGAACTCTACGAACAATCGCAGAAGGCAGGTAAATGAATACTGAGACAGTGCAAGCGTCCGCTACCGAGTCCGCTGCAGAGATTAAGGGTGTTTGCAAAACCTACAAGCACTTCAAACTGCAAAATATTCACTTCTCAATCGAGCGGGGATCGGTGGCAGGTTTGATCGGACCTAACGGGGCTGGCAAATCAACTACGATGCGAATCTTAATGGGGCTCGTTCAACCTGATGCTGGTTCGGTCTCTGTACTAGGACAAGCGATCTCCTCGAGTGAAGCTTCGGCCAAGCAGGATATCGGTTTCTTTTCCGATGA
>JANRMD010000303.1:0-30828 GCA_033761895.1 Pirellulaceae bacterium | reverse complement strand
GCCGAAGTTGCCAAGTCCTTAATGGACTACAGCTTGGCAGATAAAGACGTAGCACGATTGTTGAGAAGTCTGGATTTTCATACCAAAGCGGACCGTACCCAAGCGCTCACAACACTGCTGACTGCTGCACCGGCCAAGAATGATGCCGAAGCAGTGCGTCGCGATCAACTCATGATCGAAGCGATGTTGAAACTTCCTGAGCAAAAATTGGCTGATCGCGCGGACATGGTCGAAGTGATTCAACGCGTATTGGGTCGAACCAAAGATCGGGCTGAACAATTGCGAATACTTAAACAGCTCGGTACCAAAGATTCTGTAGCGCGATTGATCGAGCTAGGTATGTCAGGCGAAGTGGATTCAACCAGTGTGGCGGCTTTCGAAGCGATATTGGCGGCTGACAAAGGGGACGACCTCAAACCGATTGTATTGGCACAAAAGGTAGAGACCGCCTCGCGGGCTGCTGAGGTGCTAGCACTATGCAACGGTCGGGGTACAGTGAAGTTGATGTCGGAGTTGCTGCATGATGCCAAGGCCTTGCCGGAGGCTCGTCTGCCGTTGGCAAAAGGACTAGCCAGAACGGATCCAGGCTCCCAAGCGCTGATAGATTCGGCCCGATCGGGTAAGTTGCCAAGTGAAGTCCGATTTGTTGCCGGTTCTGCGCTGCGTTCAAGTCGCAAAGAGGAGATTCGCAAAGCGGCGATGGATCTTTTCCCAAGTCCCAAGTCACTCGGTAAGGAACCGGTGCCACCCCTGGCGGAATTGCTGACGAAAACGGGCGACGCAGGGAGTGGTGAAAAAGTGTTTAAGACCACGGGAACGTGTGCGAATTGCCATCAGGTGCGCGGTCAAGGCAAAGTCGTTGGTCCAGACTTGACCGAGATTGGCAGCAAGTTGACACGAGAAGCCATGCTGGTTTCCGTGCTTGACCCGTCGGCTGGCATTAGTCACAACTTCGAGAGCTATTCTGCGTTACTGGAATCGGGGCAAGTGGTGGTTGGCCTGATGGTCAGCCAAACCGATGACAAGGTAACCCTCAAGGATGCTCAAGGAATCGAACGCAGCTTGTTGAAAAGCGAGATCGAGCAATTGAAGAAGCAAGAAAAATCGCTGATGCCTGACAATCTGATCGAGGCCCTCAGTACCAAGGATTTGATTGATATCGTCGAGTACATGCTAACTTTGAAGAAAGCATCTTGATTCGATGTCTTGATTACCGCTAGAAACGTCCGCAGTCTCTGCGGACGTTTTCTGTTGGTTTGCAGAACTTCTGCCGCTTTAGAAAAACAGTCCCCAATACCGTTCAAAACTCAGCATAGAATCGACTCACGGATGACTGCTACTTATCAAGTCTCGCGCGTCAATGGCAGTAAAGATCAAGCCGAATTTCTTAACCTTGCGTGGAGAATCTATAAGGACGACCCCAACTGGGTGCCGCCGATTCGCATGAGCATTATGGGGCTGGTTGGTTTTCGCAAACACCCGTTCTACGATAATGCGACCATCGAGAATTTTTTGGTGCGGAAAGATGGCGTGGTGGTTGGGCGCGTGTCTGCAATCGTCAATCATGGGCACAATTTACGATTCGAAGAAAAGCGTGGTTTCTTTGGTTTCTTTGAGTGCATCGACGATCAGCAAGCCGCCAGTGCATTATTTGCTGCTGCTTGTAAGCATCTGGTCAGCCAAGGGATGACGGATGTGCGTGGGCCCTGCAACCCTGGGCTGAACTACGAAGTCGCATTGTTGGTAGATGGGTTCGATACTCCACCCACCTTCCAGATGACTTACAATCCGCCCTACTATGAAAAGCTGATTGTGGCCTGCGGATTCGCTAAATGCGAAGACTGCTATGCTTACGAAGGAGTAGTCTCTGAGATCGCTAGTTTAGATCCGAAGTTGGCGTTTGTGGTTGGCGAGTTGAAACGCCGATTCAACGTCAAAGTTCGTCGGTTCGATTTGAAGCGCTTCACGGAAGAGGTCAACCTGTTTCTCGATATCTACAACAGGTCGTTGGTTTCCACGTGGGGGTTTGTGCCCCTATCACCTAGCGAGGTGACTCATCTTGCGAAAGATCTGCGGCACCTGTTAGTCCCTGATCTGACCACAGTCATTGAAGTGGATGGCAAGCCCATTGGTTCGGGCTTAGCTTTGCTTGACTACAACCCGGTAATCAAACAGATTAACGGTCGGCTTTTCCCGTTTGGCTTTATCAAGCTCTTGCTGAGCAAACGCAAGTTGAAACGAGTTCGACTGATGAGTACCAACGTGGTGCCTGAGTTCCAGCGTTGGGGATTCGGGCTGCTTGCTCTTGAGCGCATGTTGCCCGACATTCTCAGAATGGGCATCACCCATGGCGAATTCTCCTGGGTGCTTGAGTCCAATCATCTATCGCGGTCAAGTCTTGAGCGAGGTGGTGTACGGCGCGCGAAAACCTATCGCTTCTTCGATCGCTCCTTGGCCGACTACATCAAGGGCGAGCGGCCGAGCTAGTGCTTTATTGTCGCACGATTGTCCCAATCGTAGCTGCTACAATTGAGACAATTGTGCGACACTCAACCCCAAAATCAAATGTGGACAGAGCACTAGTGGATTGTCACAGCTTAATTTTAGGGTTTGTAATATCAGCCGGAACGCGCTAGAGTCCGGTTTTCGCCGCGGTAACCGGTGCTAGCGCACTGCGGCTAATCCTAATATTTAAGTTTGACGCTCCACTAGTGCTTCAGCAGCCTGCTAGGCTTGAGTTTGGCCGTGAGGCCGAGTCAATTCGGCCAGTAGTTGATTCAGTTCGTCGGGCAGGTAGGGCTTCGCGAGGACTGCTGGTGGTTTTCCTTGGTTGTCTTCAACCCAGTCGTCGACAGAAACCAAGTAGCCGCTGCAGATTGCGACAGGAAGCGTTGGCCAGCGGCGACGTATTTCTTGAAAGGTTTCCTTGCCAGACAGGATGGGCATCGTGAGATCCAGCAGGACCACGTGGAATGCTGGATCGGTCGTAAGTAGGTCGACTGCCTCGCGGCCATTGGCGGCCGTGACAGTTTGGTGCCCAAGCGACTTTAGAATCGCGCGTCCAAGTAAACGAATTTGCTCTTCGTCATCGACCAGTAATATTCGCAAGGGTTGGACGGCTTGTGTATCAGAGTCATTGCTCTCTACGGTTGTTATCAATGAATCTGCCGATGGCAGTGAAATCTGAAATGCTGTTCCCTTTCCGATTTCAGAGCGGCATTCGATGTTACCTCCTAGTTGTTCAACAACGCCGATTGCCATCGAAAGGCCGAGTCCCGTTCCACAACCAGGTTGTTTGGTGGTGAAGAACGGCTCGAACATCCGTTTCTGAACTTCAGGTGAAATGCCACTTCCATTGTCTTCAACCACGATGACAACTAGATCACTCTGTTCTTCGCGGCGCACGGTGAGCTGAATTCGACCACCGACTTTGGGTAAGGCATCGCGAGCGTTGATGCACAAATTGATGAGCACTTGTTCAAGTCGCGTGACATCAACCTTGATATAGGTCGGCTGCAGCATAGGCTTAAATTCGATTTCAATCGAGCTATCGATGGATCGCCTAATCATCAAGTAGACTCGCTTAAGCAGGCTGTTGGCGTCGACAGTCTGCAGTTGCAAGGTTGAACGTCGCGAAAAATCGAGTAGATGCTGCGTTAACTCAGCGGCGCGATCCACCGCGATCTCGGCTGATTCAGCGAACTCGGTTGAAGGCGAGTTTGTTTTCGCAGCGATTTTCATCATCATGATACTACCGCGAATGATGGTGAGCAGATTATTGAAATCGTGGGCGATTCCACCCGACAACTGCCCTACAGCCTCCATCTTTTGCGACTGAATCAACTTGTTCTCAAGGCTTAGTTTCTCGGTGACATCTTCGAAAGACCATAAGTTGCCTTGGTAGCTTCCGTCGTTGTCCATGATAGCGCTGGCGAATACCTGTAGTGTCCGATTGGGCGACCGCAGTTCAATCATTCCAGTTGAAGGGGATTTATTGTCTTGGATATGCTGGCGAATTCTGGCGAATTCAACACGATTGACAAGCAGGTCTTCGATGGCGCTTAATTGCAAGTTAACCAATTGGCCTTCGGTGGGTTGGGTGCCAAACATATTGACGAATTGCTGGTTAAAGCCAGATATTCGTTGCTCGCAGTCATTAACTAACACGCCCTCGTTGACCGCCTCAAAGGCTTTGCGCAAGTGAGATGAGACTTCGTTCAGCCTTGCGGTGCGGCGTTGAACCTGTCGCCGTAACAGCCAGTTCCATGTCAATGCCGAGCCAAGCAGGGCACAACCAACCAAAGCGATAGTTGCGATTTGCGCAAGCGGCAGTCGGGTTGGTGTCGATTTGAATTTGAGGTCGGCTTCGGATGCCACGTAGAGCTTGAGTGAACGCCCAGCGGCAGAATCATCTGCTTCAATTAGCGGCGAACCAGTCAAGGATACTAAATCACCCACCCGCACTTCTAGTTTATCCACCGTCTTATCTGCTCTAGGAAGCGTGGCATGAAATTCGACGTCATGTGAAGTCAAGCTGAAATCGAAGGCCTCGTTTTCGATTTGAATACTCTCGACTTTAGCGGACAGGGTGACTCGGCTTGGAGCAGTTGAAGTGCCTAGCAACTCGACAACACTCATGGTCTGACTATCGCTTAGTGGCTCGTTGGCAACTTTTTCAATCAGACTGCTTTCGATGTGAGTCGACGCATTTTTTGAAACGCTTGCCAATTCATGGACGAGCACTTTGTCGCCAGGAACAAGGCGAAAGGCGAAGCAACTGCGCACCGGGCGGATCTGATTCTCCGTTTCCACCACAAACTCGTTATGTGAGTCTGAGTAGACAACTTTTCCGGTGTAGACTTTGAAACGCTTGACACGCGGTTTGGTGGCGACAGGAGTTGCACTACGCATTTGCGCTTTGTTCATAATCCGCAGAACGTAGGCGGGCTTTCGCCCGGGTTCTGGAGGAAGTGCAAGGCAGCCGCAGGCAGTTGTCGCGCCGCTGTAGGGTTCAACGAGATCGCGAACATCAATTGGATCATTTATCTCCAATTCGACAGGAACTTTGCCTACATGCGTCGACAATATGGTTCCATGTTTACTGACAAAAATCTCAGAAACGTCGCCTGTTAACTCCACAAACCGATTCAGGGGAAGCGTGTATTCGGAGGAGAGATTAGTCACTTGAATTGGGTCTATCGACGCATCGGGCTCAGTAACTTCGAACGAAGACATGACGATTTCGTCCGGCGTGTTGCCAGTCGTTCCCATGACGCGAAGCCGGCAACCAACCTTGTGCTTAATCAGTTCCCATGAAGCCGCATCGGTACACCAGACCATGGCGCTGCTATCGCCATCCTGAACAAAAAACACCGTCCAGTAAGGGGCCGTAAAAATCAATTGCGCTTCGAGATCAACCTTGAGTGCTTTTTGACGGGCACTGGGCGACTGCGATTTCAATTCCGCAATTGAGCGAATGACTGCAGGGTCGTGATCGGCGCCGGTGGCTTGCTCTGAAGGCAAAGATTCAGATGTTGTTTGAGGCTCTTGAGCAAGTCCAGTCGTGGTGATCGCACTCACGACTGATGTCAAAACAGATAGTAAAACTAGCAGAAAGCGCAGATTGGGCCCGGTAGTCTGGAAACTCATGCGTACCTCTTGGCCTCACTAAAGTGTGGCGTTAGATCCCTCGCCACTATGACGGCGCCAAATTTGAAACTCGGTTGGCCATTGATCTTGTTCGCTGATAGGTAGCGCTTCACTAGATGTTAGTTCCCAACTCGCCCAATCGATCTTGGGAAAGCAAACATCTCCCGTGACGTCAGCCAATACACGGGTCAGCCAAATCTCGCTGCAATGCGACATTGTTGCTTGGTAAATTTGTGCACCACCCACGACCATCACTTTTCGGCCATGTTCGACCAGTGGGGGAACTTCATCGATAGTGGCAGCGCAGGTGACCTGAGAATTGGTGGCGTTAAAACCAGACCTTGATAGGACGATCGTTTGTCGGCCCGGAAGTGGTCGTCCAATCGATTCGTAAGTTTTCCTGCCCATCAGCAGACAGTGCCCCATGGTCAATTTCTTAAATCGCTTTAGGTCACTGCTCAATCGCCACGGTAATGCACCTTGATTTCCGATAATACCGTTGCGAGCGATTGCAACCACTGCGATCCAGTTTTGAACTGGGGTGAATTCACTTGAACTGAGCATAGAGCTAAACTGCAACCGGCGCGGGAATGTGTGGGTGGGGATCGTAGTCGACTAATTCGAAATCACCGAATTCAAAGTCCAATATTGAATCGCGATGGTTAAGTATCTTAATCGTGGGCAGTTTTCGAGGCTCACGCGTCAACTGTAGACGAGCCTGTTCGAGGTGATTGGAGTAGAGATGGACATCGCCTAGTGTGTGCACAAAATCTCCCGGTTCATAACCCGTTGCACGGGCCATCATGATTGTGAGCAACGCATAAGACGCGATGTTGAATGGCACTCCCAAGAAGAGATCTGCACTCCGCTGGTACAGTTGGCAACTCAAGCGACCGTTGGCTACGTAGAATTGAAACAACAGGTGACAGGGTGGTAATGCCATGTGCGGGATGTCCGCAACATTCCAGGCACTCACAATCAATCGCCGGCTATTGGGGTTGTCGCGAATCTGCTGTTGTACCTCTAGGATCTGGTCTACCGTTTGGCCATTGGCAGATTCCCAGCAACGCCATTGCTTGCCATAGACTGGCCCGAGTTCCCCGTGCTCGTCTGCCCACTCGTCCCAAATCGAAACTCGATGCTCGTGCAAAAACTTGAGATTCGTTTCGCCGCGTAGGAACCAAAGCAGTTCTACTAGAATGCTACGCAAATGAACTCGTTTGGTAGTTAGCAGTGGCAGCCCAGCCGAAAGATCAAACCGCATCTGGTGGCCAAAAATACTAAGCGTTCCAGTGCCTGTCCGATCGGGCTTACTATGCCCTTCTTCCAGCACCTTTCGCATCAGTTCCAAGTACTGCTTCATCCAAGCTATCTTTTCGTTCGGGAAATTCTCGGTTCAACATTTGGCGCTAGTGGAGCGTCAAGATTTAATCTTAGGGTAATCGGTTTGGGTGGCACGTCCTGAGGCTCTTGCGAAGGGCGTGGTTCCAACGTCATTCGACACGCCCTTCGTAGAGCCCAAAGTTCTAGGCACATTCAGGGTGTGCTACCCTAAAATTAAAGCTTGACGAACCACTAGTACTAGTGCTTTGTCCAACTTAGATTTTGGGGTTCGCTGTGGTTGGCAAGTCCCGGTGTAGCCACCGTTGCCAGACGGTGGACACCATACGTTTGCCTAACCACCGCTTGGCAGCGGAGGCTACAACCAAACCAAAAATCTAATCTGGACGAAGCACTGGGTATCCATCGGTATGGCATCGGCTTCGATGGCCAATTGTTACTATTTTTACTTCACTTACGCCCTTTTTTCTAGGACGTGAAGCCCCAGTAGTCGGCCCGTTCCCAGTCGGCCCGTTCCCAGCTGGCCAGAGCCTGAAGTCCCCCTTTTTTAAAGATTTTCCTAAATCGGCTTAGGTGTGACCAAAGGTGTCTCAGTGCGACCGTTTAATGATCAAGTCGAGGGTTGAATGCAACTCGCAGTACCCAAGTCACGACAAATTGCAAGCAATACTGCTTCCACTGTTCCAGGTTGAGACACGGTTCTCATCTTGCAACGAAGTTTGTAAAAACTGGAATAACCTTGGATTGCTACCAATAAACAACTCGGAAATTGCAGCGTGACATCAGCGAACAGAGTTGCCCCTTTCCTCGTAGAAACTTCATGTGAAAGATTTTTTTTGAGCTTTTGGGTTGTCCGGAACGGTTGTTGCACTTCGGAGTTTTCTCATCAAGACTTGAACAAATTTGTCACAAATGGAGTCTAGTTTCCAAGTTTTGCTGCCATCCAGCGAGTTGCTGGTGGTGCCCATGAAAACCGATTCAAGGAGGTCAGTCTGATGCTGGTATTAAGTCGTAAAGAAGGTGAAAAGCTGGTTATCGGTGACAACATCGTTTTGGTTGTCTCGAAAATCTGTGGTAATCGCATAACTCTGGGAATCGAAGCCCCAGCGGATGTAAAGATCCTGCGAGGCGAGCTCAAAGGAGAACCTGATAAATCCTCTCAGGTTGTGCCGATGCGTCGCGCTGCCACAATGACGATTGACTTGGACGAGTTCGAGAACATTGCACTCGACAAACACGCGATGTAATGCGCCCACACGCGGCTCGTCATTCGGCGAGCCGCTTGCAGTTTTCGGCTACGTCAACTTCTATTTTGTCAGCTTCATCGAGCCTTCGTGATGCAGGTTGTGATCCATTTGGCTAGCTCTTGAGGATCCCATCGCTGTTGCAGAACAACTCGGTGATGCAATACCAACGTGCAATTTGCGGCAGCCGCCGCATGACTTAAGGAATCGGAGATCCTGCACCTCCTGGTTGACCGACGATGAAATCCCGGGAAGCCCACTCCAAATGGCAGTTCTCGCTCCTGGGGCTCATTGTGATGCGAAATGCTGCGCAATGCTTTCAAAAGCGCGCCGCGCTCTTCTTCGATGCATTGCTCGTTTATTTGCCATCCGCATTGGTAGAACGCCGTACTACCTAGATCATTTTCTGGCACAAATGTCCACTCGCAACCCTCGATATTGAGTTGGCGGTCAAGCGCCGCAAAGAATTCTCGGCAGCGTGCATTGATGGTATCCAGCCATGGGAATTGCGCCTGAACGATTGCGGCTTGCAACTCGCTCATCGCATACGGTCCACTCCCGGCTCCACTGGCTACTCGAGCCTTGATGGCTAGCGTTTCATCGGACGTTGCCCATGCGCCGCCTCGTCCACACGACAGTAGTTTTCCGCCCCCAAAGCTCAAGATTGCAAAGTGACCGTAACTGCCAATGGGAGAACCGCGAAAACTTGCCCCCAAGGCTTGGCAAGCGTCTTCAATCAAAAGGATCTTGTGATGTTCACACCACTCTTTGAGTTCATCGATCTTTTGTAACTCACCGTGAAGATGGCTAGCAATGAGAGCTTTGCAGCTAGGTTGGAAGGCCTGCTTAAGTGACGCAAGGTCGATCCGCCAACTACTTGGTGCGGTATCTACCAGAACCGGGCGAGCTCCAACGCGTTCGATAGCCCAGAAATTGCCGGGGTAGTCGTAGCCAGAGATCAGCACCTCGTCACCAACGCCTATTCCGGCGGCTCGCAATGCAATCTCAAGTGCAGCTGTTCCACTGCACGTAAGTTGGATCTCCCGCTGCCCCACGCGGTTAGCCACATCTGATTCTAAACGCTGGCTATTCTGCCCTTCGTAGCGTTGCCAGTCACCGCTGGCTATTACTTTCGTAGCAGCGGCCTGTACGGACTCCGCGATTTCCTTCACTAGCATTGATTGGACCATATTGGAGATAACTTCGGGAACCAGTTCGAAACGGATACCTTACTTTGAATGAAAAATGCTCTGGACCTGGGGCGGGAGAATCAGCAAGATCTCCCCCGTATCTACGTTTGATTACCCAAAAGGAATGTTCAGTGCGTAACTCAATTGCCCTAGCATGTTTGTTCTTAACCCTCCTTGTTAACGCAGCTATATCGCAGTGTCCTAACACGAACTGCTGCGGCAATCTGCCAGTACGATCGTGCTGTCCACCTTCCACGAAACCGAGCTGTGCTGTCAGGCCAGCTTATCAGCCTCAGCGGCAGATCCGTGCGGCAGGTAATCTAGTTCAACGAGGCCGTTCCGCTCGACAAAACGCTGCAGTGGTGCAAGGTTATCCTGTTGTGCACAGCCCTTCCACAAGCCATCCAACATGCCATCCTTTAGCTTGGGATAGCACGCAGGTCGAGAGCTATGCGCTGGTCCAAAGCTGTCCGTATGGGCATTGCATGGCCAACCCAGTGGCTAAGTGCCGGCCCAGTGCTGCACTGGCATATTCTTCCCAGGCATGTCCTTCCCAGGCATATCCAGCCCAGGCATATCCTGGCTTGGCACAAGCCTCTACGCAAAGTGCCGGGCATCTGAGTCAAGGTAATTGTAATTGCAGGAGAGCTGTGGAGATGCAACCATTTTCTTCGCAATCTAATCCACCCATGGCCTCCATTTTAGAGCAGCGGCGGAACCCGTTCTCGCTTGCTGGGCACGCTCAGGTTAGGCCGCCAGACTTTTGTGCGGCGGAGTTCTTTGCCTGTTGCGAAAGTGGAGGGAAAGACTGTTTGCTCAACTACTACAAATGTACCGAAATCACGGGGGAGCCCGTACAGCACTCCGAGTGCCCTGCCGCAGCCCGCGCCAAGGCTCAAGCGAAGTAAGCGGAAGGCTGGGACCAATTGTCACGGCGGCGCGCTAATCTGCACCTTTGACGCCGAGCGGACCTGTTTCCAAGCTACCACCATTGTTGCCACCTCAACTGTGAAAAGGAGTTGCCAGTGCCTATAATTCGGCCTGATTGAACGCATCTCCTTTGAAAGTTGGGGTTTCGATGGCTGACGTTGAGCGAACTGTAATTATCGGTAGTGGTCCGGCTGGCTGGTCGGCAGCAATTTATGCTGCTCGGGCGAATTTGAAGCCACTTTTGTTTGAAGGCACAGTCAAGCCCGAGATGATTCCGCTTGGCCAGCTCGCTTTTACAACCGAGGTAGAAAACTACGCAGGTTTTCCAGCGGGAAATGTTCGGGCGTTCATTGAAAGCGCGGTCGACCCAGATCGCCACTACAATTTGCCTCCAGTTCCCAAAGGCCACGAAAAAGATGGCCAACCGTATTACGCGGTGCAAGGCATCGAGTTGATGGAGTTGATGAAGCAACAAGCCCTCAACTTCGGAACGCGTGTCGTGGGCGATGACATTGTTGATGTCGACTTTTCAAGTCGACCTTACAAAGTGATTCCTGCTAGCGGCGACCCCGTGCTGACGCATACGGTCATTGTGGCGACGGGCGCCCGAGCCAATTACCTTGGCCTGCCATCTGAGGAAATGTACAAGAACAAAGGTGTCAGCGCGTGTGCTGTTTGCGATGGTGGTCTACCCATCTACCGACGTAAGCCCTTGGCCGTAATCGGCGGGGGTGATACAGCGGTCGAAGAAGCGAGCTACCTGGCGAACTTGGATGGTGCTGACAAAATCTATCTCATTCACCGACGTGGCGAATTACGAGCCTCGCAAGTCATGCGCGAGCGAGCCCAGAATCACCCCAAGATTGAATTGGTCTGGAATAGCGTTGTCGACGAAGTGCTCGGCGATGGCCAGAGAGTGACCGGTCTGAGGCTGAAGAGTACTATCGACAACTCTCTTCGCGAACTAACCGTCGGTGGTATGTTCGTGGCTATCGGTCACACACCCAACACCGGCTTCCTGAAAGGCAAGCTGAAAATGAATGCCAGCGGTTACATTCAATGGACCGAAGCGTTCCGTACCAAGACCAGCGTTGAAGGTGTCTTTGCTGCAGGTGACGTGGCTGACGATTATTACCGTCAAGCGATCACTTCGTCAGGCACAGGCTGTATGGCGGCACTCGATGCAGAACGTTACCTCGCGGAGAAAGTGCACTAATGAGTTCCCCTGCAAGTCCACTCGGAGATTGGTTGACCGTCAAACAAGCTCAAGACCCCGCGCATATCGGTCGCGAAATCGAGATCCGTGGTTGGGTTCGTACACGTCGTGACAGTAAAGGTGGCTTTAGCTTCATCGAAGTCAACGATGGCAGTTGCTTGAGTAACTTGCAAGTGATCGCAGACGGCTCGCTGGCAAACTATGCGTCTGAGATTACCTCCCTGCCCGTCGGTAGCTCGATGATCGCTCGCGGTGTACTAAAAAAGAGCGAAGGCCAAGGCCAAGCCACTGAGTTGGCTGCGACTAGTGTGCGCGTTATCGGGTTAGCGGATCCCAACGATTACCCACTGCAAAAGAAACGCCACACGTTCGAAAAGCTCCGCGAGTGGGCGCACCTCAGAGCTCGCACGAATTCCTTTGGCGCGGTGGCTCGTGTTCGCAATCGACTGGCCACCAGCGTTCACGAATTCTTCCAAAGCGAAGGCTTCTATTACCTCAACACACCGATCATCACCGCTAGCGACTGCGAAGGTGCCGGACAGATGTTCCGTGTAACCTCGTTGCCGCTCGATCGGTTGCCGATGAAAGATGGCAAGATCGATTACAGCCGGGACTTCTTCGGCAAGTCGACCTTCTTGACCGTCTCAGGTCAGTTGGAAGCTGAAACGTATGCCACAGCGCTGGGCCGCGTATATACCTTTGGCCCCACGTTCCGCGCCGAGAACAGCAACACCAGCCGTCACTTGGCGGAGTTCTGGATGATCGAACCGGAAGCAGCGTTTTTCGAACTGCCCGATAATATGGCGCTTGCCGAACGGTTTATCAAACGTTTGCTCGGTGATGTGCTCAGTCATTGCTCCGAAGATATGGCTTTCTTTGAAGAGCGTGTCCAACCTGGCACGATCGCTGCGCTTCAGCATGTGTTGGAGAAGCCATTCCAACATATGACCTACACCGAAGCGGTCGATATCCTTACCAAATCAGGTCAGAAGTTCGACTATCCAGTTTCATGGGGTAGCGATCTGCAAGCGGAACACGAACGCTTCTTGACGGAAAAGCATGTCGGCGGGCCTTTGGTACTTTATAACTACCCCAAGACCATCAAGCCTTTCTACATGAAATGCAATGATGACGATAAGACCGTCGCCGCCATGGATGTGCTTGTGCCGCAAGTCGGTGAAATCATCGGTGGCAGCCAGCGTGAAGATCGCCTAGATGTGCTCCTCTCGCGCATGCGCGACATGAAGCTCAGCGAAGAAGAGTACTGGTGGTACATCGACCTTAGAAAATTCGGTTCGGTGCCTCACAGTGGCTTCGGTTTAGGCTTTGAACGTGTTGTCCAATGGGTTACTGGCATGGGCAACATCCGCGATTGCATCCCGTTCCCACGCACACCCGGTTCCGCCGAGTTTTAATCATAACTTGGGAGACTTGGTGCAGCGGGCGTCCCCGCCCGATGTCACTCACATTCAAAGTAACGGGTTCTCAAGCAGTGTCTGTGGATTTTCCAGTCCGCGTATCTAGGTTTTCTGGAGCGCGGACGTCCTCGTCCGCTGAGCCCGCGTGCGGCTGCACTGCAGCATAGAGATTATCAGTCGCGACACGAGCGAGCGTTGCGGTAGTTGAACCGCAATGCCGTTCAACCAAGGGCATCTTCGGACTTAACGCTTTGCATTCGATTGGGCACCAAACACCGCCCCAGCGGGCTCATCAGAAGAGCTGGTAAGAGAACAAGATCGCCCAGCAGTGCGCTGCTAAGCATCGCGATCATCAGGCAAGCGAATTGCCGTGTTGGCATAAACTCGGCCAGCAGAAATGGTAGCATCGAACAGCAACTGATCAGCATCGTGTGGAACATGGCCCGCGCACAGCTGGTCAAGGAATCAGCGATGGCCTGCGCGCGATCATCACCCAGCGACAATCGCCTTGCATACCAATTCACAAAGTGCAGGGTATCGTTCACCGCAATGCCCATCGCAACACTCGCGGTTAGAATTCCCGCCACGTCCAATTGAAATCCCATCCAAGCCATCATGCCAAATACCAATGTCTCTGGCAGCACGTTGGGAATCATGATCAACAACCCTGCCCAGAAACCGCGTGCGATCAGCATCATGACGGGGGTGATCAACAAGAACGCGGTAGAGAAACTCGCGCCTAAATCGCGCAGCAACATCAGCTGCGTCTCATGCATCACGGGGGACAGCCCCGTGTATTCAACCGTGAAGGGCAGCGCGGACTCGCCATCAGCTGCGGCCACTTTGTTTACAGCATTGCGAATTCGGTCAACCAACACACCATAGTTTTCGTCAGCGATGGCTGACACTTTCGCTGTGATCCGCCAAATTTGAGCGTCATGCGATTGACCAACCCAGCCATTCTCCTCGAGTGCAGATAAGTTCTTTTCGAGCAGCTTGCGCATGGCACTGCGTTTAACAACATCGCGCATCGAACCAGACGTGGGCTGTGGTGGCAAGAAGGTGAGCGCTGACATGACACCGCCGACGTCGGGACTGCTGCGAATCTGCTTCGCCACCCGATTCACCCAAGTGACACGTTCAAATAGATCGAGCTGGCAATCCGAATCAAAATTCAGCAGAACCTCTACCGAAGCAATTGGGCCAAGATGTTCCTCAATCCAAGACATATCGCGCACGACTGCGCTCTTTTGAGGAAACATGTCGCCAAACTTGGTCGAGGATTTCAAGTTCAGAAAACCGATGAAGCTGACCACCATCAATACCAGGCCGAGCCCAGCAACTAGATTGGCGTATTTAGATAGCCAGCGCACGTAAGCTTGTGCACGCGGCGAAACCTGCGGTGGGTGAGCACCTGCATCACCGCTCTCGCTCTGCTCGGGTGTGTTGACCACATCGACGATCGACTCATCGGCGGGTTGCAATTTGCCGCCGCCGCAAAACCAATCAGCAACTTTGGGGAACCCAAGCAGCATGAAGACCGTTGCGACACTTAGCGCCACGGCAGAATACAAACCAAATTCCCGCACGGGCGCAAGCTGACTTGTGGCCAGCGCGGCCATCCCCAGCGAGGTCGTGACACTGGCCAGCAGACTAGGCTTGAAGCCCAATAGCATGGCACGCGCGCCGAGATGGTTTTTATGCCAACGTGACACGTCGCCATAGTAGCTCATCAAATGCACTGCTCCGGACAGCGTCAGCATAAATACCAACGTAGGCAGGACAATCAACACTGCGCTAAAGTAACCGCCACTGTAGAAGACGATTGCAATCGCAAGTAGTTGGCCGACTCCTGCAATGAACAGAACCGCTAATGCCGCGCGCACGCTCCTCAAACAAGCCCATGAGAGCAACATCCCTAATAGGCAAGACGGTAAAACCAATTTCTTCAAACTGTTTTCGGACGCCTCATCAACGGCGAAGGTCTCATAAATTGAGCCTGCCATACGCAGCGATTTTCGACCTAGATTTGGTACTTGTTCGGCAGCGCGAAATACGAGTCCTATGGAAGCTTTTTGGTTGGCGATACCCTGTTCAGTAAAACGAACTACAACTGCCGAGTTTCCATTCGGGCCAACGAGAAAGCCCTTTAACCGCGCAAAGGCCTCTCCTACGGATAGGTTGAGTGGGTCAGAAGTTAGGATCTTGACTACATCGCCCGTCGTCAAAACCGATTCGATATGCGGTGCTGTAGCGTTATCTTCCGCCAAGACTCGCTCGCGGAATGCATCCACACGAGGGTCATCCACGCGACAACCATCCCATGAGATGACAAGAAAATGGTCATTGCCAAAGACCTCAAGGAAACGCTCATAACGCTGACGTTCCGGTTTCCCTTCCGGCAACCACTTATGTAGGGCTGCAGCACCTACAGGTAAGTTAAGAACGCCGTAGACGGCAAACGGCAACAGAAAGAGCATGACGAAAATCGCCCAACGAGACCATCGCTCCAGTCGCTTTAGCATCGTCGAACTTTCATGGCATTCCCGTAGATGGCTGCACAGTGACGGGTAGTTGCCCTGCAGTTTCTGGATCGGGAGTGTTCACCTTGCGGCCAGTGACTCGCTTCCAAAAGATTGCGAAATCATCCCATAAGGAATAGGCAACCGGTGTCGCCAGTAAACTTAGAAGCAGTGATAGTGCTTGCCCGCCAATAATGACTTTGGCCATGCTGGCTCTTGCACTCGCGCCTGGCCCAGCCCCCAGTGCGATTGGTGTCATTGCGGCCATCAGCATCACAGTTGTCATCAAAATTGGACGCAATCGAGTGTGGTTGGCTTCGATAATTGCGGTCTGGCGATCACGGCCAGCGAGACGCAGCTCATTGGTTTTGTCGATTTGCAAAATGCCATTCTTCTTGACAATCCCGAACAGCATGAACAGGCCAAACATGGCGTACAAATCCAGCGGCGTGCGAAACAACAGCAGTGATAAGAGGCCGAAGGGAATCGTCACTGGCAAGCCCGCCAAAATGCTGATCGGATGAATCCAGCTTTCAAACTGGGCGGCCAGAATCAGATACATGAACGTGATGCTCAGCACGAGCGCGACCATAAAGTAGTACGCTGTTTCGGCCAGCATATCCGCTTGTCCACCGAATACGATTTGGTACTCGGGATCGAGTTTCATCTCTTCGACAACCTTGTTCGCGTATTGTACTGCGTCATTCAGAGACACTTCATCCGGATGGGCCATCAATGTTACAGTTCTTTGCCGGTTCAGGCGATCGATTTGGTTTGGCCCTTGCCGCTCTTGCAACTTGGCCATGCTGCTCAGTTGTACCAATCCGGCCGTGGGTGACGGCAGTGTCAGTGCACCGAGGTCTTTCGAATCCGCTCGAAAGTTTTTGTCAGCGCGCAACCAGACGTCGTACTGTTCGGTTCCTTCTTTGTAAGTGGAAACGATCTGACCACCGACCAAAACACTCAAGGTGTTGGCGATCATCTGGACAGGAATGCCCATGTCCATCGCTCTTTCGCGATCAATGTTGACTTGCAGTTCTGGTTTGCGCATCGACAGTGTGGAATCGACGTCGACCAGGCCAGGCAGCTCCAATAGCCTTGATTTGAGCGTGTCTGCGTAACCAGCCAGCTTGTCGATCTCAGGGCCTTGCAAACTAATCTGGAAAATACGACTGTCGCCGTTAGCACCGCCACCAATCGCGGAGACGTCGGAAACGGATGTTCTCAAGTCTGGATACTCGCGGAGGATTTCTCGAGCGCGACGCATCAACTGAAATTGAGTAAAGCCGCGTTCTTCCAGTTCACGCATACGGATGTAGATTGAGCCGCGAGTTACGTCGCCTTGGCCTTTGGCTGATCCGCTTTCACCGATCGAAGTGAAACGGTGGACCACTCCTGGAAGCTTCGCCAATCGCTCTTCGATTTCGGTGATCACCTTGTTCGTGCGCTCGAGGGTATAGCCTTCTGGAGTGATGAAGCCAACTTGAAATTCACTTTGATCGTCGCGCGGTACCAAGTTCGCCCCAAGGTTCATGGCAATCGGAGCCGTCGACAGGACAATCAGAACGCAGATACCGATGGTGATCCAGCGGTACTTAAGCGCCCAACGCAAGCAGCTGCCGTAGAACGCGTCGGTGTATCTGTACAGCCAACCCGACTTCGACTTGGCTTGTCCATACTCATGTTTTTCGAGCTTTAGAAAACGCGAGCATAGCATCGGAGTCAGCGTAAACGAAACGAAGAGGCTCATCAGAATCGCAAACGCGACCGTCAAGCCGAAACTGCTGAAAAACCGTCCGACCATGCCACCCATAAATGCGACTGGAACAAAGATAACCACAAGTGAAAGGCTGGTCGCGAGCACCGCGAGCGCTATTTCACGCGTTCCCAAAATAGAGGCGCTCATCGCATCCAAGCCATCTTCTTCCATGTGCCTAAAGATGTTCTCATGCACCACCACCGCGTCGTCGATTACGATACCGATGGCTAGGATCAAGCCCAGCATGGTGATATTGTTCAGCGTAAAACCCATGTAATGCATGAACAAGAATGTTGGGATAATCGAAGTGGGAATAGCCAACGTGGCGATCACGGTTGTTCGCCAATCGCGGATGAACAGGAGGATTGTGATACCAACCAGCACCGCAGCCATCAGCAGATGGAACTTCACTTCTTCCATCGATACGCGAATGAAGCGTGATTGGTCTTGGGTGAGTTCCACCTGAACATCGCTCGGGAGTGTTTTACGAATCTTTGCCAGCCGCTCTTGGACGGCGTCAGAGATGGCAATCGTGTTGGTTCCGGATTGCTTTTGCACAAACAGACTAACCGCGTTCTGGCCATCGAGTCGGCTGAGGCCACGCGGTTCCTCTATCGAATCTACGGCGACGCCAATATCTTTGATACGAATTGGGTACCCATCACGATTGGCAACGATCAAGTCATTGAACTTGGCCGAAGAGGAGACACGTCCAAGCGTTCGCAGGACCATCTCACGTTGGCCTTGATCGACGATACCACCTGGCACCTCCAGGTTTTGGCTGACCAATGCTTGCCGTACTTCTTCGATCGAGACACCATAAGCCTGCAAACGCTCGGTATCAATACGCACGTTGATGGCACGACTGCGACCACCGGTTAAGAAAACGTTGCCGACTCCGGGCACCGTTTGCAGCAGTTCTTGAATCTGATGTTTGGCGATTTCAGTCACTTCGCGAATGTCGCGTCGACCCGAAACGCCGATCGTAATGATCGGCGCCGCATCCAGGTCAAATTTATTGACCAGCGGAGTTTCCATGCCTTCGGGCAGCTGTCGAATGACAGACGAGATCTTATCGCGAGCCTCTTGAGCTCCGACGTCGCCATCTTTTTCGAGCACGAAACGAATGACGACAGTCGTATTTCCTTCACGGGTGATCGAACGTAATTCGTCGATGCCTGAGATTGTATTGAGGGCTTCTTCGAGCGGCTTGGTGACAGCGCTTTCCATCTCTTCCGCGCTCGCGCCCGGCAAAGCCGCCGAAACGGAGATCACGGGAAAGTCGACTTTTGGAAAAAGATCGACCCCCAGTTCAAAGTAGGCCACAATGCCCAGCACCACTGGCACTGCCACAAGAACCCAGGTAAAAACTGGGCGACGAATGCAGATATCCGACAAACTCATGGCTTAGGTCCAACGGTCGAAAGCGTATCGTTTGCACTGGGGTCGGTGGTGGATTTAGCAGCGTCGCTTATGGCGGTATCATGGGGCCTATCATCTTCCTTGAGCGATGGGTTTTCTTTGTCAGCTTCGGGTTCGCGAATTATTATGGGCTTGCCCTCGGACAGCATGCGTTGACCGCTGGTGATTACGATCGCGTCGGCAGGTAGCGGTGGTGAAGTGATCTCAACCCAGTTGTCGCCTTGTTCGCCAATCGTGACTTGAATCTCATGCGCGGCCTCCTGTTCAATCACAAATATCTTGTTGATACCTGCGAACGAATACAGTCCTGCAAGTGGGATCGTGGTTGCCCGCTCGTTAACGGCAACATGAATATTGGCTTTCGCAAAGCCACCAGGTTTGAGCTCACCGTTTCGATTAGGAACCTCCACTTCGACCAAGAAGGTTCGCGTTGTGCGATCCACCGATGGCGAGATGCGGGCGACGGTTCCGAGGCTGGGTCGCGTGCTGGCAGCGGTCATCACATCCACTTTTTGCCCAACTTGGACCGTGTTTCCGTAGGCTTCGGGTACAGCCAATCGCAACTTAAGGGTATCACCGAGCACGAGCTTCATTACTTCAGTGCCAACGCGCAGCATCGTGCCTTCGGAGACCAAACGTTGCGACACACGATAAAACTGATCAGTTTCATTGGCATAGATTGTTGGCATTGGTGCGAGGATCTGGGTATCGGCCAAACGCTGTTGAGCGATCGCGAGATCGGCATTCTTCAGCCTTGCCATGGCGGCGGCACTCTTGGCAACCAGCAACTGATTCTTCCAGTCTGCCTCAAGCACCAGTGTATCGGAGCGCGTCTTTTCAAGCTCTTCTTGCGCGATCGAATTGGTTGATCGCAAGGCTTGCATACGTTCATACTGCGTACGAGCCAATTCATACTTCAATCGCGCTGAAACAACAGTCGGCAGCTTTGATAGATCTTCATTCTCGCCGGGGACTGCAGTGAAACCGCTTTTGGCTAATTCCGCTTGCAGATTGCGATCGGCTTGCGCGACAGCCAGCTTAGCATCCGTCGTATCGATCTCAATCAGCAGTTCGCCTGGGTTTACACGACTCGACAAATCGTGGTGAATCTTGACAACACGCCCTTCAACTTTTGCACTGATGGATACCTCTTCATAGCCGTGCAGCGTACCAACGGCTTCAATCGTTCGCTGAACGGTTCGGTAGCCAACTGGCTCTGCCGTGACCGGTAACGCCCCACCAAAGTCCTTGGCGGATGTCTCAGGCAATTGAATGCGATCTTCATGGCTGGCTTGAGTATGGGCGAACCACCAACCCGTTCCAAATGCGATCGCAACGAACATCAGCCAAACTAATGTCGAAGCCCAGGAGTGCTTGGCGCTAGCATGCTCTCCACCACGATCGCTGGCCACGGAGCGGACACTTTCGGGCGTTTGCCCAATCAGGGGATCTTTATTGGGGGGGGCTTCTGAGATCGAATGCGACGAAACATCCTCGCGCTGAATTAGCTTGGTTGTCAAAACAGTACCTATTCTTGCTTATTCGTTTTGCAGGATATCTTCAGATCTGAGTGCGGAACAGCAAAATGCCGTAGGCTCCATTATAGTAGAACCCCAAGATCGCCTCGATTGCGAAATCGCAGTAACCGCTACAACTTAGCGGGGCTTTTAAGAACTTGCCGGCTTGCGATTTGTCGCCACCACCCTCCTTGCGAGGGCTGGGTTAACAGCGACTAAAGATCGATGGCTGAGTCGCTTGGTTCACCGCCCCGGCGTTGTCGACGAATTTGTTCCATAAGTCGAATGATGACCATGGATTGATTTTGCACAGCTGAAGAAAAATTACCTGCGTCAGCGGCGGCACGCGCGGTGCGGAAAAGCTCGTCAATTGGCTCCCAATGAATCTTCCACTGGCGTTCTATAGCCGCTTCTCGCAACGCTTTCATGGTCCCAGCCAAGTGCTCGAAGAGTGCTAACCCAGCTACAGCCGGATAGCTTCGGTACGGGCCATTACCGTAGCGGCGTTCGGTGGTCGCGGTTTCATTGCTGCTCCAGAACACCTGGGCGAATCCAGTGGCCAGAGCAATCAATCCAAGCACACAAGTCACGATTGCCAGTGGCCAAAGGTCTGGAATCATGACCAGAATCGTTAGCCCAGCTAGCAAGCAAACGGCTGTGACCACACCGAGGGCGGTCGAAAACTGTTTCTTCGCGCCGCGGCGGCTGACGGTTAGGCTACCTTGGCCACTAGTCATGATGCGGGGGTCAATGGCTTCCGCGACGACAGCAGTGATGTTGTCCGGCCCACCTCGCAAATTCGACAGATCTACAAACAACTGCACCGCATATTTGGGTTCCAGTGTTCGCAGAATCGCACCGATTTCTTCGTCCGTTATCTGACCGCTTAAGCCGTCCGAACACAGTAAGAAGCGATCACCTTTTTGAATTGGAAACGGACCTTCGATATCGATTTGGACCCCTGCATTAGGCCCCAAAGATCGCGTAATGACATTCTTGGGAATGACCCCGCTGCGGGCCGTTTCATCAGTCACCTCTCCGCCAGCTAGCATTTCCCAAACTAGAGAGTGGTCGAAGGTCAGCTGATAGAGCTTGTCGCCATGCAACTGATAAACGCGGCTATCCCCCACATGAGCAATTACGGCTCCTTCGGGCAGCATACACAGCAAACTGCAGGTTGTGCCCATGTTGCGAAATTCGATATTCGCTTGACCGCGTCGAAAAATCTCGGCGTTCGATTCGGTGACGGCTTTGAGGAGCGCTTCAGCGGGCGCCTGATCTTGGATCTTTTTGTAAAGATGAGGAATCAGGTCTGTAGCTAGCTTTGAAGCCAACTCACCAGCAGCATGTGCCCCCATTCCGTCGGCTACCACAAACAAGTGGCCATGGGTCTGCCAAGCCTGTTGTGACTCCGCGATGTCCACGCTGAACGAGTCTTGATTGTTCGCCCGGCGCATGCCGACATCCGAGATCACTGCGTAATTTACAGTGTTCTTCCAAGGTTCGCGTGGGTCTGGGTTAGTTGCGGAGTTTGCCAATTTATCGATAGCAATCCATGGACGTATGACGGCGGCTGCCGAAGTGCAGGCGACTATTGTACTTATCGTCAGTCAGGGTAAGTAGCATCTTAGCCTTTTTCTCAGAACAACGGCAGCAAATTTTTTACCAAGTCCTCCAGATTACTGTTTCGCAATCTAAGTGGGCTTCTAAGTGCGCTATTGTCGGCTGAAAAAACTGAAGTGTGCCATGCGGAAATAACCCGAAGCGTAAGCGAGGGATTAGCGCGGGATGTGCTACGTTCCCTCGCTAACGCTTCGGTTTACGTTTCCAGCAGCTTCTAGGCGTTTGGCTCAGTGGATGGCCAGGGGACACTCAAATTCGCATACTCCTTGCGTGTTTGACCTAGCGACTGACTGATTTGGGACTCTATACTCCGCGCCAAGGTGCTCCGCAAAAGTACTGGTGCTCGCCGATAAAAATGGACTTTGTAGGAACCGATTGCAAGTGTACGTTTCCACTAAAGCTCGAAACCAACCCTCAAAAATTGGACTTTGGCTGCTTCTGGCAGCTGTAGTTCTGTTGAATCCAGGTTGTTTACGGCGGCGGATGACGGTTCGAACCAACCCGCCGGGCGCCCAAGTTTATGTTGATCGCCAGTTAATCGGATCAAGTCCTGCCTCGACTTCTTTCCTGTATTACGGGACTCGGCATATCGAAGTCGTCGCGGATGGTTATCGTACGGAGAAGGTTCTTCGCCAGTTGAATCCTCCTTGGTACCAACTTCCGCCTCTCGACTTCATTACTGAAACACTTTGGCCCGGTGAAATTCGCGATGAGAGAATCATCGACATAACGATGGTTCCAGAACAACCGATTGCCAGTGAAGAGTTGAACGCCAGGGCCAACACGTTACGTCTTCAAGCCGCGCAGGGCATGGCTACAGGCCTGCCGCCGACTGTGATCAATAATCCGAACTTGACTACGGTTCCTCAAGGTGGTGTCTATCCAACACAACCGATTCCATCGCAACCGGCAAATCCTGCGGATGGTCCTGTGCTTCCTCCATGGCGACCTGGTCAGTTTCTCCGAAACTTTTTCCAACCTGGTGGCGAGCCTGTTCAGCGTATTCCAGAAACCAGCGGCAGCTATCGACCGTCACTTGGCTCCTAGCATTGGCTTCCCATCAGTTAGGGTAGCCAACCCGTGACAGCGCGGTACGGTGAGGACTTTTGATTGCGGCGGTGCTGATCGCACCGCTGGTATGCAGTGTGTATATTGAGCGTCCGAAATCCAACCGCTCCTCTCCTACGCACCGCTCAATTCCATGACAGCTAATGCAGGCCCGTATGCACCGCCACAATCAAGCAATGAATCCTCGCCCAGGGGCTCGGACTTCAGCGCTGTAACCGGCATTTGGCTGGTTGTCGTGCTGCTCTTTCCGGTAGCGGCACTCAACTACTTAGATCGTCAAATGCTGGCCGCGATGAAGACCTCAGTCATGGCTGACATTCCCAGCATTGGGTTGGAAGCGAACTGGGGATTCCTGCTCGGATCGTTCAAATGGGTCTACGCAGCGCTCAGTCCCATCGGTGGCTACATTGCGGATCGTTTCAGTCGACGCTGGACAATCATCACCAGCTTGTTCGTATGGTCCGTGGTGACCTGGGCTACTGGGCATGTGCATACCTTTGAACAGTTGTTGGCCACTCGCGCGCTGATGGGAATCAGCGAAGCGTTTTACATACCAGCTGCACTGGCCTTGGTCGCCGACTTTCATTCCAGCCGCACGCGCTCACGTGCAGTCGGCATACATCAGATGGCGATTTATGTCGGCGTGATGATCGGCGGCTTCAGTGGCTATGTGGCCGACAATCCCAATCTCGGCTGGCGCTGGGCCTTCGCGGCCGCTGGCATTGTGGGTGTGCTTTACTCGATACCGCTGATGTTTGTTCTGCGCGATGCACCTCGTAACTCAAGCAACACGACAGAGGGAAGCGGAAAGCGTCCATCGCCATTGGCGGCTATGTCGGAATTGCTTTCGAATCCTTCGTATATTTTGCTGGTGCTTTATTTCACTCTTCCCGCGATGGCCGGATGGGTTGTGAAAGACTGGATGCCTGCGATTTTGAAAACACAATTCGGCATCGGGCAAGGTATGGCAGGGGTATCTGCAACTCTGTTTGTTAACATCGCCGCGTTTTTCGGAGTGATCGTTGGCGGGTTGCTTGCGGATTACTGGATGCGGAAGACCATTCGCGGGCGTATCTACGTGAGCGCGATCGGCATGCTATGCATCATTCCAGCTTTGTTCGGTGTCGGTAACGCGGCTACATTGTCGATCGCTGTCGCATTCTTAGTCTTGTTTGGTATCGGCTGGGGCTTCTTTGACTGCAACAACATGCCGATTCTTTGTCAGATAGCTCGACCTGAGCTTCGCGCGACTGGCTATGGAATCATGAACTTGGTCAGCATCAGTTGTGGTGGCTTTGCCGATTGGGGATTTGGTTCACTGCGAGATCTCAACGTACCGCTGAACATCATCTTCGGTGTCTTTGCCAGCGTCGCACTTGTTTCCGCAATTCTCGTTCTGCTCATCCGACCACGTGAGAATTTGCAGCAGTAGGTGAAGCATTAGATGGGCGAAGGATGTTGTGAGCTCAGCCGAAAGGAACAAATGGCCGGGCCTTTGGCCCTGCGCAGAACGACATGCTTGAGCTCCCAGGCCTTTAGCCTGGGCTACGCAAATCACTGGGCCTTTGGCCCGTTGCCCGCCCCCCTTCGAAGCACCCCATAAGTGTGCGTTGCGGCACAAAGTCGGCCCAAGCGACGCATGAGCGGGGCAGTTGAGTTATATTAGGCCTTTGGTTTTGACTTACGAACAACTCTTCCTCTTCAAGATGACCAGTTAAGGCGTGGCTAGATGAAAATCATTCGGTACGAAGATGCTCGCGGAACGATTCACTTTGGTTGTGTGCATGGCGATTCAAAAGTAACTCGATTGAACGGGGAACTCTTCAGCGGCTTGAGCGATACGGGTGAAACGGCTGATGTGAAACAACTTCTGGCCCCGCTGGTTCCGGTCGACATCATTTGTATCGGACTAAACTATCGAAAGCACGCCGCCGAGGGGAATTCGCCGATCCCCGAATTTCCCGTGGTATTCATGAAGAATATCGGCACGCTGCAAGACCCAGGCAAACCGATTGTGTTACCTCGTAAACTCCGAAGTAACGCGGTCGACTATGAATGCGAACTGGCGGTTGTGATCGGAAAGCGTTGCCATAACGTCTCGAAAGCCGACGCGCTAAATCACGTGTTCGCTTACACCTGTGCCAATGACGTTAGTGCACGCGATTGGCAAAAAGATTTTGGCGGTACTCAATGGTGTCGCGGCAAGACCTTTGCCACATTCTGTCCGCTCGGCCCCCACATGGTGACTGCTGACGAGATCACCAACCCTAATTCGCTGAAGATCAAAACCATCCTCAATGGCGAAGTCATGCAGGACTGGAACACCGACGACATGATCTTCGATGTGCCGACGTTGATTGAGTTCCTGAGCGGTAGCACCATTCTGTTGCCCGGTACTGTGATCCTGACCGGTACACCGCACGGCGTCGGAGCCGCTCGCAAGCCGCCTGTGCTATTGAAAAATGGCGACACTGTTTCGATCGAAATCGAACGCATCGGCACGTTGACCAATCCAGTGATTGATGAGGTAGTCTAACTTGAACTCCATACTCCCCACCTACAACAGTGCACCGCGGCGCTCCTTGGTCGCAATCCTACCCTCCCTCCTAACTGTTGTTTTTGTTGCATCGGCTTGTCACAGCTTAGTGGCATTCGAATTGAATGAAGCTGAGTTAGCGACGCGCTTTGAAAAACGAGTGCGTTCAATCGTCACTGAGCATTGCAAGGAGTGCCATTCGAAAGATCTTGCCGAGGCGGATATCGATCTGACCGAATACCAAACGCTGGCCGACATCCAACGCAACTTGATCGTTTGGCAAAAGGTAGCTGAGATGCTCGATAGCAATCAGATGCCTCCCAAGGACGCCAAACAACTCTCTGAACCACAACGCAAAGAACTGCGCAGTTGGCTCGATGAAACCTTGACGCTCGAAGCGCGACGGACTGCAGGTGACCCTGGGCCCGTCGTACTTCGTCGGTTGAACAACGCAGAATACACCTATACGCTGCGCGACATTACAGAGGTCAAGGATTTACAGCCTGCCAAA
The DNA here is from genome assembly GCA_033761895.1 of Pirellulaceae bacterium. Lineage (GTDB taxonomy): Bacteria > Planctomycetota > Planctomycetia > Pirellulales > Pirellulaceae > Aureliella. The sequence continues at coordinate 4,882 of JANRMD010000303.1, read as the reverse complement.
GAGTTTCCTGTTGATGGTGCAGCTGGTGAAGGCTTTACCAATGCCGGAAATGCGCTCAGCATGTCACCCGCCCTGCTTTCGAAGTATCTGGAAGCTGGTAAAGAGGTCGCTTCCCACGCGGTGCTTTTGCCAGATGGAATTCGATTTTCGCCCTCATCCACGCGTCGCGATTGGACGGAAGAGCTGCTTACCGATATTCGGCAACTGTACGCACGCTACTCCGCCAAAGAAGGTGAAACGCAGGTCAATCTTCAGGGCATCGTCTTTGAAACCAATGGCGGTGGCCGATTGCCAATCGACCAATATCTAAGCGCGACGCTAGAAGAACGCGATGCGCTCAAAGCCGGATCGAAATCGATCGCTGCTGTGGCCGAGGCTCGCGGCCTGAGCGCGAAGTACTTGTCGCTGCTGTGGAACGAACTGACGCGAAAGGAACCTTCCCATTCGCTGTTGCTCGACGAACTGCGGAACCAGTGGCAGAAGGCGGAAGCCAAAGATGTCACGGCACTAACGACTTATATTTCTCAGTGGCAAAAAACGCTCTGGCGATTTTCGAGCGTTGGTCATATCGGCAAAGTCAACGGACCAAAATCGTGGCTTGAAGCAACTAATCCCATGGCGCCGCGACAAGAGTTGCGAAGCAAGTTGCCGACTGCCGAACCAGGCAAAGATGTTTCGATCTATCTGGTCGCAGGTGACGCAGGCGACGGCAACGCGGATGATTTTGCCGTTTGGGAGCGACCGCGTTTAGTCGCGCCTGGTCGAGCTGATTTGTTGCTCAAAGATGTACGCCGCGTGGCGAGCGAACTGCAACAAGTCCGTGATCAAATCTTCCGCGATGCAGCCAAGTGCTTGGCGGCCGCAGATGAGGTTAGCAACAGTAGCGAACCGATTGACACCGCAGCCCTCGCCAAAAAGTATCAATTGCCGGCGACATCGCTGCAAGCTTGGTTCGATTACCTGGGCATTGGAACTCGCGGTCCGGTCAAGATTGATGCACCGCTGACACGCACCACAAGCAACTTGGCCGGTTACGATTTCATTCAAGGATGGGTTGGCGATGACGCGCTCAGCATCGTAGCCAATTCGTCGGATCAAGCGGTTCGCATTCCTGGCAACATGAAACCGCATAGCGTTGCAGTTCATCCGTCGCCTACTTTGCAGATTGCTGTCGGTTGGCAATGCCCGGAAGCGACCGCTGTTCAAATTGAAGGCTCCGTTCAACACGCTCATCCGGAATGTGGAAACGGAGTTGCGTGGACGGTTGAATTGCGGCGTGGCAACACTCGACAACGTTTGGCGGTCGGCACATCCCAAGGCGCTCGGGGTGAGAAGTTTGGTCCGTTCAAAGGCATCGCCGTTCAACCAGGTGATATTGTTGCGCTTGTCATCAGCCCACGCGATGCCAATCACTCATGCGACCTCACGGCGATTGAGTTGACACTCAAGAACGACAACCGCACATGGAATCTCGCGGAGGATGTTTCACCAAACATTCTAGCGGGCAATCCCCATGCGGATCAGTTTGGTAACAAGCAGGTCTGGCATTTTTATAGCGAACCGACGCAGGGTTCTTCCGACCATGTGATTCCTGCGAATTCGTTGCTCGCGCGCTGGCAGGCCACAAGCGACCGTCAGGAACGCACTCGCTTGGCCGAGGAATTGCAGCAGTTGTTGGCGTCTGGTTCGGATCCCAAGAATACGATCGCTTCGGACATTGCGTTACTGCAGCAGTTGAAATCGCTCAGCGGCCCCTTATTGGCCGCGGCCATGAAATCGCTGGTTGCGGAGTCAACAGCATCTAGCAAATCTACCAGCACCTATGGCTTGGATGAAACGCTCTTCGGTAAGCACCCACAGGGGGGCGCTATCGATGCAGGTAGTTTGTGCGTCAAAGCACCCACTTATATCGAAGTGAAACTGCCGGCCGATTTGGTTGCAGGATCGGAGTTGGTTACTAGCGGTTCGATCCATCCGGGATCGAACGAAAAAGGGAGTGTGCAGTTTGCGATCCTGACCGAAAAACCTGCGGAGCTTGCAGGGCTACAAGCTATTGCTGTAACGGAGCAAGTGAACAACGGTGTGTGGACGTCGAACAATCGCAGTATCGCCATGTCCTCACCCATCGTAGTGGCGGAAGCGAGTCCAGCCCGCGATCGACTGATGGCCTCGTTTGATGCTTTTCGCCAGCTGTTTCCCGGCGCATTGTGTTACACCAAAATCGTTCCTGTCGATGAAGTGGTCACATTGACCTTGTATTATCGCGAAGACGAAATGCTTCAGCGGTTGATGTTGAGCGAGGCAGAGATCGCCCGTCTGAATCGGCTATGGAACGAGCTACACTTTGTTAGCCAAGATGCATTCATGTCAGTCGATGCCTACGAACAGTTATGGCAATATGCGACCCAAGATGCCGATCCATCCGCTTTTGAACCGCTTCGAAAACCGCTGCTACAGCGCGCCGAAGAGTTCCGTGCGGAATTAATTGCCGCTGAACCATTGCAAATCGATGCAGTGTTGAAGTTTGCAGAGCAGGCTTACCGCCGACCGCTCTCCGATGCTGAACAAACTCAGCTCCGCAAGCTGTACGGTCAACTGCGGAGCGATGAGTTGCCACACGACTCTGCCTTGCGAATGTTGCTGGCTCGTGTGCTGATTTCACCCGCTTTTCTGTATCGTGCAGAGTCGGGCAACCTTGCGGAACGGGGAACCGGGACAATCCCAAGTCGCCAGCTGACCGACGAAGAACTTGCGACTCGCTTGAGTTACTTCCTGTGGTCGACCGGGCCCGACCAGCGACTGCGAACCTTGGCTCAAGAGGGCCGCTTGCACGAGCCAGAAGTGTTGCTGAGCGAGACTCGCCGTCTGTTGCAGGATGAACGTGTCCGCAGGCTGGCAACCGAGTTTATGTGCCAGTGGATACAGATTTACGATTTCGATGCACACGACGAGAAAAGCGAAATTGCATTCCCAACATTCCACGAATTGCGGGGAGCCATGTACGAAGAGGCGATTCGTTACTTTGCGGACCTTTATCAACGCGATGGATCGGTCCTCGAATTAATTGATGCCGATCATACGTTCGTGAATGGTGCCTTGGCGCAGCACTATGCATTGAATTCAACCGAAGCCGATTGGCATCGTATTGATGCCGTGCGTTCCAAAGGTCGTGGCGGAATTTTGGGGATGGCTGCGACGCTTTCCAAACAAGCGGGTGCGTCTCGAACCAGTCCTATCCTGCGAGGCAATTGGATCAGCGAGGTGCTCATCGGCGAGAAACTTCCAAAGCCACCCAAGAATGTGCCATTGCTTCCTGAAACAGTTCCTGGCGGATTGACCGAGCGACAACTCATCGAGCAACATAGTGCCGACCCGGCTTGTGCGAAGTGCCATGCAAGAATCGACCCGTTTGGTTTCTCGCTAGAGAACTTTGATGGGATTGGACGCTGGCGGGGTGGCCCAGAAATCAATTCGATAACCGCGCTCGCTGATGGAACTGAACTTGCAGGCTACGAAGGACTCAAGTCGTACTTACTGAACCAGCGTCGCAAAGATTTTGTTCGACAGTTTTGCAAAAAGTCGCTTGGTTATGCACTAGGTCGCGCTGTGCAGCTTTCAGATGAACCGCTGCTGGCAGATATGCAAAAGCGTCTGGAAGCGAACAACTATCGCATCAGTCTGGCAGTTGAAAGTATCGTTACCAGTCCACAGTTCCAGCGAGTGCGGGTGGAGTGATCTAGTGCGAGAACGGTTCAAAGGTGTTTGATGTCAGTGCCACGTCATTGGATGGCTTGGCATTTCGCTGCGAAGATTTTTCGAGGGTTACTTTGATGTAGCGAAAATCTCCAGCTGGCCAGCGTACCGTCGCCTTGCACACGCCGTCAGCACTGACGTCAAGTCGCTCGATTGCACGCGTTTCGATTCCTGATCCGACCAACCACAGCACATATTGCATTCCGCTGGGCGGTGGTTGAAGTCCATAGCAGAAGATGTGAATCTCACGGGTCAACGCATCGCACAGTACATAACCGGGCAACTCAGTTGAGTCTGGTCTTCGGCGCAGCGAAACAAGCTGTGTGCTTTCATATTTTTTCTCAGCCATTTGCAGTGAAGCGGGAATCTGAGGTGAAGCAAGGTTGACGCGCGAAGTAACTTCGACTCTTGGAGCGTTATCTACCGAGGTGTCACTGGACACATTGCCCCGGGAATTGACATACATCATGCATAGGATACCAGCGGCAAACGCAAGAAACGCCTGTACGAGCGAGCTGCGACTAAGCCAGTTGGGAGCGGAAGCAGACATCCTAAATGCAGACGCCGCAGCAGCTTGCTTGCCAGCGTCCGGTGTTGCAGCACGGACTTTTGATAGAATTTCGTGATGCAGTTCTTCGGAGAGTTTCTGGTTTGGAATTGTTTGCCAGAGTGCATCAACCGACTCTGCCAGAATGTGCAACTCGGCTTGACATTCGCTGCACCCACTTGCCAGATGCATCTCAACGGTTGCGCGTTGTTCGGGGGCGAGTTCATTCAACAAGTATTCAACCAACAGGTCTTGTACGTTTAAGCAGCTCATGAGTGTTTTCCAGTTTGGCTCAATTCCGAAAGCAAGAATCGCAATCTCAGCAAACCTTTACGAATATGCGTCTTAACCGTTCCCAGTGGGATCTGCAAATTGCTGGCGACCTCGCGATGCGACATACCCTCGAAAAATGCCAGTTGCAACATCTGCCGTTGGAGGTCGGATAGCTGGCCGAGGGCATGTTGAACTTCTTCGGCATTTTCATCGCTCATCGCGCGGTGTTCGGGCGAATCTGCCGTTGAGAGCTCTTTACAAGTTCCGTTTGTCGCATCGATAAACTTGCTGCGTTGCCGGGACTGCGAG
>JANRMD010000302.1:0-7283 GCA_033761895.1 Pirellulaceae bacterium | reverse complement strand
GATTCAGCAGATTTATGGCCGCAGCACAGAGTTGCTCGTTAGAGGCTAAGGCAACTTAGGCCACCTTGGCAGATTACTTTTGTAGTTCATGTCAAGCTAGCAAAGCCCCTGGCGGTGTGCTGAAAGAGTCGAAGCGTGAATTCTTGTGAATCTTGGTGAATCCGAAGCAATGCGATGCTTCAGCGAGGGATCGAGTTGCGGCGTCGAATTGACGATGTCGCTGCACCTTTGCGGAGTCCATTTTCAAGTCCCTGAAGCTTGGATTAAAATAGGACGTCCAGTTTTCTGCCCGAGAGGGGTTTGGGAGAAATCTGACGAGTGTACTCGATGAGCCCTGAGAATAAGCCCTGAGAGTGAGCCCTGAGAATAAGCCGTGAGTGAGCCCTGATTTATGCAGCTGAGAATTGCGTGCACACAATGCGCGACAGAGTTACTTGTGCCGGGAACGGCGGCTGGCAAAGCGGCGCGTTGTCCCGGTTGCCAATCGGTCGTGAAAGTACCTCTGTACTTCCCAGCCAAGCCGATCGCGCCGCCGCAGCCCAGGCCTGCCAGTGCGCCGACCTACGCACCTGCCCCAGTCTATCAGCCCGCTTACAACTATCCAACCAACACCGGCGCTAAGATCAAAAAGCCGAAGGGCAAACGCACTGGCTCATCCGGTTCTGGTTCGGGCGGTGGAATGCGGATTCTGATGATCGCGATGGTCTGCATCGGGATCTTCTTTGTCGGCGGAATGCTGCTCGTCGCGGGGCTAGCGATGGTCGGCAAGCAATCCATAGCAACTTTGTCGCCGACTTCGATTCCCGTTCCGCAGTTGCCGGACCTCAGCGTTGCGACTCCGATTCCAGGTACGAACTCCACTTTTCAATTCTTGCAGATCAGGCAAGGCGCGGGGCCAGGGCAGACGATGCAGTTCCGCGTCTACTTGCCCGCTACTCAAGCACCTGCGCAATCGATTCCCTGTGTCTTGCTCGCGCCCGCAGGCACCAACATGTTGCACGGCAATCCGCTCGACGCCGACGGCTACCATGATGAAGCGCTGCCGTACAGTGAAGCGGGAATGGCCGTAGTATGTTTTTCCCTGGATGGCGAAATGCCCGTTGATGAGAGCGCAGGGGATCGAGCTTACGGCTTAGCGCTCAGTACCGCCTATCGCCAGTTCATGGCGGCGAAGGCGGGAGTTGTGAATGGTCGAAATGCGCTCGAGTTCGCACTCGCTAAGCTGCCGCAGGTCAATCCAAAAAAGATCTACACCGCCGGGCACAGTTCAGCAGCTACCGTCTCGCTGCTCATGGCCGCCAACGAAGAACGTTTGGCGGGTGCCATTGCCTTCGCACCGATTACGGACTTGAACATTCGGTTGGACGGTATCGATGACGATCGTAGTGTTCGTCGAACATTGCCAGGCATATCGACTTATCTACGTACTGGTTCGCCAGTGACCTACACCGAACGCTTCAAATGTCCATTGTTCGTCTTCCACGCGCGCGATGACAGTAACGAACCCTTTCAGAATACGGAGAACTTCGTCAACCAATTAAAGGCCAGTTCCACCAAAGTGGACTTTGCCGTGGTGAACACTGGCGACCACTACGATTCCATGATTCAATCCGGCATTCCTCAGGCCATCCATTGGATCCGCAGTCAATCTCCTTAGTTTGCAGGCTGAGAAGACGCTCAGCAGGCAGACGCGAGAAGTATGGTAAACTGATACCTAGCAATCACACACTCAGCGAGATCGTTAATGTGAAACTGCTCAGTGCGCTTACTAGGCTGACTCTTGTAGCGCTGATCTTATACGGCGGATACATGGTTTTTGCTGAACAGCGAATGATATGTTTCGAGTTGCAACGACTGAATTGGTCGCTGAATTTCCCAGCAAGTTCGCAGAGTTTCGTTTGACTTCAGGGCGGCATCGGATAGCGCTCGTCGGCGATAAACCCAATACGATCCACCCTGAATTGACTCTAGCTGGCAAGAAAATCATCGAGCGTGACCAAGTTACGATTAGACTTCCAGGCGACGCTCTCAGCGGATACATCCAACCAGTGCCGCCAAAACCTGAGCTTATCTTCCGGGCGTTGGGTAGCGTACGTTTGCAAGCTGACGAAGAATACGATGCAGTTAAACACCGCTTCGGTTTGCAGGTTTGGATCGTACCCTAGAGGAGCGTCAAACTTAGATAATAGGATTAGCCGCACAGCTTGTTGGGGAAGTTGGGCTAGCACCGGTTGCCGTGGCGAAAACCGGACGCTAGCGCGTTCCGGCTGATGTTACGAAGCCTAAACTTAAGCTGTGGGGCTACACTAGAGGCCCGCTACGTTATCGTCGCAAGTTGAGCAGTTCGTCGAACAACTGTTGCGTGGCCGTGATCACCCGAGCGTTACTACGATACATGGTTGACGCTAGCACCAGATCCACTAGGTCACCGCCAACGTCGGTATTGGATAACTCGAGCGCACCTGCGGCGACGGTACCGATACCGTTTTCACCAGGACCACCGAGCACAGGTAGCCCCGTGTTAATACCCTGTGCGTACATATTCTGTCCGCGTTGCTCTAGACCTTCTGGATTGCTGAAGCGGGCCAATCGCAACTGCCCTAGATTGCGGGCGATACCGTTGCTGAATACGCCTCGGATCGTACCGTCTTCACCAATGACATAGCTCGTGAGCTTACCGGGAGGTGATCCGTCTTGTCGCGAAGCAGCTAAGCTGGACTTGGTTGCGGCCAAACCCGACAGCGCGCTAAAGTCGATATCGAACTCAAGCGGCGAAACACTCGGCAAGCCCAATCGATCAACGGCCACTGTGTTATTCGTCGCTGTAACAAAGTTGCCGTTGCCGTCGAAGGTCAGCAGACCGCTACCAACCGCGATGCTCGAACCATCACGAGTTGAATTATCAGCTGAATCGGCGAACCAACGATAGACGGTCGCTGTATCCGAGCGACTTTCGAGCACCGAAGTGATGCGCATTCGAATCGGAAGACCCAGCGAATCGTAGGCCACAAAGTCAGCAACCGCGCTTTGGCCTTTGGCCTTTTGAGCCGAACCGAAAGCGAGGTTTGGGGTGGTCACAACTCCGTTGGCATCCGTGATTCTAAAACTTGTCAAATCGATATCGACTGCGTTATCGACACCGTTATTCGAGACGAATCGCAGCTGTCCGTTGCGAATGTAAGCACCGGGTAGAATCGTGCCCGACTCGCCTGTGATCGTGTTGAGCGAAGGGGATATGGGGTTCACCGAGTCCGTACTTACCGACTGAATGCCCAGGGCATTCTCCATAAAGTCGGCTAGCTCTTGAATGGTGGTGTTGTTTTTGATTTCGAAATCTTTGGCTTCTAGACTTCGACCACCCTTACGAGCCTTGAACGATAGTGTGCCTTCGTTGAAGACATTCTCGTAGTTAAATCCATTGCGTTTGACTACGTTGACTAGCAGAGTGTTACTATCGATTTGCGGACCATCCAGGTTGAGAGCTTTGTTTCCTGTGGTGGCCAGATTGCTGATCTGCGCATCGCTTTTGGTATCGGTATAGTCAGTTCCTGGGTCAATCGTATCAACTAGATAGAATGAGTTCTGATCGTTCGCCGTATTGCGGTAGATGCGAATCTTATCGTAGGGAGGAAAGCCGCCGCCTGGTGGTGGTGTTGGCGGAGTAGGGAAGTCCGAGAGATGCACGCGACCGTTGACGATGTTCGTTGGTCCCAACGCGACCGAGGGACGTGTTTCCGGATCACCCGCACGATAGTAAGTGATCATGTAACTGTAGTTACCGTTCAGGAAGCTTGTGTCCAAGCTTTGGGTGGATAGTGGTGTGTTACCAGTATCCGTGTACGAACCGCCAGTTGGAACTGTCGCTAAGCGGAAGTACGCGGTACCACCGGGCGCTGTGCGGTAAATGGCTAGTTGGCTGTACTCAGTTGAGGTGGGTAGATTACCAAGCGTGATTTCGTTGTCGGCGGCGCCGTTGCCCGCAGGTACTGTAACATTGATCGCTGCGCTCGCAGGACTTTCCTTGCCACTTGCGTCCACAAACGCAAATCTGTAACCAAACACATTTCCTTCAGCCAGCGAACCTGTTCCTTGATTGTGGGCGATGGTCACTGGGAGAGAGTTGGGCGTTGGAGCAGCGCCGATATCAATCCCGGAAGAGTCTGGTCGTGGAACCAGACTATCACCCAATACCGCACTCTGAATGATTTCGGCTGTGTCAGCGATGTCACCACTGGGGGTTAACGTGCCTTCCATGACCACGTTCTTGGTGGCTTGGGCGACCGCTTCAGAGCCCAGCGGAATTGTTAACGCTTGTAATTGAGTTGTTTGGATGTTGAATTGATCATCAACGCCGTAGCCGAGCACGCGATTGCCGTTCGTAGCAACCAGTTGGTTTTCGCTGTTCAGTTTGAAGATACCATTGCGGGTATACAGCTGTTCTTTGGAAGAGCCTTCGACAATAAAGAAACCATCACCCTGGATGGCCAAGTCGGAAGGACTCGAACTAATCTGAATTGTGCCTTGGGAGAACTTTGGCGTGATCGCGGCAACTTGAACACCGAGACCTGTTTGGCGTGGATTAGTACCGCCATTGTCAGCTGTCGGTGAAGCCCCAAGGGAGAGTGTTTGCAGAAATTGATTTGCAAACACCACATCGGACGCTTTGAAGCCTACCGTCTGAGAGTTTGCAAGGTTATTGCCAAGGACGTCAATCTGCGCTTCAGCAGCACTCATGCCTGTGAGTGCTGTACTCAGTGAGGATGCCAGTCCCATAGCATGCTACCTTTTGTGCTAGCGTCAACTTCCTGCTTGTACAATCTCCCGGATATTCTTGATATCGACGATTGAGGCTCCAATATGAACTTGGACTGTTCTTTTATTTTTGTCTTTCGGGTCCGTTTGTACCGCGACGCTGTCCACGACCCCTTTTACGTCCTTCGCATTGCTATCCAAAGCACTAACTTCTTTGCCAATCAATGAACTAGCCATCGACAATTCCTGCCCAACAGCCAGATTGGTCAGGGTATCAGTCAACTTGTTGGTAGAACCAATTTCACGAATCTGACTGATCTGATTCAGCATGGCTGCGTTGTCCATTGGATTCATTGGGTCTTGGTTTTGCAACTCAGTGATAAGCAGTCCCAAGAATTGATCCATATCGACATCCGCTAGACCATTGCCCCCAGTAACACCAGACGTTGAGCCGCTCGATGAACCTGAGTTGTTTACGCCGGGAATGGTTGTCATAGTAAATATCCAAGTTCGTGGTTTTCAATCGTCGCCACGGATTGCAGCGTTCCAGATTGGTACTCGTTTGAAGTCGATTGCGTCAATACGAGCGTTACGCTTGCAAATCGATGCCCGAGCTTGGTTGCCACTGGACGTTCATGGACGGCGAAAGTTGTCGGACTGTCGCCGCGCGAGCTTCACGCATGGCGGCAACACGTCGATAGTCAGTCTGCGAACCAGGGGAACGATTGTCGGACTGACTGAACTGTGATTGACTGTTGGACTGAGCAAAGGATGCGTCCGCACCATTACCAGCCACTTCGACCTGAAACTTAGTCACGTCAAAGCCCTGATCAGCCAAGCGTTGACGTAATGCGGGGAGGTCCTGCATGATCGCATCCCGGGCAGCGCTCGTTTCAGTCGACAGACGCGCTGAAAGCGAGCGTCCCTCCAGACGCACTTGCACACTCACCGATCCTAAGTGTTCGGGATGCAATCTCAAGTTGATCGAGCCCCCTTCAGCGCTAATGCGGTTAAAGCTCCGCGCGATACGTTGGATGACTCGCACACGTTCTTGCTGTGACAAGCCAGGCTCCGGCGCGACGTCATTCGATCCTGCCTTGGCGGCCTGATGTCCAATGGTACGCGTTGGAGCGGCGGTAATTGGAGCGGTTGACTCGGGACCGGATGTAGATGTGGTTGTTGATGAGGTCGTTGCCGCAGACGCTTGGGTGAGTGAGACTGCTGAGCTAATTGATACTGTCGCCGGTGGTGCCACGGGCGTGCTGATGCTTGAGTCGGCCTCAGGAGTGCTGACAGACGAGGCGGCCGATACTGGTTGCAGCGCTTCCTTTACCTGCGAAGTTACCAAGTCGAGCTCTTCCTTAGCCGCGGCGTTCAAGCCAACCGTATCATCTGGACGCTCAAATGCGGTATCTACAACTAGATCCTCTTTGCGTTCAAACCATCTTTCGCGTCGATCACCACGTCGATCGTCCGAATCCTCTCGCTGCGACTGGGCTGGCTTGAGATCGTTGACCATCTCAGGCTGTGCCTCTTTCCGCGAATTCTCTTCGTTTTCTTGCGATTTCAGCTCCTCAAGCCCCTGAGACGGATTGGCGTTCTCTTCCAGCTTGATGTCGGGATTCACATCAGGCTTGTCCCTGGAATCGTCGCTTGGCTTGCGAACCATGTTACTGGACTCTGCCGTAGCGCTGTCCAGTTTATTCGTCGCAGCATTAACGTTCGCATCCGTGATAGGAACTTCATCAACGATCGCTTCCGTTTCTGTTTGGGCGGTCGCGTCTTGTATATCCTGGGAAACAGATTGAGCTACAGTCACTTGTGGATCGACTTGATTGGCGTCCAACTCGGTCGTCTTGGCAATCGCGTCTTCAGTTGCAACTGCAACGGTGGACGTATCTGATGCGAGTTCCACCGGCTCTTCTTGGACCAGCGGAACGGCGGGCGTCAACGTTGCCAAGGCGACGGTGGGCTCATCATCCTTTTCTTCATCGACGTTCGAAGATTCTGCTTTGTCTTCAACGGTGGACGAAGTTTGTGCGATTGAAGATTCCGGAACAGGAGACGGCTTCTCCGCCGGCGGCTCAACGGTGAACTTAAGGTTCAGGAGTTGCTCAAAGAGTTCGCTTTGAGCGGTCACTTCATTGGCTGAGCGATTCGAGAATGCCCGCGAAATCTGTGACCGAGTTCGTTCTGCGAACGATGTAGCTGCCGACCCGTCCATACCCACGTCCCCCCGGACAGTATGTGTTTTGGTCATCACTGCGCGAGGAGTTAAACAGTCGTCAACTTAGGAAGCGGGTTCGTCCCGCGCCTTATCAAGCAGACTCTTGGTTGGTTCACCTTTTCGCAGCTCCCTGAGAATCTCGTAAAGCTTTTCCGATTCTTCGGGCTCGAGAAACTCTCCTAGGATCTTTTTCGATTTATCTGCGGGCATTCCTTTAACTATTGCGACAACATCCGCTAATTGACCATCTTTAATCAGCTTCAAGAGTTGGTCCTTCGACTGCTCGGGAGGAAGCGACTCGAGT
>JANRMD010000301.1:0-11361 GCA_033761895.1 Pirellulaceae bacterium | reverse complement strand
CCTACATTCGGCTTTTTAATTCGCAAGGCGTGCAACTCGATGCCAACGACGATGGTGCTGGACCCGGTGAAAACACGGTCAGTTACGATGCGTATTTGAGGTTTAACTTCTCATCCGCAGGAACGTTTTACATCGGCGTCTCCAACAATAACAACGTTAACTACAACGCGGTAACTGGCGATGGTGATACCTCTGGGGGGCTGAACACGACGGGCGGTTATCAGTTGACCATCCAGGCTCTGCCGGTGGATCCGGATGACAGCGTCCCAGAAGCGATTGTGTTGGGGGCGATCACCACGTCCGCAATTACGACCAGTGACAGCATCACCCCGGATATCGACGTCGATATCTATCGCATTACCGCTACGGCGGGGCAGATTATCGATTTCGATATCGACACCGTCTTGAATGGCCCAGGCGGCTTAGGCTCGTACATTCGCCTATTCAACGCCCAGGGCGTTCAGCTTGCGTTTAACAACGATGCGGCCGCACCGGGCGAGACTTTGGGTTTCGACGCCTATTTGCGCTACACCTTTACCACCTCAGGAATGTACTACCTCGGCGTCTCGAACCTCAACAATGTGCTGTACAACCCATTGAACGGAAACGGCGACACGGCGGGTGGCGCGAATTCGATTGGTGCATATCAACTAGTTGTTCAAGCAATAGTCACGAACATAAATGACGCTGATGATTCAATCGGCGAAGCGATCGCGCTAGGTCCGATCACCACTACCGCCAACTCGTCCAGCAATATTATCTCGCCCGATACCGACGTCGATATGTACAGCTTTACAGTGACCGCTGGACAAGTAGTTGATTTCGATATCGACACACCCCAGAACGGCACTGGGGGGCTTGGGTCCTACATTCGACTCTTCAATTCGCAAGGAACGCAACTTGATTTCAGTGATGATGACGCGGCGCCGGGAGAAAACGTAGTTGGCTTTGATGCCTATTTGCGTTACACGTTTACCATCACCGGAACGTACTACTTGGGCGTCTCGAACTTGAACAACATCGCCTACTCGGCAACCACCGGCGACGGCGATACTTCCGGCGGGGCAAATACGACCGGCAATTATCAGTTGATCGTTCAAGCATTACCTGTCGACCCAGACGACGCAATTTCGGAAGCAACGTCATTAGGGGCAATTACGGTTTCGGCAATCACAACGCCCGGCAGTATCACGCCGGATATCGACGTTGATATGTATCGATTCATAGTTACCGCTGGCCAAGTGGTCGATTTCGATATCGATACCACTCAAAACGGCCCGGGAGGGTTGGGATCGTATATTCGACTGTTCAACTCTCTAGGCGCCGAATTAGCCTTCAATGACGATGCGGCGGCTCCCGGTGAAACCGCCGGTTTCGACGCTTATCTACGTTACACCTTCGCGACCGCTGGTACTTATTATCTAGGCGTCTCCAATTTCAACAACGTGCTCTACACACCGCTCAATGGCAACAATGACACGGCCGGCGGTTTGCACTCGATTGGCGACTATCAGTTGATAGTTCAGGCAATTCCATCTACGGTCAGCGACACCGATGACGCAATTAGTGAAGCGATTGTGTTGGGGGCTGTCTCAACGACTCCTAGCAGCACTGGCAATACGATCTCGCCAGACACCGATGTCGACATGTATGCCTTTACCGTTGCTGCGAACCAAGTAGTTGATTTTGATATTGATACGACACTCAACGGACAAGGTGGATTGGGATCGTACCTTCGCTTGTTTGATTCCCAAGGTGTGCAGCTTGATTCCAATGACGACGGCGCAGCGCCGGGGGAAAACGTAATCGGGTTCGATGCGTATTTGCGATACTCCTTCAGCACCGCTGGAACTTACTATCTGGCTGTTTCAAACTTCAACAATATCACCTACAGCCCCGTGACAGGTAACGGCGATACTGCCGGTGGCCTGCATTCAACGGGTAGTTACCAGTTGATCGTGCAGGCGTTGCCGGTCGACCCCGACGACGATCTTACGGAAGCCACCGTGTTAGGAGCCATCACAGCGACAGTCAACACGACGTCAGCCGCGATTACACCTGACGTGGATGTGGATATGTACCGCTTTACCGTGACCGCCGGCCAAGTGGTCGACTTCGACATCGACACAACTCAAAATGGCCCCGGCGGACTTGGCTCGTACATGCGTATGTTCAATTCACAAGGTACGCAACTGGCCGCGAATGATGACGCTGCTGCCCCTGGGGAAACGCTGGGCTTTGATGCCTATCTACGCTATACCTTTACAACCGCTGGCACTTATTATCTCGGCATCTCCAATTTCAACAACGTGCTTTACAATCCGGTGAATGGCAACGGCGATCCCGCAGGTGGATTGCATACGATTGGTAACTACCAGTTAAATATTCGCGAAATTGTCACCGAAGTGAACGATACGGATGACACCATTAGTGAAGCGATTGCACTGGGGGCAATGACTACCACGCCGACGACCGTGAGCAATAACATCTCACCGGATGTTGACGTGGATATGTTCTCGGTGACGGTGACCGCTGGTCAAGTCGTTGATTTTGATCTCGATACGGCTCAAAACGGTATTGGTGGTTTGGGGGCATTTCTCCGGCTGTTCGACTCACTTGGCAACCAGCTCGATGTTAACGACGATGGTGTCGCCCCTGGTGAGAATACAGTTGGATTCGATGCTTACTTACGTTACACGTTCACCACCGCGGGAACTTACTATCTAGGGGTTTCGAACTCAAACAACATTACCTATAGCGCCTTGGTTGGCGATGGCGACACTGCAGGTGGTCTGAATTCTACCGGCGCCTATCAATTGACTGTGCAAGCGTTGCCTGTCGATCTTGACGACGCAACCTCCGAAGCCACTTCTCTGGGACCGATCACTTCGACACCCGTTACGACCGCAGCCAGCATCACAACCGATATCGACGTTGATATGTATCGCTTCACGGTGATCGCTGGGCAAATGGTCGATTTCGATATCGACACGACGCAAAACGGAACTGGGGGGCTGGGGTCCTACATTCGGCTGTTCAATGTCCAAGGGACGCAATTGGCATCAAATGACAATGCGGCAGCACCTGGAGAATCCGTCGGTTTTGACGCCTATTTGCGTTACACATTTGTGACCGCAGGCACTTACTATCTCGGCGTTAGCAACTCGAACAACGTTCTCTACAACTCAGTCAATGGAAATGACGATACGGCTGGCGGCTTTAATTCGGTTGGCGATTATCAGCTGAGCATCCAAGAAGCGGTGGCAACGGTGGACGACACCGACGACGCGATCAGCGAAGCGATAGCTCTGGGCGCCGTCACGACCGCCCCGTTGATTTCGAACAACACGATTTCGCCGGACACTGACGTCGACATGTTTGCCTTCACCGTTACGTCAGGTCAGGTGGTAGATTTTGATATCGATACACCGTTTAACGGCCCTGGAGGGCTTGGGTCTTTCATCCAGCTCTTCAACGCTCAAGGTAGCCAACTGGACCTAAACGATAACGGCGCTGCACCAGGCGAAAACACGTTAGGTTTCGACGCCTATCTACGCTATACGTTTGCAACGGCTGGAACCTACTTTGTAGCAGTTTCGAATTCGACGAACACCAACTACAGTCCGCTCACTGGCCACGGTGACACTGCCGGCGGCGCGAACTCGACGGGCACTTATCAGTTGGTCATTCAGGCCCTGCCCACAGATGCCGATGATGCTATCAGTGAAGCCGTCGCGCTGGGAAGCATTTCTACGACAGCGGTCAGCCGCGCAGCAGGCATAACGCCCGACATCGACGTCGATATGTTCAGCTTTACCGTCATCGCGGGGCAAGTTGTGGACTTCGACATTGATACGATCTCGAATGGTCCAGGCGGATTAGGATCGCACATTCGATTGTTCAACGCCTCCGGCACGCAACTTGACCTTAACGACAATGCGGCCGCGCCCGGTGAAACACTCGGTTTGGATGCTTATCTGCGATACACCTTTACGCTCGCTGGTACGTACTATGTCGGCGTCTCCAACTCGAACAATGTCGCCTACAACGCAACGAACGGCAACGGCGATACAGCAAGCGGCTTGTATTCCATTGGCGACTACCAATTAACGTTACTGACGCCATCGACTGCTGCGAAAACGTTGACGGTTTCAATCACACCGAGTTCGATCCCTGAAATCAATGGAGTTGCCACAGGTACTGTTTCGAGGAACAGCTCTGACCTAAGCCAACCACTGACGGTCACGCTTACCAGCAGCGACCCATCAGCTGCCACAGTGGACGCCTCGGTAGAGATACCGGCCAACCAACAATCCGCCAATTTTCAAGTGCTGGCGGTTCATGACACTGCACGTGGTACTACCAGTGTGTCCATCACCGCCTCTGCCGCTGAGTTTGTCAGTGGCTCACAGATGATTACGATCAGGGATAGCGATTTGACATGGCACAATTCGAATGTGCCAACTGATGTGAACGCAGATAACAGGGTCTCTCCGATTGATGCCCTGTTGGTGATCAATTTTCTGAATGCCAACGGTAGCGGTGGTTTACCTTCCGGCAGCCCACCTCCTTACCTCGACGTAAGTGGCGACAATCAGATCTCACCGGTGGATGCGCTGTTAGTGATCAACTATTTGAATCGATTTGGTAGTGGCGAAGGAGAAGCAACTTCAGCTGATGATACTTCTAATTCGAGCGCTGCATTGGTCGATTCAGCTTTCGCGCAGTATGGAGCCGGCGGGTTCGAAGTTCTGCCATCATCGGAAGACTACCGTACTCGTAGGCGACTCGCGATGCGCTAAACAGGTCCATCAACAGTATTCATAGCGTGGGACCATTTGTTCCAAGCGATCCTCGCAGAAATTCTCCGATTTCGTTTGACTTTTGCGATTTGTTGTTTTCCAGTACCCAAAAGGGCAGTGCCTACCGGGGGCAGGCACTGACTAGTGCGTCTACGGATTGCTGATGCCGATCATGTCTACCATGATGTTGACGTTTGGTTCTTCGCCCAGGCTCGGTATCATTGCTTTCGAAGCGGCTGGCGGTTTCTTGGGATCGTAGTATCGTGGCCGCAGTTCGTTAAGGCTCTTGCTGGTCGCGTCGTTGGTCACATAGTAAGTGGCTTTGGCGAGCTGACCAAAATCACTGTTCCCATTCTTGAAAATCGTCTGTAGCTGGTCATAGATACCGACGACTTGTTGGTTCGGATCGCTGGACGAATGAGTCAGCCCAGCGGTGTAGATCCAGTTGCCACGGTTGACGCGAACCACGCGGCTGTAGACAGGTGATGCGGTCATATCAGGTGGTGTAAGGAATTCGATAGCCGGCGCGTCAACTCTGGCTGGTGGTGCGTGCGCGATTAATTCGATCTCAATCGGTAAATCCGACTTCCACTCGACGAACACGAGCGGCAATTGATCTTTTCCGAACACCTTGTCGAACTCTGCTTTCACTTGTTGGGCGGCATCCATGGGCGTCAAGAAGCACTTGGCTTGCAGAGCGTCCTTGGTGTCGCAGCCCAACCACTCAAGCGTACGTTTGAGACTAGCAATCGTCTGAGCTGTTGCTTCCGCTGGCGTTGCGCCCTTTTCGGCTTGTCCCGCAATGTACACGCGCGGACCTGCTGGGCAGGTCTTGGCCGCACCAGGCAGAACTTCCAAAGCTCGAATGCGATCTCGATCAATGAGCTGATCAGCGGCCCGATCATTTAAGGCCACGGCATCAACTCCAACTGCTGCACCGTTCGGCAGTGCTCCAACGACAATTGGTATGGGTGTTTTTGCCAAGTTGGGATAAGCCTGCGCTACGACGCTTGGAATGAGGCTCTGTAGTTTCTCATTGGCCACGACGAAGTTTAGCTTGAGGACAGCGGTTCGCGCGTACACTGATGATTTCAACAAACACGAATCGAGTTGCGTGAGGGCTTGCCGAATCAGCGTTTCGCTATCGTGTTTGCTGCCTGCGAGTCTTTCCGAGTAGCATTGCGGAGTGAATAGGTGCGGTAGGTTAACTGAATATGCTGCCGAAGGCTTTTGATGCTCATCGAGTTCAAATTTCGCGGCCTGTCTGCCGACACCGAATTGATCGCCAACTAGGGTCGCGATCGTTCCTGACATATGGATCTCGAGCATCTTTTCGCTGTGAACCTCTCGGCCCTGTTCATCGCTCAATGTCTCGACGATTTTCTTTGTTTTAGCATGAATCACCTCTCCGGTTGAAGGATAAGCAAATTCTCCGTCGCGACTGAAGGTAATCCAGCCCGGTTGTTCGCGAAGCGGGATACTTTGAAGCTGCCTCGGGGGACTCACCGTATTGTCAAATACATGCACATGCTGATTGGCGGCATCGACAACCCAAATCTCTCGCTCATCGGGAGTCAAACCGATACCGTGGCTTGGACACCCATGTCGTTTGACAGGTCCCGGCTTGAATCCATCGACTTCGACACGGTGAAGTTTCTTGCCAGTTATCAGATCGCCGACTTCGAAGCCCAGCAAATCGTTAACACAGATAAAAGCTCGCGTCTTGAACGCATTGACTGTAAAGGGGCGGATAGCGCCCGCGAATGGACCGACTTGTCCGACAAGCTTATGTTGGCTGGTGTCAGCCACAAACAAATTCGGTGACTTCAGGCCGCCCATGTACATGCGAGTGCCATCGAGCGAAACGACCGTATTGTGAGCACCGTTGTTCGTCTTGATTACCGAGATTGTTTTGCCCGTCATGGCATCGATCACATTCCACGTCTCCTTCTCGAACGAAGGGACGTAAAGGATCTTGCCATCAGGTGAAATCGACATCCGGTCGCAGCCTTTGTCAGGAGCAACTTCCCACAGCGTTTCTTCGGTCGCTAGGTCGACACAATAGAGTTTTTCAGGGGTGGTGAAGTAGAGTCGGTTGGTAATCGGGCTGGCGCAAACGCCTTTGATGTTGCGCGGTTTTTCTAGTTTGCTGGCTGACGTTTGGATTCGCTTTACGAATTTGTGGTTATTGTCGATGTCGAACACCAAGATGCCCGCGCCGCCGAATTCAAGGTAGTCGCGAATGCCGGGCGTTACGACGTAAAGATATCTTTTGGTCGGTTCGGATTTGTTGCTCTGTGCTGGGGCGATTGATTGCAGAATGATCAGGCAGAGCAAGATTGGGCGGATGAAAAACATTGCTTTCGCCTTTGATTGACGGGGCTTAGATTCGTACTCGTGCTCAGTGAAGTGGTACTCGTACTCTTACTCGATACGCTGCGCATTCGAGATGAATTGAGGAATGCATTGAGCGACAAACTTGTGCGCGACCCCGGGCTGGAAGCCTAGTGGATTGTCACAGTTTAATTTTAGGGTTAGTAATATCAGCCGGAACGCGCTAGCGTCGCGAATCGTAAGTTCTATACCGCAGCTTTTCCGCAAGCGGGCGAGGACGCCCGCGCTCCGGAATACCGGATGTCCCTCCGCAAGAAAATCCAGGTGAGTTCCAAAAGTCACCATACTTTGTACACAAACGGAGGCGTTTTCGGGTGCGCCACCTGTAGTCCGCTATGATTCAATAATCTGGTCCTCACGGAGCGCGGGCGTCCTCGCCCGCTGCCCCACTTTTTAGCATGGCATAGAACTTACAATTCGCGACACTAGCGTCCGGTTTTCGCCGCGGGAACCGGTGCTAGCGCACTGCGGCTAATCCTAATATTTAAGTTTGACGCTCCACTAGGCTGCCCCCAGGCTGGAAGCCTAGGCTACGTTAGTCGTTATCAGCGCGGAGCACCGAAATAAAGGCTTTCTGAGGAATATTGACGCTGCCAAATTGCTTCATCTTGGCTTTGCCCTTCTTCTGCTTCTCAAGCAACTTGTTCTTTCGCGTCACGTCACCACCGTACAGCTTCGCAGTCACATCTTTACGGAACGGCTGGATGGTGGAGCGGGCGATGATTGTGCCGCCGATGGCGCCTTGA
Organism: Pirellulaceae bacterium; assembly: GCA_033761895.1. Lineage (GTDB taxonomy): Bacteria > Planctomycetota > Planctomycetia > Pirellulales > Pirellulaceae > Aureliella. Next base: position 3,419 of record JANRMD010000301.1, on the reverse strand, counting down.
ATGGGAATCTTGAACTGGTGCCGCGGAATGGCTTCGGCAAGCTGCTCGCAGTAGTGCAGCGCTCTTGTTCGAGATTTTTCGCGATGCACCAAATACGACAATGCGTCGATAGGTTCGTGATTGACCAGAATGTCGACTTTGACAATGTCCGTCTTGCGATACTCGATCGGTTCATAGTCGAACGAGCCGTAACCACGAGTGATCATCTTGAGCTTGCCGTAGAAATCGAACAGCACTTCGCCGAGCGGCATTTCGCTGGTGACTTCGACGCGGCCGGCGGATAAATAGCTCATCGTTTGGCTGTCGGAACGATGCTCGCGGCACAGTTCCATTACGGGGCCGACGTATTCTTCGGGTATGAGAATAGAGGCTTTGATGTACGGTTCGGTGGTCGTCTGAATGTTCGAGGGATCCGGCCAATAGCTTGGATTGTCGACGTCGACCGTGGTGCCGTCTTTGAGTTCAATTTTGTATTTGACCGATGGAGCTGAAATCACAAGGCCAAGATCGAACTCGCGCTGCAAACGCTCTTGGATCACGTCCAAGTGCAGCAAGCCGAGAAAGCCGCAGCGAAATCCGAACCCAAGCGCCGCTGAGCTATCCTTCTCGAACGTCAAGGCGGCATCATTGATGGCGAGCTTCTCGAGGGCTTTTGTAAGGTCCGGATACTCATCGGTACTCATCGGGTACATCGACGAAAAGACAACTTGCTTGGCCTTCTTGTAACCCGGAATCGGATCGGCGGCTTGGCGTTCGAGTTGGGTGAGCGTATCACCGATCTCAATGTCCTTAACACTTTTCACTCCGGCAACGATGTAACCCACTTCGCCCACGCTCAGCTGTTTTTTGGGGTTGAGTTTGAGCTGATTCCATCCCAGCTCATCAACTTTGTAGTCGCGGCCCGAGTGCATGAAGTGAATCCATTCGCCGGTCTTCAACGTCCCTTCCATCACTCGCACTTGCAGAATCACGCCGCGATAGGTGTCAAAGTGCGCATCGAACACAAGGGCTTTTAACGGTGCGTCTGGATCGCCTTTGGGGCATGGCAACTGCTTGACAACGCCCTCGAGTACGTCGGTAATTCCAACACCGGTCTTCGCGGATACTGGAATCGCGATGAATGGATCGAGTCCCAAGTCAGAGTCGATCTCTTCGCGGACTTTTTCCACGTTGGCGGCTGGAAGGTCGATTTTGTTGATCACGGGCAACAAGGTGAGATCGTATTCGAGCGCCAAGTAAAGATTCGCAACCGTTTGAGCTTCGACACCTTGTGAAGCATCCACAACGATTAAGGCTCCATCGCAAGCCATCAGACTGCGGCGGACTTCGTGCGAAAAGTCAACGTGTCCAGGCGTGTCGATCAAGTTCAGTTGATATACTTGACCATCGGCGGCCTTGTAGGAAAGGGTGATCGAGTTGCTCTTGATCGTGATACCACGTTCGCGTTCGATGTCCATCGAGTCGAGTATCTGGTCATGAAATTCACGCTGCGAGACTGCGCCACAGGCTTGGATCAGTCGATCTGCCAACGTCGACTTGCCGTGATCGATGTGGGCGATGATGCAAAAATTCCGAATATTTTTCATGCGAGTTCGTTTTGGAATGAGTTGGCTGAGGGCAGCTTTCCGTTCATTGTAGGGTCATTGTGTAGGGCTCGAAAGGGTCACGGACCTGGGGCTGGAAGATTGGTAGGTCGCTCTCGCCGAGCGCGACCCTGCATTTCACAAAGTTCGCAGCTCGCCTTCGTCAGAACTCAGCCAGAAGGCTGGCGCAATGGGTGGGTCGCTCTTGCAGAGTGCGACTTCGCGCAGTTTACGGAGTTTACCGGTCGCTCCTGACGGGATGCGACACGAGTTTGCAGGTCGTACCCGGCAGTATGCGACCTACCGCACAGGTTCGCTGGTCGCACCCGGCGGGATGCGACCCACTTAAGGGAGGCAGTGTCCACTTGCAAACACGCACCAACCCGAGGCTTGCTCGAGGGGCCGCAGTTAACTTTGGGGCGGTGATTGTGTAGAATGTAGGTCCCGCCAAATTCCCCTACCTTAACTTACCTTCATATAACTCCGCCGAACGGCAACTCGGTCGTATTGCAAAGCAGCTGCATTAGTAACTGGGCTATCTGGTACTGGGCTAACTGGTACTGGGCTACGCAGCCTGGGTTGCACAGCGAACTGGAGCTGCACGAGGCCATTTTGCTGCTGAAACCGCGTTGTCGGACCCTAGCACCCCAAGGAACGCCCACGCACAGTGGCTGAGAAATGCTTAAGTACTAGATTGGAAACGGTTTTCAGTAGATACTTTAGCGCCAGCCACAAAACTACTCAGGCTGCTTTTTAGCGAGGTGGCTTGATTGTGGGCTGCGATACTGCTGAACGATTATTTCCACTTACCAACAAACACAGACAATCCTTACAACAACCCTTGCTATCCGGACTCAAGAGGCTCGAAGGCATGACAACAAGATTGAATGAAGTAATCCGATTCTCCCGTCTTTCTCATTGGCTTTTCGGCTTCGCCGTTTTGGCTTGTGCTGGGACCGCCTGGGCAGGCGAACCTGCAGACTGGTATCAATGGCGTGGACCAGAAGCGAACGGGATTTCGCGTGAAAAGAACTTGCCGACAACCTGGTCCCCTAAAGGTGAAAATCTACTTTGGTCCAAGCCTGAGTATGGCAGCCGGAACACGCCGATTACGATGAACGGCAAGTTATACCTCGTAACTCGCTACAAACCCGAAACGACTGAAGAGGGCGAGCAACTCGTCTGCCTCGACGCCAAGACAGGCGCTGAATTGTGGTCGAATCATCACAATGTGTTCTTGACCGACGTGCCAGCCGAACGCGTGGGATGGTCGAGCGTAATTGGCGACCCTTCAACAGGCAACATTTTTTGGTTGGGACTCGGTTGTGAATTCAAGTGCATCAATGGCACGACCGGTGAGACCGTTTGGAGCCATGTGCTCAGCGAAGAATATGGCATGCTCAGCACCTATGGTGGCCGCACGAATTTCCCGGTGGTCATGGATGATCTGGTGATCATCAGCGGTGTGATGACTCAGTATGGCGATAACGCCATTCCGGCTCATCGCTTTGTAGGGTTTGATAAGCGCAGCGGCGCTGCGGTCTGGTTTTCGAGCACCGGTTTGCGTCCCGAGGATACAACTTATTCGACTCCCTTCTTGACTGCGTTTAACGGGCAAGCGGCGATGGTCGTGGGTGCTGGTGACGGCTGGGTCTATGCCTTTCAACCTCGAACCGGAAAAGTCCTTTGGACCTATGACGCGTCAAGCCGTGGTATCAACACGCCGGTGCTGGTGGCGAACGACATCGTCTACGGTGGGCATCGGGAACAGAACACAGCGGACCCTCGAATCCTCGGCGCCATCTTTGCCTTTGATGGTAAAGCTGAAGGCGAAAT
>JANRMD010000300.1:0-6878 GCA_033761895.1 Pirellulaceae bacterium | reverse complement strand
CAGCTAGGCAACTGTAGAAAATCACAGTAAGCCAATTTGTTCGACAGCCAAATAAAGCTGGTATCTTAATTATAAAAAGGCGATTCGCGTCTTGGAAGTCGCGGATAGCTTGCACTAAACCAGCCATCACCCAAGATAATTGGAGCCCAAAATGAGTGACGAAAAGGCGAGCGCACCGCTCTCGGAAACGCAAGCGATTGAGCTGGAGATGAAACGACTTCAGCGCGATAAGCTGCGGGCCGAAGTACGCGACGCTTCCTTGGCTTGGTGGAAACGGCCAAGCTACATCGCCAGCGCGGCTCCTATCGTGCTGGCCATCGCGGGCATCTTCACCGCCTGGTTTACCGGCTTCTTCAACCGCGAACGCGAAATCCTGAAAGCAGAAATCGACACCCTCCAGGTCGCTAAAGACAAACTCGACCAACAGACAACAGCAGCCAAGAAGGAACTCGAAGCCGCTGTAGAACGCTCACGGCAACTCCAAAAGATCACCGACGAAGTCTATATCAAAGTGCTCTTTCATAGTTCGGGGGCAAGGTATGCGGTGTCCATGATCAAACCTGAAGGTCAAGATGGATGGATCAGTAACGCCGATGTCGATGCAGCGGTCAAAGCTGTCTCTCAGTTACCCGCCGAAGATCGAGAACGCGCGCAGAACATCTTCGAGCAATATCGAATTGGTCTCGAAATGATTGATCATGTCCACCAGTCGATGAAAAGCACCGGTCAACTGCTCAACGCACTCCCCGCATCCGAGCGTGTAAAGCGACTCACCCTCACCGTGGCACCCGACCATGACTTCGTCGATCCCGCGACCAACAAAACCTACTCCATCAAAACAATCGACGACTTTCTCAAACAAACGGACTGATATGTCGAGTACGAGTGCAAATGAAGGTTAGGTTTGTGGGAAGTAAATGACCGATGATGCACTTCGGTCAATCCCCAAAATCTAACGTACTAACTATCCGCCAAGCTAACGCAACCACGCGAGGCGACTACGATATGGTCGATCACCTGAATGCCGATCAACTCTCCAGCCCGCTTGAGGCGATCGGTGACTGCCCGGTCCTGACTGCTGGGTGTTGGATCACCTGAAGGATGATTGTGAACCAACAAAATCGATGAAGCGGCCTCGCGAATTGCTGGTCGAAACACCTCGCGTGGATGAACCAAGCTTGAATCCAAAGTACCAACGGTAATTTGATGTATTGAGATAGGTTGCAGTTTCGTATCGAGCGTGACGATGTGGAACTCCTCTTGGCATCCATCGTCCACCAAGCGCGAGAAGTGCCTCGAGCAATACTCAATCGCAGCCGCCGTGCAGTTGAGTTTCTCCTGTCGTACGCCGTTTTGCTGCAGTGACTCGGCAACGCGTCGCCCCAACTCAATACCGGCCATGATTTGGCAGTAGGCAACCTCAGAAACCGCGCTACTGACCTTCTTGAGTTCGATGGGCGACAAACTTCGCAAGGCATCAAGACGATCATTGAACCGATTCGCAACACGCTGCCCGGCTTGCACCGCAGACTCTCCCTTGCGTCCTGAGCGAATTAAGATGGCCAGTAGCTCGCTCGTTCGCAAGTTATCCGCGCCAAGTTTAAGCAAGCGCTCACGAGGACGTTCTTCCAGCGGACTTTGGGTCACTTGATCGCCGTCAAGTTGCCGTGAAATCCAATCTTCATCGATGAAGGAGGCTTTGAGGCCTGTCCACAGATAGGTCTCCCCTTCGGTTCCATCACGAGCTTGCAAGATTCCTTCACGATGCAGTTGCTTCAGTAGCCGAGTGATGAATGGTGCTTTGGCTTCCACGCAACGCGATCGAACATCCTCTGTAGTGAACTTATCCAAATCCTGAATGGCCTTCAGGACTTCCGCATACTTTTCGCGGCGTTCTTTGACAGAGGAAGATTGAGGCATCAACGGCTCCAATCGGTAAAGGGTTTAGAAGCATTTGTTATGACAGCATTAGAGTTTACGAAATCAATATGTGAATTGGTAGCAGCGTACCAAACAGAAAAGCCTCAGCTTTCGCCGAGGCTTTTCAAGTTCTTTTCAGTTCGTCGATCAGGTCAACGATCGGCCCTGAGCCAGGGGTTGGCTAGAGCAGATATGGGCCAATCGAATCGAAGTAGGAATCAACTGCATCAGCTAGCTTTTCAGGCTTTTCATGGCTGGAGCAGAAGAGTTCTTCAAGACCTTCGTCATCATCCTCGGTTTCATCAAACCAGCCCGACAGGCCTGGAACTGATCCCGCGGCATTCGACGAATTGCTGGTTGAGTTGCTTGTCGATTGCAGCAGCGTTGAATTCAACGCCGATTGGATCTCGTGAACAACTTGATTTCCAACTGTTGCAACCATTTGCTGAGGCGTAACCATCATGGCGTAAGTTGTGCCCGACAGATCTGCTTCGCCTTCACCTTCACCCTCGCCAGAGGCACGGGCCGCATTGAGGAAGTTGATCACCAGCAAAGCATCTACCGGCGAAACAAGTTCATCACCATTGACATCCAAGAACGGTGGCGGAACAAAGTTCGACTTCGTCAAATCTCGCTCGAAGTTCGGATTGTTCAGCCGGTTGATAATCAACAACGCATCGATCGGCGAAACAACCGTGTCGGCATTTACATCCAATGCCAGCCGTGGATTTTGCCACCTGCTGCGTTGAACTCGGACATCAACATTGGCAACGTTGGACACCGTACCGACGTCATCGCTGACAACGTAGGAAAGGGTCACGGAACCGGAGTAGTCAGTCGCTGGCACAAAGCGAATTGATCCGTTCGGCAGAACGGTTGCGGTACCACTTGGAGATGGTGTCAACACGATCTGTACCGTGGCAGGATTCAGCGTACCGTCGAGATCGCTATCGTTGGCGAGAACGTTGATATCGACCGACTGGTTCTTAGTTGTGATCGCAGTATCTGGGATCGCGACCGGACGATTGTTGACAGTAACTGTCACCAAGGCCTCGTTCGATACATTGCCCGCAGTATCTCGAACCGTGTACCGGAACGTGTCGACCCCACGGAATCCACCGCCAGGCGTGTATTGGATTACGCCGGTTTGATTGATCAGTACAGTACCGAATGCAGGCAACGCAGTCACGCTAATCGATGCAGCATCAATTGGCGAATCAACATCAGAATCATTGATCAGCACATCCAAGAACTGGCTTTGACCAACACCGATGGTGTAGGAGTCATTAACGGCAGTCGGTGCATCGTTCACACCGGCCACGTTAACAGTGACAGTTGCGGCGATGCTTTCGGCTCCCAAAGAATCCTTAATCTTGTAGACAAAGGAATCTTGAACGCTTTGCCCGGTTGTCAATTGCTGAATGCTGCTGACCAGGGAAGGATCGTAGGAAATCGAACCGTTTGCATTGATGGTGACTCGAGCGCCCAAGGCTGACTGAATGGTTTCAGCAACCGCAGTTAGCACATCGTTAGGCAAGTCAACGTCGGTATCATTTGCCAGCAGACCAGGTGCCGTCGAAGTGAACACAACGTTCTCATTGGTGTTGATCGTATCGGCAACTGCGATTGGCACGTCATTGCCCGCCGTGATGGTAATCGTCAGTGTTTGCGGGGCCGACGTATTTTGATCCAGCGCACTTGATGGACCGCGATCCACGGCGCGTACGGTTACCAGTGCCTTTCCGAAAGCGTCTCGATTCGGAGTGAACTGGAGTCGTCCGTTGACGTCAATGGTCGGCTGCACTGAGAACAGGCTTGGCCGATCAGCCACCAAGGTGAAATCGACTACCTGCCCTTGTTCATCGGTTGACGTAGGCGGATTGAGCAACAAACCAGCCGCTGGTGCTATTCCGGTCGCCCAGATCTGCGAGTAAGCACCGCTATCTTCGAGCACAGTGACGGTCGGCCCAGCCGTGAAGACGGGAGGATCGTTAACTGGTGTGATCGAAATGGTGAAAACCTGTGGATCCGACGAAGCAGAGACTGTTCCATTGTCGACCGCGACCACAGTGATCACGGCGACTCCGTTTGCGTTCGCCCTGGGCTTGAAGCTCAAGGTACCGTCGCTAGCTACCGACGGTCCAACTTCGAACAATCCAGGCCTATCTGCAGACACGTTGAACGAAACTGTTTGGCTATTGAGCTCGTCGATGGCTCCTGGAGGCCCAGGCAGAATGCTTGTCGCCCAGCCGGGTAGGCTGATAAGTGGCGAATCCTCTGGCGCAATCTGATCCCCGCCCCTCACGAACTGTGGTGGATCATTCACCGCTTGCAGCGAAATCGTAATTGTGCCGGTACCACTGCGAGCAGGTGTACCAGTATCCGTCACAACGTAGAGGAACGTATCGGTTCCTACTAGATTCAAAGGCGGAATGTACTGGAACGAAACAATTTCATTACCGCTAAACAGTGGAATGATGGTTCCACCGTTGGCAGACGTACGTTCAACTTGAGTCATCGTCATCAGTTGAGAGTTTTCGTCGGCTGTCGGCCCTGGTCGATCTCCTAACAGTACATCGGCAGCGAGAATCGTGACACTCTGATCTTCATCGATCGACCTGCCGAACGCATCAGGAATCGGTGCGTCGTTGACCTGAGTCGCGTTGACTGTAAAGGTCTTGATCAAGGAAGCATTGGTGTTTGGTGCCGGTGAGTCGGCTCCGCTGTCGAACAGTTGCACCCGTACCCGCAGGTCGGCATTCGCAATGTTGACATCTTGCGCGGTACGGAACGTCAAGGTGCCGTCGACACCAATGGTGGGCTGTACGACGAAGGATGACGGCTCCAGTGCCTCTACTTGGAAGCGGATTTCCTGACTATTTTCATCTTCCGATCCAACTGGGCCTCTGCGCACGTTGGTGGCAAAGCCGTTTTGCGAAATCAATCCTCCGTCCTCGGCGACCGTGATGCTTCCGGGAATATCGAACTGTGGAGCATCATTGATAGGAGCGATGGAAATCGTAAACGTTCTGCGATCCGAATCATTGTCATTTGGAGCTGGGCTGGACGCACCATCGTCTCGCAAGCGAACAACGACCACAGCTTTACCGTTCTTGTGCGGCGCCGTACGGAACGAAAGCATCGCTTCGCCCGGCGAAGTCAGCGTCGGTGGAACATTGACGGTGAGCGTCGGTTGCACACTAAACAGCTCTGGTGCGGAAACCGACAGGACTTCAAAGGTTGGAACCTGACTCAATTCATCGGTCGCGGTCGGCGGAGTCGACAATAGGCCTACGGCTTGCGCAACGCCGGTAGCAAACGCCATTCGAGTGGTTGGCGTTACTCCTGTAAACTCCTCCACATCTTCGATCACGTCGACTTGCGACGCTGACAAGCTAAAGACCGGGGCATCATTGACCGCAGCGGTAACGATCGTGAACGTCCGCGTAACCGAAGTATTGACACCAGGACCGGGACCGTTGTCCGTCAAGAAGACTTCGACACGCAAATCGCGATCGGTCATCGTTCAGTTCACGTCCAGCGCCGTTTGGAACGTCAATGTACCATCCGCGGCGATAGCAGGTTGACCAGTCGCGGTGAAGGCCGCCGGATCAAGTGCTCGCACGTTAACTTGGAAGGATTGCGAGGCTAGCTCATCTCCTGCAGTTGCAGGTCCCACAGCCATACCCGTTGCAAAGTTGGCAATGCTTACCACGCCTTGGTCTTCACGGCTATTGGCTGTTGGTCGAATGTCAAACACAGGTGCGTCGTTAATCGCACGAATGTTAATGGTAAACGTCTGGTCGATCGATACGTTGACATCACCATTGCCAGTCGATGAATCGGGACCGCTGTCTCGCATTCTCACGACAACAACAGACTGACCGTTTCGGTCGGTACGGGTGGTGAAGGTCAAGTTGCCGTTGGGCAGGACTTGCGGTGTGGCAACGAACAGGGTTGGATTAGAGAACGCTACCGTTTCAAAGACCCAAGTTTGTCGGGTCGCTGGTATCGTAGTTTCGTCCAAAGCCGTCGCCGGACCAGCCACAACGTTCGTGGCCAGCGGTAACACGGTTGGTGTCACGCCAGTAACCGTTTCGTTGTCCTCGTCGACCGTAACCGCAGGCGGAACGGGCAACGTAAAGCTCGGTGCATCGTTGATAGGCGCGACGTTCAGCGAGAATGTCTTGATCGTCGTATCGACATCACCAGCATTGGCGGTTCCACCAGTGTCTTGAACGATTACGCGAACTCGCAAGTCGTGACCAGTAAAGCTGTTCACGTCGCGATTGGTTTCGTAAGTCAACACACCTCTACCGGATGAGTCCAACACAATCCTTGGTTGCCCGGTAGCGGTGAACGCAGTCGGATCAAGCGGTTCGACAACAACTGGTCTCAATGTTTGCGACACAAATTCATCAAGAGCTGTAGCTGGACCAACTGCGGCACCGGTGATGAAGTTTGGTACCGTTACAACACCTTGATCTTCTCTCGAAGAAGCGGTCGGCTGCAACGTGAACACAGGTGCATCGTTGATCGGATCGGGCAGGATCGTAAACGTGCGCGGAACGGAATTATTGATGTTGCGCGGAACTGCATTTCCAGGATCATTCAATCCCGAGTCGACAGCCACCACCCGCACAAGAATCGAAGGGAACGGTACTCGTGTATTGACGTCCGGATTCAAGCGGTAGGTAAGCGTACCAGTCGTTGCATCGATCGCAGGCAGGAAGGCTGGATCAAACAGCGTCGGGTCCAAAGCAGTTACGATGAACTGAGTGATCCGTTGGTTCTCACGCAACGGCCCTTCATCGACGGCAGCAGCCGGACCAGGCCGCATATTGGTGATAAAGTTCGGCACCACGGTAGGCGCATTCGGTGCTGCATTAGGATCTTCTACAAACGCAGAAGTCGCAGTTGGCATGTCGTACTCAGGCGCGTCATTGAGTTCAGTGACA
>JANRMD010000299.1:0-23922 GCA_033761895.1 Pirellulaceae bacterium | reverse complement strand
AAGTCGAGTAATGCCAAGTCGACAAATAGTCAGTTACTCTTTAGACATCCCTCTGTAGACGTCCCAGTCTGCTGGTCCGGCTTTTCTGGAGCGCGGACGTCTTCGTCCGCTGAACCCGCCACTTACGCAAACACAACCTGTGTTGGCATTTGCACTTAAAGGCGAGCAAGATCTTTTCCCAATCTTGGACGGCCAAACCTACCTTTAAGCTAAAGTGAGAGAGGCTTGGCGAGAGAGCCCGCGCTCCGAAAGCTGGTTAGCTGGTAGCCGCCGCTGCCAAGCGGTGGTTAGTCACCCCGCATCGTGTCCACCGTCTGGCGACAGTGGCTACTTTTCCATCCCACGATTGTCCCAATCGTAGCTGCCACAATTGAGACAATTGTGCGACACTCAACCCCAAAATCAAATTGTGTCGAAGCACTAGGCTTCAGGCGTATGTTCGCGGAAGCGATAGCCGACGCCGCGGACGGTTTCGATCAGATCAGCCAGGTCGCCGAGCTTGCGGCGAATGGCGCGGATGTGGACATCGATCGTGCGTTCAAGCACTAGCGTGTCTTCGCCAAGAGCGTTTTCGATCAGTTCGCTCCGGTCAAACGCGCGCCCTGGCTGCGTGATCAAGGTTTGCAGCAAGCGAAATTCACTGCGAGTCAACTCGAGGGGCGCGTCGTTCAAGAAGGCTTGATGACGTCGATTGTCGACACGAACTCCTGAGTGTTCGACAACATCATCCTTAGGTTCGTCTGCTTCCGAAGAGGTGCGTCGTCGATGAAGCGCGCGAACTCGTTCGAGCAAGACACGCATGCTGTAAGGCTTTACGACGTAGTCGTCAGCACCTGCGGAGAAACCAACCAGTTGGTCTACTTCTTCAGCCTTGGCAGTTAACATCAGAATACCAGCCGCACTGGTACTGGCATTTTTGCGGATCTGACGGCAGACTTCGATGCCGTCGACGCCCGGCAACATCAGATCGAGAATAACGATATCGGGTTGCTTCTGCCGAGCTTGCTCAAGCGCTTCGCGACCATCAAATGCGCGAAACGTGTTAAAACCTTCTTTTTGCAGATTGTAAAAAAGAATGTCCGACAGTGCTCGATCATCCTCCACAATCAATACTCGGGGCTTTACCATAGTTTCGTTTGCTAAGTTCGTTGACGTGGTAATCACAAGTAGTGTTAGCCTGTCGTTTGAGGTGGCAAATGTCGGTGACGTACAATCACCCCACCGACCATATACACAACATCTTCAGCAACATTCGTTGCGTGATCGGCGATACGTTCCAAATGACGAGCGGCGGAAAAACAGTGCAGAGCCGCCGGTACCCAAGCTGGATTTTCTTGCATGATCTCTGACAGTTGATCAATTACACGAACGTTGAGCGCGTCGACCGCATCATCGCGACCAATGACTTGATACGCCAAGTCCACATTCAAGTTGACGAACGCGTTTAAGCCGTCGCGAACCATGGCGGTAGTCAACTCCACCATTTCGCCGATGAGCATGGGAATCGGGAAATCTGGAACATCGGTCAAGTTATAAGCTCGCTCAGCCACGTTGCAGGCCAAATCCGCCATTCGCTCTAAGTCGTTGTTGATTTTCATCATGGTCGTTATCCGTCGCAGATCCGTAGCGACAGGCTGGTGCAGCGCCAGCATCTTCAGGCACTCTTCTTCAATGTGAACTTCTATCCTGTCGATGTCGGTGTCTCGATCGATGACTTGCTGAGCCTTGTCGCGGCGGCGCTCCATCAGGGACCCCACTGCGGCTACGATCATCTCCTCGACGTGCCCAGAGAGTGCCAAAAGCCGGTGGTACGCTTCTTCCAAATCATGCTGTAAATGCCTGGACATGAACTCTTTCCTAAACAACTGGCGGACGGTGGAAAGATCTCTTTTAGCACGTTCGCCCGAAGTGCGGAAGAAGTTTAGCCCAGTTACTCTGCCATTTATGACCTGCCTGGCCGCGAAAATCCAGCGAAACTGAGTGAAGATTGCGCGAAGTTTGCTCGGTAACGGTGGCATCTTGCCGCCGCGTTTGCATCAGCAGGCCCTAGTGTCGCGAATCGTAAGTTCTATACCGCAGCTTTGCCGCAAGCGGGCGAGGACGCCCGCGCTCCGGAATACCGGATGTCCTTCCGCAAGAAAATCCAGGTGAGTTCCAAAGTCAACATACTTTGTACGCAAACGGAGGCGTTTCCGGGTGCGCCACCTGTAGTCCGCTATGATACACGATAATCTGGTCCTCACGGAGCGCGGGCGTCCCCGCCCGCTGCCCCACTTTTTAGCATGGCATAGAACTTACAATTCGCGACACTAGCGGGCTGCTGAAAAAAGAAACCTGAAGCGTAAGTTTGATGTTGCGAGTTTCGGGCCATCACAACCCGAAGCGTTAGCGAGGGACCGAGTTACCATGACATTGAGTACAAGTGCGAGTACGAAAAATGCCAACCTTGCAACATCACACCGCACGCGCTCGCACCTTAGTTTGGCTGAAGCGGCAGGTAGACTTCAAAACAACTACCCACACCGGGTTCGCTGGTCACACTTACCGACCCATCCAGGGCCTGCACAATGTGCTTGACAATCGACAGCCCCAATCCGGTACCGCCGGTTTCGGTGGTGCGAGCTCGTTCGACTCGATAGAAGCGTTCGAAGATTCGAGCCAATTCATCTTTGTCGATACCAATCCCCGTATCTTGGACTCTAATTGTCAGGCCAGCCCCAACAGCGTTGAGGTGCAATTGGACCAAACCTCCGTTGGGAGTGTACCGAATCGCGTTCGACAACAGATTGCTGACAACGGTCTGTACCGCTTCAGGGTCACTATTCATGTGCAGCGCTACATCGGGAAGTTGCGTGGTGAGTGTAATCTGTTTGGCTCTGGCCATAACCTCAGCGGCATCGATGCAGCTTTGAATCTCCGCTTGAATCTCAAAGCGCATGCGTTTTAGGATTGCACCGCCCGCTTGAACCCTAGCCAATTGCAGCATGCCGGCGATCAAGCCATTGATGCGATCGGCTTGAGAGAGGATACCTGCCAAAAAGGTTTGCGTCGCTTCAGCATCGTCAATCGCGCCCATCTGCAACGTCTCGGCATAAGCGCGGATCGCAGCCAATGGAGTCTTTAGTTCATGGGATGCATTGGTTACGAAATCGCGGCGTATAGATTCGATTCGCTTTAGCAGTGTTTCGTCGCGCACGGTCATTAGCGCACCGACACGATTGCCGCCAAGTAACACTGGGCGTACGAGAACTCTTAGTGACAGTTGTTGATTACCGTGCTCAAAGCTGTCTTCTTGCGACACGGAGCTTTCAAGCACCCGTTCGATGATGGCTACGATTCGCGGCGTTCGAATAACCTCAACCAAGGAGCGGTAGAGATAATCGTCCGTCGAGATACCTAGTAAGCGAATGAGTGCTGCATTGGCCAGCAAGACTCGCGATTTATCATCAACTGCGAGCACGCCTTCTTGTAGATTGCCCAGCACCAGTTCATTCCGCTGGACATTGCTCTGCAACTCACTGAGCCATCCGTTCACAGACTCTCGAATTATGGACAGTTGCACTGCAAGGTCTTCGTCCGTCGAGAGGCTTGCAGGAATCTGCGCAACATCCGCATTCTTGATTTGACGTGTTGCTTCGACCCACGCTTGCAACGATTCACTTTTGACCTTCGCATGTCGGCGAAGCGTATAAGTCGTAAAGGCGACCACGCAGCCTCCGAGCGAAAATGTCGCTAGCCAAAGCCCCCACCAAACCCGGCTGACGTCGGAGGACTCGACAATACGAGTGACGCGCACTCCGATGTTCAGTTTTGAAGACTGCGGTTCCTCATTAGCTAAGTTTCTGCTCGCTGCGTTTTCATAACTAGGAAGTGCAACTGAGCGACTGATGCGGAATCGCCCATTTGCAAGTCTGGTCCATTCGTTGGCTGTAAAGGTTGTGTCATTGCGGCGCGAGAGCGCGGGAGTGGGCCCAGTCGAACTGGCTTGTGGAACGGGAACAACATCGACATTCCAGCGCTCTTCCATCTCAGCCCAGCGCGGGTCGGCTTCCCAAGGTTCTTGCCAGTTTTCACCATCGCAGATTGAGGCAATAAGGGCCGCAGAACCCACCATATTCCGATTCTCGGAAGTGCGCCACAGCTGATTCAGCAAGGTTGCTCCGACTAGCCCCAAGGAAAGGGTTGTCAGAAACCAAACTACAGAGAGACCCAGCAGCAATCGCATTTTGTTTGCCATGACGGTTTCGGAGCTCCGCGCGAACGTTTTTCCGGCTGAGCTCTCTTGATAGTGCGTGCGAGCATAACGAGGAAAAATGAAAGCTACCAGCGGTCAAATCGACCGCCGACGGTTCACAAATGCACCATTGCACTCGCAAGCTAATGCTTAAGCAATCTTCAATTTTAAGGTTGGGCCGATTACCCGCAGTGCGTTAGCACCGGTTGCCGCTAGGGGAAAACCGCGGCTAACGCCGTGCGGTTAATCGAACCCGCCATGCGCGGGTAACCCGAAAATCTAATGTGGACAGAGCACTAGCTAACGTGGTGAGCAGCAGCCACAAGTGTCGAATTGTCTCCTAACTGGTCGGGGGAAATAGCCTTCAGCGCCTCGATTCTCGAAATCTTAACACCCATTTGCGGGGCCCCAAAAATGCTTCGGTATTGCAGGTTGATTTTCCCGCTGCATTTCCATTACGGGAATTTTTTCGCTGTATGAATTTTTGCCGTGCAACAAGATTTTTTGTAAGGCAACGAATAAATGCCCGTGTAGGAGTTATCAGCTGAGAGGTCCAGGCAGTTCGCTTTGACGGCAATTTTTCAATATGGATTTTGCCGTGACAAGTTTTGTAGAAACTGGGCCAATGTAGGAAGCGTCATCTCACTGGCCTACACACGAATCATCAATGTCTTTGGAATAACCATGAGCAGTAAGTGTTGGAACTGGAAAAAGTGGAGCTTGAGCGGAGCGATTGTTCTTGCTTTATTCAGTGGGTGCAAGGACTCCGAGTACGCACATCACAACACGGAAGTTCCCATTGCTCAATTCTATGGACCGCAAGGACAACCCAATACGGCAACAGTGCGCTGGCAAAAGGTAGACACAGCACTGATTCAGTCGGTTTGTTCGCACTCGTCATTGCGAGAGTTGAACATTTGCGTAGCCACTCGCGATGGCTCGCCGATTTTTCCATCCGTATCGAAGCTGCCAAACTTAGAAGCACTGACCGTTATCGAGGTCCCACTGACCGACGACGAACTTAGCAGCCTAAGCGAAGCCGGAAAGCTTACATCGCTAGAGCTATCTCGAACTGGCATCACCGGCGCAGGCTTGAAGCACCTAGCTAAGCTACCCCTGAAGCGACTGGTGATCCGTGATAAGCACCTTTCACTTGAGGGACTACAAGCGATTGCAAGCTTGACGGAATTAGAAGAACTTGAACTGTGCGTCCCCAGCATTCACTTGGCTGATATTCCAGCAATGGCCTCGAAGAGCAACTTGAAGTCCGTCATCATTTCCGATGGTCATTTTAGTTATCGAGAGTTCGGCGGCTTAAAGTTCCTGGCAGGCGCAAGTAGGCTTACCAATTTGCATTTGTCCGGACCGAATCTCAACGATCGTTCGCTGAAGGCAATCGGCACACTGAGCGGCTTGCAAAATCTGACAATCGGAAAGTCGGTCATCAGCGAAGAAGGGATCGAATATCTCTCAACGCTCGAGCATCTGCAGTCAGTGGATATTCCTTCACTCCATTCGTTGCAAGATGCGATTCGTTTGGCCGAGAGCAACGACGAGCCTCTCCCGCAGCCAAGACGCAGTTAGTCAGCTAGTTCCTAGTTCGTAGTTCGTAGTTCGTAGTTCGTTGGCAGTTGGCAGTTGGCCAGTTGTCCAGTTCGTTTGCCAGTTGGTTAGTCGCGGATAGTTAGTGTGTCAGGCAGTTAGTTGCGTAGCAACGGCCGTGATAGCCTGGGATGCCAGTCCCAGGATAAGAACGCAGCGCAATGCGTTAGTCGCGGAGCGACGGCAGGAAGCTGGATTCACTCTGCCGTACGAAATCCCACCACGATGTACGCAACATGTAGTCGTCAACCGGCGTTGCTCACAACATGCCATCGCTCCGCGACTCAGCGCTTCACTGGGTCCAGCTACCTCGGTCCAGCTACCTCGGCCCAGCCACGTGGAACTGGCATCCCAGGCTATCACGGCCGTTGCTCCGCAACTCAATGCAACGCAACAGCAAACCACGCAATTAGCTGAAAAAGTCCTGATTTCGGCTAGTAAACTTGGTGGTGAACGGCTAGAGGCCTTGAAAACAGCCCGAAAATGCACACTCTACTTTGCTCGACTTGGTTCGGCGGTCCTATCGATAGTCGCACCTGACAGTTAAACTAGTACCACTCTTACGGCGCATTGCCGTACTCATCGCGTGCAATTCAACCGCAGATTTAGCCTGGGATCCGATTTTTGCTTTGCGCAAGGCAATCCACCTAGGCCGAGAATTTCGCAAGCCCCGAATTGCGGCTGACAGCGAACTTTGATTTTGTCTGTCACGCGGCGAAATTCTGAGCGAAGTCACACTCGCTGAAACTAACTTGGCATAGCATGGCAAAGAAGCAAGCAAAGAAGACAATCCGTCCTACTGAATTGATCAGCGGAGCACAACGACTGAACCGAGTTTTGGCATCCTCGGGGCTCGGCAGCCGCCGCGACGTGGAACAACTCATCGTCGAAGGACGCGTTGAAGTTGATGGGAAGACAGTCACCGATTTGGCATGTAAAGTCGATCCCAAAGAGTCGACGATCCAAGTCGATGGAGTATCGCTGAAGAAACATCGCCCCGTGTATTTCGCACTCAACAAACCTACCGGGGTGCTCTCGACGAATTACGATCCCAGTGGTCGGACTCGAGTGGTCGATCTTGTACCGAGCAAGGATCGTATTTTTCCCGTCGGTCGCTTGGACCGCAGCAGCGAGGGCTTGATGCTGCTCACCAACGATGGCGAATTGGCTCAGCGATTGGCGCATCCGAAGTACCGCATCCAGAAAGCTTACTTTGTTGTCGTCCAAGGAATCATCACGCATGAAGACTTGGCTAAGCTTCGTAAGGGTGTTTATTTGGCGGATGGTGTGGCCAGAATCGATGGCGCAAAGATTCGGCGTCAGCGCAAAACCTGCACCGAAATTGAGATCCTGTTGTCCGAAGGCAAGAACCGCGAGATTCGCCGTATCCTAGCGCGAGTGGGACATAAAGTGGTTGTGCTCCGAAGATTGGCGATCGGCCCCTTGCGATTAGCTCAATTGCCAGTTGGACAAACTCGCGTGTTGACCAACACGGAAGTCGAAGCCCTCTACGCGGCCACCACCGATGCCGCAGTTGCAGCTAAGCGACAAGCAGAGCGACAGGAGGCAGATGCCAACGGAACCTCAGCGCGAAGTGCAGGGAAGGGGAGAGGGCAGCGCAGTTCCACCGCCCGTGGCTCGGGACCGCGAACCGGAACGGGTGCAACCCGAACTGGAGTGACAGGCAGAGCAACAACCGCTCGAGGTATGGCGGCCGCATCCGGGCGAGCGCCGCGAGTCAAGCCAGAAGGCACGGGCTACAAACCTGCGGGGTTTGGTGGTTCGCAAAAAACAGGCAGCGTGCTTTCGTATGACGAACCGATTGCCAAAGAACCCCCGATCCGCCCAAGACTCAAACGCAGTGAACGTACAGCGCAAGCCCAAGCGAATGCCACAAGCGGTAATGCGACAGCGCCTGAAGGACGTCGACCGATGCGCTCCGGTAAACCAGCTGGTAGGCCCAAGCCAACTGCCGGTGGAGATCGTCGACGCGGTAAAAAACCGCAAGGGGGATCGGGAGGCGCTCGATGACCCACTTTGCCGACTGCTCAAGCTACTGTGAAGTTCCACTGCTGAGGAACGATGAGATTGCCAAAGACACTCGACTATTGCGAGTGCATGCACCCGAGATGGCCGCCAGCGTCGTTCCGGGGCAATTCTTTATGGTGCGCGATCCCAGCGGAAACGACCCACTGATTGGTCGCGCTTTTGCGGTTTACGATTGTGGTGGACCGGAGGAAGGCTGGCTGGACATCGTTTACTTGGTCAAAGGCAAGTTGACGACGCGTTTGGCCACCAAACAAATTGGCGAACCGATCGCAATCTGGGGTCCGCTCGGCAATGGCTTCTCAACAACTTCGGTGCAGCAGTTAGTTATGGTCGCGGGTGGTATTGGGCAGACACCGTTCTTGTCGCTCGCACGCGAAGCACTTGGACGAAAGCGGTTTGGCAAGAATTCTGCAAGAGCCAATTCTCCAAGAGCCAATTCTCCAAGAGCCAGCGGGTACGCAGAAAAAGTTCACTTTTGCTACGGGGCTCGGAATAAGGCTTATCTAACTGGCATTTCAGATTTCGAAGCGATGGGAGTCGGGGTATCAATCGCCACCGATGACGGTAGTGTTGGCCCAGCTCGCTTGGTAACCGAGGCCCTGAACGAGTTCTTGGATCAAAACACCTCAGTTTCGACGCGCATCGTTTGCTGTGGCCCGGAACCGATGATGGAAGCGGTCTCCAAAATTGCCGCTCAGCGTGGTCTTCCTTGCGAAGTTTCACTCGAAACACCGATGGCTTGCGGAGTCGGTATCTGTTTTACCTGCGTCGCGAAAGTCGGCTCGGAGGAGGATTGGGATTACAAGCGCACCTGCGTTGAAGGTCCTATCTTCGACGCCTCACAAATTGTTTGGTAGCGTGTAAGGTTTCCCAATCTCAACTGTTTATAGTTAGTTGATATTCAGGCATCCGTGAAAGTGCGAACTGCACCACAAACCTTCACGGCGGATTTGCGACAAGTCATCTTAGATAAGCCTAGCTTCGTTAAAGTGGGTTGGCTGGGTGTTTTCCGAAGCGAATAATGCGGTATTTGCTGCCGTTGGTCAAGCTTTCCCGGGTTTGGAGGTTGCGATACACTAATAGATCACAGACGCCGAACCTTTTGGGTGGTGCGTTTACGGCGAACTCGGATTGGGTTGGCCTTGACGGTCGAAAGAGCACCGAGAAAAAAACGGAAATAATTGGAAAACGGAAAACCTGAAACATGCCTAACCTAACTCGCTGCACTTGCTTCGTACTCCTGTTAATGTTCACCAGTCTTTCGCTTGAGGCGCAAGACAAAAAACAAAATAAAAAACCGGCTGCTGATAAAGATAAAGCGGGTCAGACTTCAAGTCGGAAGGCAGTCGGCTATTACGCCGATGCGGCGAACTACCAGAACAATGGTGCCTTCCCGTTGGCGATAGACGAGTGGAAGAAGTTACTGAAGGAGTTTCCCGAAGACCCGCTGGCCAGCAAGAGTTGGCACTATCTCGGCGTCTGCTACATGCAACTCGACAAGCCCGACTACGAAGCCGCTGAGAAAGCTTTTTCAGAAGCACTAAAGGACGAGAAGTTGGAGATTCGCGAAGAATCACTACTGCAACTGAATTGGTGTTTATTCTCTCGAGCCAAGCTTGAGGAGCCTGGTTCGCCGAAGCAAAAGCAAATGCTTGAAACCGCTCGCGACAGGTTGACGGAGTTTCTCAAGTCTTACGGTGAAGGCGCGTCGGCGGATCAAGCGATTTTTTATCTGGCCGAGATTGAGTACACGCTTGGTGCCCGCGACAAAGCCATCAGTCGCTATGAATCATTGTTGAAGAACAAGGCCTTTGCCAAGTCATCGCTGCGGCCTGATTCGCAATATGCACTTGGTGTAGCCCATGAGGAAGTTCAGCAGAATAACAAGGCCATCGCCGTTTACCGTGATTATTTGGCAGAAAACAAAGAACATCGTTTGCGCAACGAAGTGCAAATGCGGATGGCGGATATTTTGATTTCACAGAAGAGCTTCGAAGAGGCAACGACCTTGTTGCAATCGCTGGCGGCCGACGAGAAGAACCCCATGGCCGATTACGCTTTGTTGCGCCTCGGGTATTCGTTGACCCAGCAAAACAAGATTGACGAGGCAACGCAGAAGTACGACGAGTTGCAGAAACGCTTTCCTGAGTCCAAGCACTTGGCCACGGCGACGTTGTCTGCCGGTCAAGCCGCGTATCGAGCCAGTCGCTGGGATGACGCTGCGGCCAAGTTCAAGAGTCTGTTGGGCGACAAAGCCACACGTTCTGCCGATGCGGCTCACTGGTTAGCGATGACGTTGATGCGTCAGAACAAGTCGGCGGAGGCGATTCCCGTGCTTGAAGATGCCTTGGGCTGGGCGAAGGATTCACCCCTGGAAGTCGCTCTGCAGATGGACTACGCAGACGCGCTCTATGAACAACCTTCACAGTTGGAAAAAGCTCGGGCTGCCTACGAATTAATTGCGACGGATCATCCTGACGATCCTTTAGCACCGCGAGCGGCCTACAACGCAGCCTTCAGCGCGCTGCAATCGCAGAAGCTCGATGCGGCTCGCAAGTGGTCGGAATTGTTCTTAAAAAAGTACCCCCAAGATCCACTTCGTAATGATGTGGCTTATGTGGCGGCAGAGACGCTACTTCAACAGGGCGAACACGCGGCTTCGGCTGAGGCTTACAGCAAGCTGATTCAGGCAGACCCCCAGAATCCATCGCGCGGCATGTGGACCATCCGTCAAGCGATGGCGTTCTACCTCGGTGGCAAGTATCCGACCGCAATCGATTTGCTCAACAAAGAACTTCCGTCTTTGGCTGATGCGCGACAAAAGGCCGAAGCCCAATTCATTCTTGGGGCAAGCTTTCTGTTCCAAGAGAAGATCGACAATGCGATTGAGCAGTTCCTCGCCAGCCACAAGACGAGCAACAACTGGGCTCAAGCCGATGAAACGCTGATGTTGCTGGCTGAGGCCTACCAACGCAAAAAAGACCCAATGACTGCCAAAAGCACTTTGGAAGAGCTGCTCAAGAAGTATCCCAATTCTAGGCTTAAGCCGCAAATTGAATATCGTCTTGGCCAAATCTCTGCCGCAGCTGGTCAGTTCGACGATGCGATTCAGCGTTATCGCGCGATCGTTGGCAGCGAAGCCGCCAAAGGTTTCCATGGTTTTGCGCAGTACGGCATTGCATGGAGCCTCATGCAGCAAGACAAGTACGAACTGGCTCGCAAAGAACTCGAACCGCTGCTCGTGGCCGGACGCAACGACGCGATCAGCCAAGAAGCGTTGTTGGCTGATGGCGTGTGCTTGCGAAAACTCGGCAAGCCCAACGATGCGCTCGCAGCACTTGAGAAGTTCATGAGCGCCAAGCCAACCGGTACTTCGTTGGCAAACTGCTTGTACGAAACAGGCATGGCTTACGTTGATGCCAAGCAACCTGAGAAGGCCCAATCGCAATTTGACCGGATCATTGCTGAAGTCCCTGACTTTGTTGCGATGGACAAAGTGCTGTACGAACTCGGCTGGCTAGCTCAGGAGAAATCCGACAACACACTGGCTGCCAAGTACTTCAGCCAGTTGGTCGAAAAGTACCCCAACAGCGACTTCTTACCAGAGGCGCTCTATCAAGTTGGCCAAAGCCAATACAACGCTGAAAAGTACGGGGAAGCTGCGAAGTCTTACACCAGTGTCCTCAGCAAAACGAAGAATGCAAGTTTGCTCGAGAAAGCTCATTACAAATTAGGTTGGAGCCAATTTCAACAGGAAGCTTATGATCAAGCAGCCGAGCAATTCCGCAAACAGGCTCAGGAATTCCCTCAAGGGACATTGGCAGTGGATGCGAGTTTCATGCTGGCCGAGTGCTACTTCAAACGAGACAAGTTTGCAGAGGCGCTGCCCATGTATGCAGCCGCCAGAAACTCACTGGAAGCAGCTGGTGAAAAATCCTTAGCGTCTGACCAAGTGAAGACGCTGATCTACTTGCATGGCGGCCAGTGCCATCGAGAACTCAAGCAGTGGACCGAATGTGAAAAATGGCTGAAGACTGTTGTTGATCGCTTTCCCAATAGTCCCTACCTGTCGACCGTGGTTTACGAATTGGCGTTCTGCGCCCAGCAACAAAACAAACTCGAAGATGCACTAAAGCTGTATTCGGAAGTCGCGAACAAGTACCGTAATGAAACCGCCGCTCGTGCCCGATTCATGATGGGTGAAGTCTATTTCTCACAGCGTGATTTTGCTAAAGCGATCGCCGAGTTCCAGCGCGTGATGTACGGCTTCGGAGCTGAAAAGGCTCCTGACGACATTAAGAACTGGCAAGCCAAGAGCGCCTTCGAAGCCGCTCGCTGCAGTGAAGTTTTGATCGACAACCTCAAAGGAGAAGGCCGGGACAAGGTTGTCGAAGCTACCAAAGAGTTCTATCAATTCATCGTTGATCGGCACTCGGCTCATACGCTCGCCGCGCAGGCACAGAAGAAGCTTGGAGAGATATCGAAGCTGCGGTAGCGTGTAGCGGAAGCCGTCAAAAGCTTGTTGATTATTGGGTAGCGGAAGCAGTCAAGGCTTTCGGGCCACTACAGTACTGTCGAAATGCTTGACGCATTCCGCTACGAGATCAGTCGACACACTTGAGGGCTTGTTGATTTAGTGAGCCGTCGGCGCTAGGGGCTTGTTGATTTAATCAACCGTAGCGCGTTAGCGGCGGTTGCCAGAGCAAAAACCGGGGCTGACGCCCATCGGTTAATTCATTTTGCTTTGACATTAAATGAACAAGGCGCTAGCCGCGGGTCTCGAAATTTGGTGCGTGCATGGATTTGACTGGTGCCAATGTGAGTTGTATTGGAAGTAATTCTGCGTTGGCAGGAATAGGTGATGAACGATTACTCCTTCGGTTACCCGCGGCTAGCGCCGTCGGCTCACACTGCCCGTGGCGCAATAATCAACAAGCCGTTGACGCATTCCGCTACGAGATTACTCGAAATGCTTAAGGGCTTGTGCTGCGTTTGCCAAGCGTCGAGGTGTTGCTTAAGCTAGATTGGTTACTCGCAAGATTCCTTCTCAGAAAAGCTTGGATATGCAACCGTTTTCGCGTAGCAAGAATTGGGACTCGGATTGTTGGTCTGCGTTGTACGACATTGTGGCAAGACGCTCTGCCGTCATCATTTTGTGTGCACTCTGCATTAGCTCTGGCGGCCTGGACTTTGCGCAACTGAGCTGTACCAAGTCTAGCTTTGCACAGGAAGGCGGTTCACTAAGCGAGGCTGAACTGCAGCGTTATGCGAATCAAGCCGCCGCAGCCCCAGCCAAACCGGTACCGAACGCGGGCCTCGATGACGGACTGAGTTTTCTAAGTCTGGTGATCAAAGGAGGAGTGTTGATGATCCCGCTAGGGATCTTAAGCCTCCTGGTCGTAGCCATGACCTTAGATCGCTTCATTGCCTTGAGACGCGAACGCATTCTTCCATCGCGGATCCGGCGTGGCATCGACCTGATGCTCGAGTCTGGCAAGCCAATCGAACCGCAAGAGGTCTATCAGCTCGCGCTGCGTTATCCATCCGCGGCCGCACGTGTGCTCGAGGGTATGCTGCAAAAGGTTGGCCGCCCCGTCGTGGAGCTCGAAAGTGCGACCACCGAAACGTGCCAACGCGAAGCAGATCGCATGTACCACAATGTTCGCTGGCTGAGTCTGGCGACTACGGTCGCTCCGCTCATGGGGCTGCTGGGTACGGTTTGGGGCATGATCATTGCATTTTACAATACAACGCAACTGGGAACGGGAAAGAACAAATCTGAGTTCCTTGCCGAAGGGATTTATATCGCCTTCATCAATACCCTGGGCGGATTGGCCGTAGCCATCCCCGCGGTCATTTTTGCTTACTATTTCGAAGGCCGGATTACGAATTTAATGGGACGAGTCGAGGAGCAAGTGCGACGCTTGATTCCTCGCTTTGAACGCTATGAAGGCAAGGTTCGTTATGACTTGCAAGTTCAAGGACTAGTCGCTCGAGATCGGCCACCCGCAACCAGCGGACGGCCTGCCGAATCCGCTCGACCAATTCCACCGCCACCACATTCGGCGGCTCGCAACAGTTAAGGACAGCACTGTAAGACTTTTTTGTTAGTGGAGCATCCAGCTTTAATTTTGGGCTGGCACGCCCTGAGGCCCTGCGAAGGGCGTGTCGAAGTACGCTGGAACCACGCCCTTCGCAGAGCCCACAGTTTTAGGCACTCAGGGCGTGCCACCCAAACCCGATTACTGAGTTAAGGGGTGAACATGGCAGTAAAAATCAATCGTGGAAATGCGCTCGTCGCATTAAACCTAACCGCCATGATCGATGTGGTCCTACTGTTGCTGATCTATTTCATGGTGGCCTCGCGTTTGAGTGAGGATGAACGCACCGTTGAGATTCCGCTACCATCGGCTGCAAACGCAATGCCCATGACTGCCGAACCAAGCGAGTTGGTGGTGAATATCGATGAAAAGGGTACCTTCATTGTCGATGACAAAGTGATTAAGCCTAACGAGTTGGAAGCCCTCATCACTCGGGCTGTAGTCGACAATCCCCTGCGACCGGCAGTGATCATTCGCGCCGACCGACGCGTTCCCTTTCAAGCGCCGATTTCGGTGATGGATGTGTGCATCAAATGTGGTGCTGCTTATTCGGCTTCTATCGCTGAAGAGGAGCAATAGTGTCGTCGTCGCCGCGATTATCAGAGTTGATCGGAATCTCTTCGCATAAACACATCGAAGAGCAGGAGCCTGCTTGGCTTTTGAATCTGGTATTGTTCGCACTGGGCGGTGTGGTCATTTGGATCGCCTTCAGTTATTTGCAGATCGATGATCCGCGTTTGCAATACAATCCGTGGTCGTATGCAGTTGTAACTCCTTTAGTACTCGTCGGCTTGTCGTTACTGCTGAGGAATATAACTAGTCGTGGTGTTGAGCGTTCGTTGCAGATCGCATTCTTGCTGAGTCTGTTAATCCATCTACTGATGTCGCTGTACGCGGGCAACGTAGTGATCTTTGCTCGCATGTGGCCCGACATTTTTGAAGAACTGGCCGCCGAACGCAAAGTGCTGGAACGGCAGACGCAACCTGCACCTCGGTACTACAACATAGCATCGCCTCGATCGGAAAAACGCCCCGATTACCTGCGTTACGTGCCGACAACCCACAGCCCAACAGAGTTAAAGGACAACAGTGAAGTTGCCTTGCAGTTGGCAATGTCTCACAAGCCGGATTTGGTAAGCCCCAAGCCCGATATCGAGAAGAGCCCCACACCGCATCTCGTGCCACGCGAGAAATCGCAGTTGCCTCCGCCGCAGGCAAACGACCGAATGGCCGCACTTTCGCGCAGTGAATCCAAATTGCCGCGACCGTCTCTGTCGGCCCCTGAAGCCAGTGCAGCTGCGGCCGAAAGTGCTTCACCCGAACCGATGCGCCCGGCAGATGCTTCTGGTGAGCGTGGAAGAACATCGGGAGCTACTTTGCGCAGTGACTTCACAGCCTCGGCCGCGCCGAAAGCCGCCGCAGCTTTGTCGCTGGATCGTCGCGACGCATTTGAGCCGACTCCCATGGCCGACACTCGCATCCCCAAGAGTCGCACCAACGAAGCGCCGCCTCTTAAGAAACGCTCCACGATCGATGTCCCCGATTCACCAACCACAATTGCGGAGGCCACGCCAGATGCACTTGCGTCAAGTGAGTCTTCAGCCACAGGCGCGCGCCTGGCAAGAGATTCAATGCCCAGCATCGCAGCGCCCTCCAATACACCGAAGTTAAACCCAAGCCTACCCAAGAACAATGACTTAGCACGTCGCGCGGATCGAGCGGCTGAGCTTCGGGTCCCATCGCCTGCTGCGGGCGATACACCGAGCGCGTTCGCGCGCGAGTCAGCCGGCGGTCGCAGTTCGACAGCCGCTCCGCGTTCGCTGCCGATTCGAGGTGTTGACTCACTGGCCATGCCTGAGCCCGGCGAGCCTGATTTGGATTCATCGCTGAGCAGTTTGGCGCTTCGCAATTCACAAATCCAGCGTTCGACCTCTGGCTTGCCCAATATCGGACTTCCTCAAAGTGAAATGACCAGTCGCTTGCCGGGCTTGTCGAATGGTACCGATGGCAGCTCAAACGTCGCGCTACCGCAAAGGGCAGGGCAGGGGGCTGCTGCATCGGATGATGTGGCAGGCATGACGGGCGCTGGTCGCTCGATCCAAAAATCTACGGTGGGCACAGCTGGGCGGGCTGGTCCAATTGCAATTCCAACACCGGATGCAGGGGCTGGCAGTGAAGCAGAAGTCGCTGGACTGAATCCAACTGAAGCTGGCACTGGACGCGGTGAAACAGTTAATCCCAACTACGGTTCGTTGGGGTTGCCTGGGATACCCGGTGAAGGAGTTGCACCAACGAGGGCGGCAGGTGTGCCCCAAGGCTTGGCTCGAGCCAGCGACTCGTTTACACTCTCGGCTAACGAAACCACAAGCACTTCGGCAAGCAATGCCCTTTCGCGCCAGTCGATCGATCGCAATCCCCGAGTTGCAGGCGCGATCGCTGTCCCCGATGCAGCAGAGCTTATGGAAGCGTCGAGTCCTGGTGATCTGAGAGCCTCCGGAGATGTCGGCTTCGACTCACGCATGGGTTCATCCTCAGCCTCGTTGACACCTCCCAGCGAGGTCGGCGGGCTGAATTTGGATATCAAGGCCGATCTGGGACGCGGTGGCCTAGCGGATCTCACTCGCGATGGCGTGGTCGTTCCAAGAAGTGGTCGAATGCCCGAGCCACTGCCGATGATGGAAATCGATTCCCAACGATTCTCGCGACAAGAGATCGGCGGCCCACTAGCAGCCGGCAGTAGTATTCCGCTTCCCAAACCAGCCTTCAAACAACGCCTGGATCGATTGAAAGACAATCAATCCATGGATGACACCGCCTGGGGTCCGCAGACAGAGCAAGCCATTGAAGCAGGGCTGGAGTTTCTCGCCAAGCATCAAGCGGAATCTGGAGCGTGGCGACTACAAGACTTTGACACCAAAGTTCTGATTCGTAGCGATACGGCTGCAACCGCTCTATCGCTGTTGTCATTTCAAGGAGCCGGTTATACCCATCAGCAGTATCAGTACGCGGAGAACGTCGGAAAGGCATTGCAGTTCTTAGTAAGCAACCAACGCCCGAACGGCGATCTATACAAGCCAGAGGATCCGGCCTCGGATCAGAATGCATGGCTGTACAGCCACGCTATCGCAGCTTTGGCTCTTTGTGAAGCGTATGGTATGACACAAGATCCGGCCCTGCGCGAACCAGCTCAGAAAGCCATCAACTTTATGGTCGAAAGCCAAGACAAACAGCGCGGTGGTTGGCGTTACCGTCCTGGCAACGGAACGGATACGAGCGTCTCAGGTTGGTTCATGATGGCTTTCAAGAGCGGTCAATTGGCCGGCTTGGACGTACCCACACCGACCTTTGATCGAATCGAAAAGTACTTGGATCAAAGTCAAGTCTCCCAAGCCGTCCCGCATTTGTACCGCTACAACCCCTTTGCTGCAGATACACCAGAACAACGCCATGGTCGCGAACCGACGCCGGTGATGACCAGTGCCGGATTGCTGATGCGTTTGTATTTCGGTTGGCAGCGAGGACAAAAAGAGATGACCGCTGGTGCTGATTACTTGCTCGAACATCCTCCCGCACCGGGAACCAAAGATGCCACTCTGCGTGATACCTATTACTGGTACTACTCGACTCAAGTTCTATTTCACATGGGTGGCGAACGTTGGAAAAAATGGAACAGCACGCTGTACCCCATGTTGATTGAAACCCAAGTCACCGAAGGGCCGAACGCGGGAAGCTGGGATCCGTACCAGCCGACAGCCGATTTGTGGGCCAAATATGGCGGTCGGCTGTATGTGACGACTCTGAATTTGCTTTCGCTCGAAGTGAATTACCGGCACTTGCCACTCTATGATGCCACAGCCAAGTAGCTTCGAACTATAATCTAGCACTAACCACAATGAACTTTGGGTTTGTTCATGCTTGGGTCGCACGCCCTGAGGCTTTGCGCAGGGCGTGGACATTCAAGGCTTGAACCTAGGGTTCAGTCCCGATGGGCGAGTCACATCAAACGGAATGACCACCAAAAGCGTTTCATCACCCTTAGCTAAAACCTCACCTAACCACTCCTACCGCCTACCCCATAATCCCGCCATGAAAATCAAGTTCGCACTATTCCTCGTTTGCTTAGGCGCATCGATAAACGCCTTCGCTGCCGACGGCGTCAGCTTCTCCAACCAAGTCGCATCGATCCTGGTCGACAACTGCGTTGCCTGTCACGGTGCCAAGAAAGCCGAGGGTGGCTATCGCATCGATACTTTTGAATACCTAAACAAGAGCGGCGATTCGGGCTCGGCACCCATTACGGCATCGAAGATTGAAGAGAGTGAACTGTGGCGTCGCTTGGTAACCACAGATGCTTCCGAACGCATGCCGGCCGAAAGCGAACCGCTGACCGCTCCGCAACTCGAAATCGTGAAACAATGGATAGCCAGCGGCGCGGCCTTTGATGGCACGAAACCCAACGATCCGCTTTATCTAGTCGCTCCGCCTGCGGTGTACCCTGAGCCACCGGCAAAGTACTCGGTGTCCGTGCCAATTACTTGCGTAGCATTTTCCAATGATGGCAGTCAGGTTATCACGGGCGGCTACCACGAACTGCTTTGCTGGAACCCGAATGACGGCACACTAATGCGGCGCATAAGGAACATCGGCGAACGTGTGTACGCAATCGCAGTTAGCCCTGACGGCACGCGCTTGGCGGTCGCTTGTGGCAGCCCTGGGAAAAGCGGCGAGGTACGAATAGTCGACTACGCATCAGGTAATGTTGTGACCGTGTGTGGCAGAACATTTGATGTAGTCCTGGATGTCGCTTACAGTCCTGATGGCACGCGGCTGGTCGCAGGCGGCGCGGATGGACTGATTCGAGTCATGGACACATCGAGCGGCAATGTGTTGCAGACAATTCCTAGTCACGCCGATTGGGTCAATGCACTTGCGTGGAGCGATGATGGCAAAAAACTGGCTTCGGCCAGCCGCGATAAGTCAGCAAAGGTCTACACGGCTGAGAATGGTGAGTTGCTGACCAGTTATGCAGGTCATGGCGTAGCTGTGAAAGGTATCGCGTTTACACCAGACGGTGCGAGTGTGCTTTCCGTTGGCGATGACAAGAAACTTCATCGCTGGGAAATTGAAGGCGCGAAGAAGGTCGCAGAAGTGGGCGTTGGCGGTGAAGGATACAAGCTTATTCGCGGCACTGACTTTGTGCTCGTTCCATCTAATGACAAACTGTTGCACCGTATTGATCTGGGCAAGAATCAAGAGACCCTCAAGTTTGCGGGACACGCAGACTGGGTGTTATCGTCCGCCGCGTCCGTCAAGAACTCCCAAATCGCCAGCGGCTCAATCGATGGCATCGTTCGACTCTGGAACGCCGCAGATGGCACGCTCATCCGCGAATGGCGCGGGGCGCCCTAAAAATTCTGCATTCATCGTTTCAACTACGACTTTCGAGGGTTGAAAAACAACGAATTGCAAAAGTCAAGCGGCACCCAAATTTTGGTTGCTGGCATTCCCCAACGCACAACTAAATAATACAAGAAGGCGCAAGAGACAGGTAGAAAGGTGGCTGTCCGATCCAACGGATTCAAGCAAAGCAACTGCATATAATACGGTCGATCATACCAAGCAGCTTAGCTGGGTTGCGCTCCAGTATCTTCTTATGATTATGCATCGTACGCGGCACTTTCGATACTTTGCGCGATACATGCGTTTCGCAAGCGAGATGGCGACGATTTCAGAGTTGCTCTCAGCACAGTTTTGACAGCAATTCTAAAACGATTCGACGAAGCGGATTAACGCGGCGATGCATGCATTCACGTTCTAGCGGCTCCAATATGGAATAGATCATCATAGAATTCGAAAGTCCGTAACCTCGACCACCATCGCCTCAGCGTCTATCAAGAAGAATGCACGAAGAGGTTGTTCGTCGATGTAGTACAAACCTTCTGAAAGGAATTCGCTCTTCGCGATAGGGTCGCTTCCGAACTCGCGGCGAATTGTTTCCGCTGCTTGCAACACCACGACTGCGGAACCAATCGTGTCTGCGATCGCAAAAGTTCTGCTGCGGCATCTAGCGAAAACTCGACATCGTAAATCACCCTTTTGCTCCGCCCTTGAAGCTCGCAACTAGCTGCGCCCATGAAAGTCGTTTACCGTCTTTGCTAGCTCGACTTCGGGCACGTTGAATCTCTGATTCAGTTGGCGGCCGACGAACAATACCAATCGTCCGTCCATGCGGATCAACCAACTCGATCGGGCCCTCGCTACTTCGAATTCTCTCTGCAATATCTTCAGCGATCGGTACCTTTGTCATAATTCGCTCCTTGGGTTCGCTTATTCTAACCTCAATAACCCCTCGTTCAATAGATTTTGTTTTCATGTGCGTGCATAACTTCACTTCCGGAGCGTGCGCACGATTCCGCCTGAAACCAATGTGGTGACGTTGGTGAGGACTCTTGGCAAGGTATAACCACCAGGATAAGCCAGGTACTTGGCACGCCACTCAGGATGGAACTTCTCTTTGTACTGCCTGAGTCCTTTAAAATTGTAAAACTGTTCGCCGTGTCGAAATGCAAAGCCGGCGGCTTGCGACCAGAG
Source organism: Pirellulaceae bacterium (assembly GCA_033761895.1). Taxonomy (GTDB): domain Bacteria; phylum Planctomycetota; class Planctomycetia; order Pirellulales; family Pirellulaceae; genus Aureliella. Next base: position 3,345 of record JANRMD010000299.1, on the reverse strand, counting down.
CGGTGCCAAGCGCTGAGTCTCGATGCCAGATAGAGGTGCCATCCCCAGGTTGAACCACTTGTATCCCTGCCCAGCCCCTCGCAACATCAGCTCGACGAACAGATACTCCATCGTACCTTCAGGTGCATCAGCATCGAATCGCATCAAGTCCAACGACATTTCTTCCTGGTCGGCACCATACCAGAGATTAGTAAACGCAACACGCTGATTGTCTTTGGTGGCAACGGCCACATCGCAGTTGCGAATATAGTCTTCAGAAAAATTCCCCAGTGAAAAACCCTTCTCTGCGGTCTTCTTCTCGGCGAGCCAACCGTCGGAAATTCTGCGCAAGTCGCTCATCACTTCGTCAGTTATGGGAGCTTTCACGATCTCAACGCGTAAACCTGTTTCAGTGACTACTTTGTGGTTGCGGCGCAGATTTCGACGACTGCTTCCTTCGAGCGAGAAACCGGTAAGTGGAACACGAGCCTCTTCGCCTAGTTTCATGAAGGAGAGGCCAAGGTCCACGTAAAGACCAATCTTCTCTTCGGACACTTGATAGAACACCGGCCACTTGTCGTCGATGTCGCAGCGTTCGCGAAAATCCCAAGCCAGTTCGCGACCTACTTTGTCAGTACCAACAGGATCTCCGAGTGCAATGTGGCAACGTCCTTCGGTGCCATACATGATGAATCCATCACGATCTGGACTGATGATGAATTGTTTGTCGCCTAAGAGGGCCAAGTTTGCAGAGGTTTCCTGCGATTTTGAAACAATGCGTCGAACGTCTGCCAAGTCCTCGGCGGTTACTGAATTCGGCTTTTGCGCAGTTGGCTTTACGAGCCGCCAGAAGCCAAACGCGACGAAGAAGAGTGTTGCTCCCGCGATGGCTCGCAGTGATCGCGGCGCATCGGATTTGATCGCAAACTGCCACCAAAGTTCGTTGGAGTAATCGATCTGCTTGTAAGAGAAAATCGTCAACCAAACGGAACCGGCGATAACGATGAACACACCCATAAACCACTGCGGCGTAAATCGGCTGGCCCAAATCGCTCCGTGGCGATAGTAGTGACGTTTTGAAATGGCCAGCAGACCGAGCATCACGGATAGAATGATCGCTTCTTCATAGTCGAGGCCTTTGACGAGCGAAAAGACGACACCAGCGATCAGCAAACCGATGCACATCCAGAAAGCCTCTTGCACGCGGCGGCGCAAACCAATGGCCAAGAGCAAAAGTGCGACACCTACCACGCTGCCGAGGAAGTGAGAAATCTCGATAACCGGAAGCGGAATCAGTTCTCGCAACCATTTCAGTCGACCATTCTCCGATGGTGTCGCACCTGAAAGCAACAGTACAATTCCGGCCGCAAACACCATTACCGACATGACTCGAGGCAGTACGACGGACACTACCTCTTCGATCGAGCTTGCGGCTTTGGCAACTTTAGTGCGGTGCAATAGAACTTCATTGACGGACAGGCCAATCAAGGCGAATGCCAGCGGAAGTAGGTAATAGATGGCGCGGAAGGCTAATAACGAACCGAACAACTCATCAGGATGCTCTGGGTGGATCAACCACATTAAGACTAATTCAAAAACACCCAAACCACCTGGTACCTGCGAGATCACTCCGACCAGAATTGCCAGCAAGTACATCGCCAGCAACGGAAAAAAGCCAACTGAAATGGACTCGGGCATTAGGCAATAGAGCACGGAGATCGCAACCAGGAGATCGATTGCAACAGCGGCGAGTTGCGAGAGTGCCATCGGGCCGCTCGGCAAGCGACTTGCAAACTTGATTGTCGATTTGCCCAAAAAACACAACAGCACATAGCTGATCGCGATGGCTGCGCACACCCAACCGATGGCTTGAGTATTCGAGATCGGCAAATGGAGTTGCTCTGGAATTGGAAGAGGCACGAATACAAAGGTAAAGCCAGCCAAGCCGGTGATCCCCAGCCAAAAAGTTGCTGAGATAAAGCCCGACATCATCATGACATCGGTGGCGGTCAAACCACACAGCGAGTACATGCGATAGCGGATTGAGGAACCACCGAGCAGCGTACCGAAGTTGTTGCTGATCGCAGAACTGGCGAGTGATATCGGAACCAATGTACCGATCGGGACCGACTTGTTTACGAACTTCAGCGCGAGCCAGTCGTAGCTGACCAAAATCAAGTAGCTCGCAATGGTGAGCAAAACGGCGAGCGCAACGGACGACCGCTTAAGGGCTGCCAAACTGGAAAAGAACTCGCTCAAATGATGAGCTTCCAGTTCCTTGTGAAGCATCCACAATGCAGCGACGAAGAGCAGGCAGACAATGATGGGTACGACGGCACTCGTTAGCCACTTTGGAATCGGGAACTTCAAGCTGGACATTCAAACTCATTAAACAAAAGTTGGCGGAGCTAATCGGAAAGCTCAATCAGAGCATTAAACTTTGATTTTTTGCGCTCGTGAATTAAAAAATAGTTGAAAATTATGTCGCGAGAAGACTTGAGTGACTATGGCGCTTTCCAAAAATCACAGCGTCACACTAGACTTCTCATCTTCCTATACGCCAATAGGTCTGCATAGTGCTTTGTCCACCTTAGATTTTGGGATTAACCGCGGTGCGTTAGCAAAGGTTGCCGTGGTAAAAACCGGTGCTAACGCACATCGGTTAATAAACTCAATGACTGTCCCAATCGTCGCTGCAACAATTGAGCCAATTGTGCGACACCACCCCAAAACCTAAGACGGACAAAGCACTCGATCCGATTACAACATGCTGGAGAACATCAGATGGCAAAAACCAAGAAGTCCAAGGGAACTCTTCCACCACCACCTCCAAATCGACTGGCGTCCGTGACCGAGGACCCGCCGAGGAAGAACGTGCTGCTGCTGTGCTGCATGGACCAGCGGCTTCTGGATGAGACGATCCGGTTTATGAATGAACTGAACTTGCACAATCGCTACGACCAAATAGCGTTGGCCGGTGGCGCCATGGGCGTCCATCGTTTACCCGCGAATCCATCCGATCCATCTGGAACTTGGTGGTCGGTGTTTACGGCCCATTTATCGACGGCGATCAACAAGCTACATCGTCCCATCAAGGACGTGTTCTTGCTCGACCACTTGGACTGCGGGGCTTACAGGGAGTTGCACCCTGTGGACAAAATCCAGAAAGAGTACGCGACGGCCAGCTTACAGCGGATGCGTGAACTGCATGCGGACGAATTGGCCGCATTGGCCTGCCGGGTGCATGAGTTCTGCGAAGCCCAGTACCAATCGACTAAAGACGCGGCGTGGGCGGACATTCGAGTCTCTTGTTTCATCATTGACCTACGCGGCCATGTGACGCAACTCGCTGACTGAAAAAGCTAA
>JANRMD010000298.1:0-39308 GCA_033761895.1 Pirellulaceae bacterium | reverse complement strand
ACGATCCGCAGAGTAAATCTGCGGGATTCGCCAGCGCGGTCGATCGCTGCGGTCGCAACATCGCGTTAGCGAAGCCATAGCAGCAGTACTGATGGCATTGTGAACTAAGGACATTGTGAACTAAGGACATTGTGAACTAAGGACAGGCGTAGCGAGATAGGTGGGTTGCTCTCGCCGAGTGCAACCAATCTGCACTGGACGGCGACGCTGGTCGCACCTGGCGGGAGCAACCCACCAAGCACGTGTTGCGACTCGGCCATGCGTTCGTTGCTGACAGCATAAGCCCTCGTCGCCATTCGTCCTGACGCCTCAGTTTAGTGAGAAGCCCAACGATCCGCAGAGTAAATCTGCGGGATTCGCCAGCGCGGTCGATCGCTGCGGTCGCAACATCGCGTTAGCGAAGCCATAGCAGCAGTACTGATGACATTGCGAACTAAGGGCATTGTGAACTAAGGGCAGGCGTAGCGAGATGGGTGGGTTGCTCTCTCCGAGTGCAACCATCTGCACTGGACAGGGACGCAGGTCGCACCCGGCAGCAGCAACCCACCAAGCGTGTTGCGACTCGGCCACGCGTTCGCTGCTAACAGCCTAAGCCCTCGTCGCCATTCCTCCTGACGACTCAATTTAGTAAGAAGCCCAACCATCGGCAGAGTAAATCTGCGGGATTCGCGGGCGCGCTCTGCTGGGCAGATCTCGCCAACTTCGAAGTTCTGTATTCAACTGGCATTCGTCGCGCAGAAGTCTGCTCACTGCACATCGACAACATTCACGTCGACCGCCAAGTCCTCTTTATTAACCAAGGCAAAGGTCAACGCGATCGCTACGTTCCCATCGGCATGCGAGCTCTACTCTGGGTTGCCCGCTACGTCGAACAAGCTCGTGAGCAGCTCCATCGATCCCAAAGAACGCACGCTCTTCCTCGAGTTGCTAGCGCTCTGTCCACTTTAAATTCTTGGGTTGATAAACTATTTCGATTCCCTCTATTCAATGAGGTAGCGGAAGCCGTCAAGGCCTCCGCAGTACTCTCTCAACTCTTGAGGGTAGTTCAATTACTGCGGCACGGTTAGTGAGCCGACGGCGCTAGCCGCGGGTGACCGAAGGAGCAATCGTTCATCGTCAATATACCCTGCCAATGCAGAATAACTTCCAGTTCAACTTGCATTTGAATTAGCCCAATTCATGCACGCATCAAACTTCGAGACCCGCGGCTAGAATCGATGTTATGCACCGATGCGGCACCATTGCCGGGCTTGATGGCACCTTGAGCAGGCTTCTGTTGCGACGCGAGATAATCCTGCGGAGTCAGTGACTTGCGTCGCAAGTTTACTGAGCGCCACGGCAAGCCGATTGTCTGAATGCTCTATATCGGCTGAGTCGATCCCTGAGCCAAGTGTTTCGGTGATCAACCACGTTTGCGACTTCGAAAATGATTGACGGTACTCCACTTCGCGTCGTAGCTCGTCAATCAGTTCGCCTTCGAACAGCAAGTGAGGTTGAACAACTAGCCAAGGTAAACCTGTTGCGGCGAGACCGTCGAGGGCTTCTTCGACCGTCGGACGTTGAGCGTGGATGAAACCGACCGAAGACCATGCAACCGGCGTCGCTTGCGTTCGCAGCTCAGCGAACTGCAGCATGGCCGCTGTTGCCTCATCGGAACTACTGCCGCGACCGATCAATGCCAGCCCAATCTCTTCAGCAATCAAATTCGATGCTGGCGCAATTCCTGCGTGTCGTTCTAACGCAAGATGAAATCGCTCTGCGGACAAGTTAACGATCGAAGGGTCGAGACACAGCGAGGAACACTGTCGGCGGATTTGTATGCCAAATTGCTTGGCGGCCGCTTCGACCGCTTCGGGAATATCCTGTCGAGCGTGGCCTGCGCTAAACAACAACACAGGGACAACGACCAGTTCCTTGACACCTGCGTGAAAAAGCCGTTCGATGGCCGTTGGAATATCCGGCTGAGCCAGTTCGAGAAACGCCAGCTCAGCCGGTAAGCCACCTAGCGAGTCGGGCGTGTCCAGTTGGGTCATTTGGTCAAACACGGCGCGTACTTGATCCTGCCCCGCTTTACTGCGAGTTCCATGTCCGACCACTAAGTAGCCGACCACATTACCGCCATGCTCAGGCGATGGAAGCTCGGATTCAGAACTGCTCAAGTTTGGTTCTCCTAACCGCTTTTGACTGAGATACTCTTGTGAAAATCTTGTCACCAACTTTTCGTAACACTGCGCCCGTTTGTCACACTTGCTTTATAGGGGAAAGTCAACAGAAGACTTGCAACGCGCGAGGTAGCGGAAGCCGTCGAGGCTTTCGGGTGCCGCAGCACTGTCGAAATGCTTGACGCATTCCGCTACGAGGAATCCGAAATGCTTGACGCATTCCGTTACGAGATCAATCTGGGCTAAGGCTATTCCTGGATGTTTCTACGATATTCCATGGGGCTGGTGCCAGCATACTTCTTAAACACGGTACTGAAATACTGACTAGTCGAAAAGCCGCAATCCATTGCGATTTTCGTGATGCTCATCTTGGATGATCGCAGCAATTCTTGGGCGCGATCGATGCGGAGTCGAAGCCAATAGTCGTGCGGAGTCATGCCAGCCGACTCTTTGAATACCGCAAACAGCTTTGCACGGCTGCACTTCACGGCCAGCGCGACGGCATCGACCGACAGCTCGGATCGCAAATTCGCCTTCATAAAGTCAATGGCTTTTTCAATGAACTGCTGGGGGCGTTTGACGTCAGTGTCAGTGCTCTGCTGGGCGGCATCGATCAGGGTAGAACAGATCAACAGTCTCATCGATATCACTTTAGTAGTATCGGCGAAATCAAATTCCTCCAGCAATTTGGCCAGAGCGTTGATGGATCTTTGCATCTGAGTATTGATTCGATGTGTACGCGATTGCCCCGATTCTAATTGGGCAGTTAACCAGCCTAGTTCGCTGGGAGTGAAGATCGAGTTGCGAGTCGCATTCTTGGCTTGCGGATCAAACAGTAAGCCTAGCAGGCGGGCGGGGCGTCTCACGTCGTGCCTGCCGCGGTGCCGCACGTTGGGCGGAATCGCAAGGAATTGACCTCCTGCCAGAGATTCGATATGCCCATCGTCAAACTCATACTCGGTAAATCCATCAATCACCATCAGGATTTCAAAGCAATTGTGCGAATGCCAAGTGATCTTCGACGCCCGTTGCGTTCTCACTAACGCACAGCGATCGAGAAGCGGTAGTTGCAGCTTAACTCCGCTGACACCTAGTTCGCGTTGAGCTCGAGAGGAAGATAAGGAGTCGATAACGCGGCCTACTTTTGTTTGAAAAAGTCTATGGGAAAAAATTGGAAGACCTAAACGAACAGTTCTGAAATGATAGCTCGCGAGCGTCGAAATGTCCTCTTACCTTATAAATTCAATCGAGGCAAAAATGAGAAACCACAACCGGCAAGGATTCACGCTAGTCGAGCTCTTGGTTGTCATCGCAATCATTGGAATCTTAGTTGGCCTGTTGCTCCCTGCAGTGCAAGCTGCCCGTGAAGCAGCTAGGCGGATGCAATGTTCGAACAATCTGAAGCAATGGGGATTGGCGAACCACAATTTTGAAAGCACTTTCAAGCGGTTTCCTTATGGAATGCTCCGAGCTGACGGAAACGGTTGGGGGCATCCCGAGTGGGGAACGGGAACGCAGAGTCGCAGATACGCGATGGCCGTAGAACTGCTGCCGTTCATGGAGCAACGAGCCCTTTATGATTGGTTTGACCAACTCAACTTCGGCAATAATGAGAGAGACCGACTGCCCGCTGGCGGTTTCGGTGCGAGTTGGACTGGGAACTGGTTTCATAAACAAACTTTCCCAGCGCTCGTTTGCCCATCGAACCCAGGCAGCTTGTTTAACGAAAGCCACACGCCAGCCAGTGATGGTCGTTATGCTCGTGGTGACTACTTTGCGTGCGCTGGCCGACGCGGTTACCCAGGCTACCACGCCGCGCGACCTTCTCTGTGGAACCCGTTTGGACCTGGTACCGATGTTCCACGCCCAGCAGGCAGCCAAACCTCCGCTCGCACAGGCCGCGCCGATGGTATGTTCAATCGAAATGTTGCCTACAAGATGGCCGAGTGCACAGACGGCACAAGCAACACAATCTTGATGGGTGAAAGAGCCTACTGGGATCCAATGTTCGATCGTTGCGGACCAGAAACTGGAACGACCACCACCAAGATTGGTAACTGGGGATGGGTATGGTTCGGAGCCGAAGGCAATGCGTTCCTCGGCACCGGTGTACCCATCAACTACCGCATCCGTTCGTGCGCTGAGTTTCTTGATCCATTGCGTTACGACGATCGCATCAATGCTTTCGGCAGCATGCACACGGGCGGTTGCAACGTGACGTTGGTGGATGGGTCCGTGAGATTCCTAAGCGACAGCATCGCGCCGATTATCTTCAATGGCATGGGCTCGCGTGCTACCGGCGAAGTTGTTCAAATTCCAGATTGATGTCTGAGTTGCACGGGCGAGAAGGGCTCTCCAGCACTTGGCTTGGGGGCCCATAGTTGGATTGATTGGGTTAGCACTAGTACGAACGAAGGCTAGTGTGGGGCATGTCACACCACGAGCGCCCCGGCTGAGACAACATTAGTTGATGTTCCCAATGTTAGTTTCCTACGCATCTAAAACGCTTGAAAAGCGGAGCCAAAATGGAAGTTCGTCGTCCGTCGATCCTGTTGAGTTTTGCAACTCTGTGCTGCTCGTTGCTGTCCTGCTTCATCCTAGGCTGTGATTCTGGCCCAAAGGTTTCTGAGGTAACGGGGGTGGTAACGCTCGCCAATGGTAAGCCACTGGAATTGATCCACATTGAGTTTTGGTCCGAGAACGGCCCACGCTCCTATGCAAAGACAGACGACTCAGGGAATTTCAAACTCAAGCTGGATACGGACGCGCAGCTGACTGGTGCAGTCATTGGTAAGCACAAAGTCTCTTGTCGCGACACATGGCCATCCAAAGATGACGTTTTGACCGACGGTGGTGAATGGGTTGATAACTCCAAAGGGAAGAAAGCTCGGATTCACTCGAAGTATTCCGATTATGCGGCAAGTCCTCTCGCATACGAAGTCAAGGCTGGCGAGAAGAACCACTTTGAGATCAAGCTGGATCCAGCCCCCAAATGATCGCGGCATACCGACCAGCGTACCGCGATTTAAACTGTCATCGTCGCTCCTAAGTGTGTCGCTCCCGAGTGGTCGCTCCCGAGTGGTCGCTCCTAAGTGGGCGCTCTTGGGTGGGGCGCTCCTGCCAGTTCATAGTTGCGGAGCAATGGCACGTGGTAGCCTGGGATGCTAGTCCCAGGTTAGCACGCAGCGCGATGAGTTAGTCGCGGAGCGACGGCACGGGGGCGTGTTAACTCTGCCCCGCGAAATTGCACACCGCTAGCACTATGTTCACAAGAGTGTGGGCTTCAACACAGGTTGATCCCAGCGCATGCCATCGCTCCGCGACTCAGCGCTTCATTGGGCCCAGCCACCTGGGACTGGCATCCCAGGCTATCGCCGGTCGTTGCTCCGCAACTGCATTTAACGCTTGCGAATTGAACTTCACCCGTGGCTCGGCAAGACGACCCGCCCAGCGGTGTCGCACAAGGCGCACAAGGTGCCAGCCACCTACGGTGCCACCCACCTAACGCGAACCAAGTCGACCTGGGCGGGGCCGGGTGCGACGGTAGACCTGCTAAGCTGAAGCTTTGTGTTTGCCGGTGCGAATCGATCTTCATATCGGTTCATCATGCCGGTAATTCCCAACCGGTCAGCCAGCCTGAAAGTACAGCCTGAAAGTTCTCCGGCAAGAGTTCGCCAGGCTGAACCGGGCGCCGGAGAACTTGGGTTCCGTGCAGCATCGCCAAAGCGGGACGCCAACGCCAAAGGCACCCCAATCGTTACCAATTGACGGTTTTGCCCTCCGCCGGTACACTCGCACCGCTAATTTGTAGGCAAAAACACAGTGTAACCCAGTAGTTCAGCGACTTTTTTCGCTGGACAAACCCTTGCAAAGAAATCCCATTTCGGAGGTTCGATCAGCGTTATGGCCAAGACCAAGATGATTTATTACTTCGGCAAAAGCAAAACCGACGGTGCCGGCGACATGAAAGCGTTGCTGGGCGGTAAAGGTGCAAACTTGGCCGCAATGACAAAGATTGGCCTGCCAGTGCCTCCAGGCTACACCATCACGACCGAAGTTTGCGTTCACTATTACAAGAACGGCAAGAAATACCCAGATGGTTTCGACGCAGAACTGAAGACTGCTGTGGCTTGGATGGAAAAAGAGACAGGCAAGAAATTCGGCGATCCTAAGAACCCGCTGCTAGTGTCGGTGCGCTCAGGTGCACGCGATTCGATGCCCGGTATGATGGACACGATTCTCAACCTCGGTCTGAATGATGAGACCACCGAAGGCCTGAAGAAAGCGACCAGCAACGGACGTTTTGCTTGGGATTCCTATCGCCGCTTCCTGCAAATGTACGGCGACGTGGTAATGGGCGTTCAAAAGCGTCACGAGAACGAACATGATCCTTTCGAAGAGATCATGGACAACCTCAAGAAGGAAGTCAAAGCCGAAGACGATACCAGCTTGACCGAAGAAAATCTTCAAGAGTTGGTCAAGCGTTACAAGAAGCTGATCAAGGATCGCACCGGCAAGGCATTCCCAACCGATCCAATGATTCAGTTGATGGGCGCTGTCAGCGCTGTGTTCGGTTCGTGGATGAACGAACGAGCCATTCTCTATCGTCAAAAGTACCGTATCCCTGACGAATGGGGCACTGCAGTTAACGTCCAAAGCATGGTGTTCGGTAACATGGGCGACGACTGCGCGACTGGCGTGGCGTTCACTCGTGACCCAGCCACTGGCGAAAACGTGTTCTACGGCGAATACCTCGTTAACGCTCAAGGCGAAGACGTGGTTGCCGGTGTTCGCACACCGCTCAAGATCGAAGAGATGGCGAACGACAAGATCAACAGCGCCGCTTACAAGGAACTCGTTGCAGTTCGCAAGATCCTTGAAAAGAACTTCGGCGACGTGCAAGACTTCGAATTCACGATCGAGAAGAAGAAGCTGTACATGCTTCAAACTCGTAACGGCAAGCGAACCGCATTGGCCTACGTGAAGATCGCTCACGACATGGTCAAAGAAAAGCTGATGTCGCCAGAACACGCCATCAAGTCGGGTGATCCAGAAGCCCTCAACCAATTGCTGCAACCGATCTTCGATATTCCATCGTACGAAAAAGCCAAGAAAGATGGCAAGTTGATGGCTGTCGGACTGGCTGCTGGCCCTGGTGCCGCTTCGGGCACCATGGTCTTCACCGCTGATAAAGCTGAAGAACTGGCCGCTAAGGGCAAGAAAGTTGTTCTCGCTCGCGTTGAAACCAGCCCAGAAGACCTTCGCGGTATGATCGCTTCGGACGGTATTCTCACTTGCCGCGGTGGTGTATCGAGCCACGCAGCTCTGGTTGCACGTCAGATGGGTAAAGTCTGTGTGGCTGGTGCTGGCGATATCGAAATCGACTACCACAAGAAGACTCTGAAGTGCAAAGGCTTCACGCTCAAAGAAGGCGACTCGATCAGCATCAACGGCTCGACCGGCGAAGTCTTCAGCGGCTTGATCGACACTGCACCGAGCGAACTGAACCAAGTGCTCGTCACCAAGACGATGAAGGCTGCCGACAGCAAGGTCTTCCAGTACTACAACCACATCATGAAGTTGGCTGACAAGTACCGTACGCTCGGCATTCGAACCAACGCTGACCAACCTGACCAAGTTGTCAACGCAATTGCGTTCGGCGCTGAAGGTATCGGACTATGCCGCACCGAGCACATGTTCTTCGAAGGCGACCGCATTATCGCTGTCCGCAAGATGATTCTGGCTGAGAAGGAAGAAGACAGAAAAGCCGCTTTGGCGACACTGTTGCCTTACCAACAAGCCGACTTTGAAGGCATCTTCCGTGCTCTCGATGGCTTGCCAGCTTGCATTCGCTTGCTTGATCCACCGTTGCACGAATTCCTACCACACGGCGATAACAAGAAGGGGCAGCAAGAAGTTGCCGACCAACTTGGCATCTCGGTCAAGGAAGTCGCTCGCTTGGTTGAAGAGCTGCACGAGTTCAATCCGATGCTCGGTTTCCGTGGTTGCCGGCTCGGTATCGTCCGCCCAGAAATCTCCGAGATGCAAGCTCGCGCGATTTTCCAAGCCGCTGCTGCAGTCGTGAAGGAAGGCAAGAAAGTCAAGCCTGAGATCATGGTTCCACTCGTTGGCTTCAAGAAGGAACTCGATCTTCAAGTCGAGATCATTCATCGCGTCGCCAAAGAAGTGATGAAGGAGACCGGCAAGAAGTTCGCTTACACCGTCGGTACGATGATCGAAGTCCCGCGTGGTGCTTTGACCGCTGACGAGATCGCTGAGTCCGCCGAGTTCTTCTCGTTCGGCACCAACGACTTGACTCAGACATGCATGGGCATGAGCCGCGATGACTCGGGTTCATTCATTCCCAAGTACCAAGAGTTGGACATTCTCAAAGCCAACCCGTTCGCATCGATCGACACCACTGGCGTAGGCCAGTTGATGAAGATCGGCGTCGACAAGGGCCGTTCGACTCGCAAGGACCTCAAGATCGGTATCTGCGGCGAACACGGCGGTGACCCATCGTCCGTAGTCTTCTGTCATCAGATCGGTTTGAACTACGTCAGTTGCTCACCGTTCCGCGTACCCATCGCCCGCTTAGCCGCTGCTCAAGCCGCGATTCTGTACTCGGTTGACTAACCAGTAAACTTCGTAACTCGTAGCGGAACGCGTCAAGCGTTTCGATCTGCATTGCCAAAACTCAAATGCCCAGTAAGCCAAACTTGCTGGGCATTTTGTTTTGAGCTTGAGCGTCCCGGTGGTGGCGCTGCGCTTACCACCGGCTATTGTCTCAAAACCGCTCCGCGGTGCAGCGCGCCTATGACCACGCCCATGACCGGGAACAAGAGGCCCTCGCCCAAAGCGACGTATCCCGGTTCCTACCAAATATGACTTGCATCAGGAAATACCTCCCACTTAACGGAGTCCTCGGAATTGGAACATCCCGAAGGGATTCTGAGACATTAGCCGGTGGTAAGCGCAGTGCCACCATCGGAATGCGTCACGTGAAGAACGGAGATCCTGAAGGGATCAAAGAGTCTGCCGGCAACGTTCGGTGTTTGTGTGATTCGCCACGCCCTTCGAAAACTCAGGGCGCTTAAACAAAGCTTCGCTCAGTTCAAAATGGCCAGCAAACTTTGGAGCAACTCCCCTTTTGGGTACAACAAAACGAAAACTCGGAAAAGTCAAGTAAACCGTGAATAAAGACCTCGGGTAAGTCATCGATGTGTACTCACGCTTGGCACAAAAAGTTGACAAACAAGGGATAAGCCTGAAAATATGAATACTCGCCCAATTCGGGCAGGAACAGTTTCAGCGGTGGAGGACATGCATGTGGTGGCGAGAATTCAGGCTGATTGAGTCGCGCAGACCTATGGGCCAACATCCGCTGATCGACCCGACGCAAGGTTCTCAGTTGGCGCTGTGGTACTGCTTGCTGGCCAACCGGAACGGATCCGGCGAGTGCTGAAGATCAAGTGGCACTGGCACCGACAGCAGTTTGTGTTCGTGGTTGAAACCTCAGCTCCGCCGACCTTCGAGCCATACTGGTTCGCCGGGCAGCTCGTAGTTGCCGAACAGATCGCCCATTAGTTTACGCGTAAACTAATGGCACATGATCGCTAGTCTTCACTAATGCTTGCGTGTTAGTTTGGAGTTAAGAGAAGTGCAATGAATCAACATCTGGAAAAACTGATAACGAGAGTTGGCAAGTTGACCCCTACCGTGGGCGATGCGCTAAACCCATTATCGAATGCAGACGCGGACGCGATTGAGGCTCGCCTTGGTCAGCCGCTTGATTCGGTCCATGGTGAATTGCTAACGCTATTCGGTGCATCGGCATTTGAAGATGACGTAGTCTTCACTCCAGAAGTCCCATTCCCTAAGTCTTACTCGAAGAGTAACACGGGTATTGTTGGTAGCTTCCTAGGCAAGCTCAATGAAAAATATCCGAGGGCGAGGAAGATCTGCATTCTCAACATGTTGGACATTCTCGATGATGAGCTTCCGACAGACTTTGTTCCAGTAGCTGATGTCGGGTCCGGTGACCTTTACGGCATTCGTCGAGATGGATCGGTCTGGTTATGGATCCACGATGCACGCAAGGGCAAGGAATTTCAAGCAGTTTGCAGTTCATTTCCAGCTTGGCTTGATTTGTTGCAACGCAAAAAGGCATAGATGTTCGGTTAGTATCTTCGAGAATCGCCGAATCATGCTCGCCACTGATTGCCGACAAGACCGCCATCCCACGCGGTTGCCGAGAATACCGCCGTCTTGTACGGCGGATTGTTCTGCTTCCAACTAGCATGCGTCGCCGAAGATGAAAGTGGCCGAAGAGTTGAGCCGACTGTGAACGGGATGTTAGCTGAGGCCGCAACATCGCGTTAGGCCAGCCGTCAGGGATGTTGCGACATCGGCTAGGCGTTTGTTGCTAACCGTATAAGCCCTCGTCGCCGTTCAACTCCGCGTCTTAATTTAGTGAGAAGCCCAACGATCCGCAGAGTAAATCTGCGGGATTCTTGAAAAATGCAAAAGGGTCAGTCCTCTTTTCCCCGTCGGTTTGCGTGACTGCGTTTTTTGGGTGGCACGCCCTTCGAAGTCTCAAGGCGTACCAGCCGACAGCTTGGGGTAGGCAAGTTAAAACTTGTCTATTCAAGATCAGCAAGTGTGGCATCGTCTCGACCATTCACGAATAAGCCAGTGATCACGACTGTATTTGTACTGATGCGATAGTACAGAACTGCGGAGAAACGCATGAGGCGACATGCTCGGTAGCCAGTTGGACTTTCAGCGAACAACTCGGGAATCGATTTCACACGTTCCAACGCTGACATTTTGAATCTCACCAGAGCTAGCGTCGAAGAAGCGAATCGCACCATCATTGCCTCCCGAAATCACTTGGCGACTGTCATTCGAGTAAATGACAGCTTCGCCGCCGATAGCTGGCCGAAACTTTGCACTCCCAAAGACCTTGTCAGGATGACGCAAAAACTTCGGCGGCTGAAATCGCGATGGCTTTAACTTCGGGAGGTTGTTCGCTTCGCTTCCGACGAGCTCTACCTGATGCGCGCGCGCATACTCGATGGCAGTCTGTCCCGAACTCACCGCGTTTGGGTCAGCGCCATACTGGAGAAGCAATTTGACGGCAGCCACATTTTTGCGCCAAATCGCTGAGTGCAGAGGATTGCTTCCGTCGCGAGCCTTGCGATTTGGGTCCGCGCCCGCTTTCAGAAAGGCCTCCAAGATGTCGTTCTTTCCATACCACAAAACATAGAATAGTATCGGTTCACCATCGGCACTCACCGCGTTAGGATCGGCTCCATCAGCGAGCAGCGTCACGCCGTACCCATCCCGTATCATTGATCTCATGTGCTCATAGTTGAGTTTTCGCAGCGGCAAGAGTGTCCCACCACCCTGCGGCTCGGGGTCGATCTGCTTGGAGATATCAATGTCAACAACTTTGACGGGTACGATCTTAGGGTCTGCGCCGTGGCAAAGTTCGAATGCAAAACAACTTGCAAATGCCAACAGAAATTCACCCACTCGCCACGATAACGACCCGTTGATGCGCATAACTCGAACCTCGCGACTACACCGAAGGGCTTTAAAGCTAAACCCGCAACATCCTAGCAGAAAGCAAATGTATCTGGCCACCTGCGAAGGAATGTCAAATGAGGCCGCAACATCTTGATCGGCAGGCCGCGGGGATTGATCGTTATAAGGCAGGGATGTTGAGACTCGACGATGTATTGGTGCCTACCGCACAGCATCGGCAGTTAACACCACACGGAACCCCATCTCGTCGTCCGTGTGATAGAGGAGGCGACTCGACGAGCGGACCAGCTCTGGGACTTGCATAAAACTTCCGCCCCGGCGCATTGGCATTGTGCCGGCAGAAAGTGGGCTAAATGGGTCTGTTGCGACATTCTCTTTAAACTGCGCATAGAACTTCGGATCCCAGCTGTCGTGCACCCATTCCCACACGTTGCCGTGCATGTCCGACAATCCGAACGGATTGGCTTTCAACTCGCTGGCAGCATGTGTGCGGTTACCAGCGTTACTGGAGCACCAGCCAGCCTGAATCAGGTCCTCGTTCTCATCGCCGCTCCAGAACCGCGTAATGGTCCCGGCTCGGCAGGCAAACTCCCATTCCGCCTCCGTTGGCAGTCGGTAGCCGGTCCCTTTAAGCGACGTTTCACCGGAACGGAAGTCGAACGGTTTGAGGTTCTCATGCTGGCTTAGTTTGTTGCAGAACTCAGCCGCTTCATTGCAGCTCACCATTTCTACCGGATAATTGCCGGTCTCCAGGTTGGCAACTGCGTCTTTCCCTTTACCCGTGGCCGAGAAGTAAGACGGGTTCTTCCCCATCACAAGCTCGTACTGCGTTTGTGTCACCTCTGTCACCCCGACGTAGATCGGCTTTGTGAGAACCACTTTATGCTGTGGACCCTCGCTCTCAATAGGCGTTCGCCAGAAATGTAGATGTAGACTTAACTCTGGCCGCTTCAACTCCGCTTCGATCTCCGCGGGCGTACTTCCCATCAGGAACTCTCCCGGTGGAATCAGCCGGAACTTCATGCCGATGGTATTGGTGAACTCGACCGGCAACTTGAAATGCGCGGCCCATGCCTCTTGATGTTGTCGGGCTTGCGCGTCATTGAAGGGAGCGATCGCTCGCGGCGGAGCTTTTGTGGCGTTGTACGAGACGCCCTCTGCCTGAGTTCTCGCCAATGGATTCGTCGCCGTGAGCTCCAGTTCTGTTCGCCTCGGATCGCGATCTCGACTGAAGACGACTGCCACCACGACTCCCGCCAGCAACGCGACCGCGATGAGCGTACGATTCAACGTGGTCGTCGTTGGCCAGTGTCTTGCGTGGCTTGGGGCCTGGCATTGCGCCAGCAGGTCGGCCACTTCTTTCGCTGATTGAATGCGATCTTCCGGCCGCTTGGCCATGAGTTTCGCAATGACTTCGCACAACCATTTGGGGATCGCAGGATTCAGGGGTCGAATCGGTTCGGGTTCGTGATCTGTAACTCGCCGCAACACGGCGATCGAGCTCTCGGCATGAAACGCCGCCTGACCGGTACAGAGCGCATACAGCACGCTCCCAAAACTGAAGAGGTCGCTGCGGTGGTCGAGCGGTTTTCCGTTGGCCTGCTCGGGTGACATGTACGGTGGTGTCCCAGCTATAGCCCCTTGACGAGTAACCACTGACTCCGATGTCACGCGAGCCAACCCGAAGTCGGTGATCTTTACTCGCACGACATTCGGCTCGCCTAGTTCGCTTTGGCTTTCCAACAGAATATTTGCGGGCTTAATGTCACGATGAATCAACCCGCGTCGGTGAGCGGCATCGAGGCCTAACGCGATTTGAATTCCGAACTGTACGATCTCGTCCGCTGGGAGCGGCCCGCGTTTGATTCGGTCTTGCAGTGACTCGCCGTTGATTAACTCCATCACGAGAAACGGATTGCCGTCGGCTTCATCGACCGCATGAATCGTGACCACATTATCGTGCCGCACCGCTGCCGCAGATTGAGCCTCTCGCACGAACCGTTGCACGGCCTCGGCATCCGCTGCCAAATACGGAGCCAACACCTTAATCGCGACATCACGCTTGAGCATCTTGTCGTGAGCCTTTAGAACGATCCCCATGCCGCCGTGACCGATTTCTTCGATCAGTCGAAAGTTGCCGATCTCCGGTGGGATGCTAACGCGTGTTGCGTTGAGTTGGTCATTGCGGGCCCACAGTTGTTCAGCGTGAGCCAAAGCCTCTATTCCAAATCGTGCGTAATCTTCAAGCTTAACTTCTTGCAGCAATTTTATGCGATAATAGAGTTCAAGCGAAATCAACTCACAGAGAACTCGCGGTTTCGATTCTTCATCCGCCTGAGTTAGGTAGCTCTCAATCGGAGGTGAGTTTCCGGCTCTCAGTTCCGCTTCAAATTGATCGACCAATCGGTCAAATTGGGTATGCATCATAAGCAGAGGAGTAAGGCGAGGAGCTCTTTTTCGAAGGGCATGGAAAGGGGGTAGCAGACAGGCTCTTCACGACCTCCAGCACCCCGCGATCAAGCTCGGCCCTGGAAATCCAAGCTACAATTGGAGGCGAATACCGTAATCTCGAATATCGGAAAATAAAAAGGAGCCGTTCCGGCTATTGATCCTCTATTATTGCATGTTGCTGATGGGGCCTTGGTATTCTAGCTTGCCTCGCATTATTTCGCTAGGAAAAGGAGAGCATGAGTCGGAGTCCACTTTCCCCCTCAACTAGGCACACAACTACCCGCCCGCACCTTCGGTCAATTTTCTTAATCAGACATGCGAAACGACGAACGTACTACACCACTTGAGCAATGGACTGTCCGGTCGCGTGACGGCGACGAAAGTGCCCTGAATCATCTGGCCGAGTATCTGCTTCCCAAAGCTTTTGATTTTGCGAACCGGAAGATGATGCATCTGAGTCCGATGGATGATTACGAGGATGTTGCAATCAGTGCGGTGAAGTCCGTCTGTTTGAGATTTCGCCAAGGTCGCAACGAGTTCTTGGGCGAGAAGGAGCTGGATGGCCTGCTACGACAATTTGTGATTGGAAAAATACGAGATCGTCGAAAGTACCACCTGCGAGATAAGCGAGACGTTGAGCTCAATATCTTCAAGGACGATTCCCAAATTCAAGTACCGCAACAATTTGGTCCTCGCGAGACGCTACGATCCATCTGGCTCGACGAGCATTCTTCGTGTCTCCCCCTGATTGAGCAAGCCTATCTCGAAGAGATGTTAACCGAGCTGGGAGCGGACGTGCAGGGGCTCTTCTCTGAGCTAGTCAAACGGCTCGACGACAATCCCCGCAAAGTGCTCATGTTGATTACGACCCGTGCGATGTCTAATCAAGAACTCGCCAAAGCGCTCGATTGCGCTCCCTCATCGATTGAACGCTATCGACACGCGATTCGCCGGAAACTGGAAGAGATTGTAACCGCAGAATAGCTCGGCCTTACGGTCAATGCCGTTTAACGCAGCGAAACAGCGTAGTGGATCTCTAGCCAAATATCTTTATTTGCGTTTTGACCAACGAAAACACGGCTGCAAATACTGTCCCTTGTTCGTTGACGTCTAGTGGCCGCCCGATAAAGGCCCCCCAAAGCGTCGCTCTCCCGCATTTTGATTTTTTTGCATAACAAAGATATTTAGATCGGTGGGGCGAGGCACTGCCGAACGATGCTGCGCCAGCTCGGCAGGGTGATTCGGGTGAGTCGGGTTACATCTCCAGACTCGAACCTCTATCCGTCGAGGTGATTTCTTTGCCATGTTTCTAGCCTGGCTGATGAACGCACTTCTTGAGCCAAAGTTAAAAAATTTCGAAAAGTTTTGAAGGTTAGTGGAATTGGCGTCCATGTAACACTTAAAGCGAGTATTGCTGGCCGGGTGCGGCGTGCGAAGTAACGGCACGCCCGAGCCGTTTAGTCTTGCGCTGCACACACCCTACCTGAATTCGCACAAGCATCAACGCTCTGCACCCCAATCCGGCCGAGCGCACTTCGAATCTTCTGATGAAACTCGGCCTAAAGACGGACGAGATCGCGCGGATACTGAAGGTGGGCGAAGCGGAAACATTGTAAACCCGATCTAAATCTCAAATCTCTTTTCAGTGTGAATCTCCCATGAGTATCCAATGGTTCGAGCGGCTAGTTGGTAGTTTCCGTGGTCCCGGTGCGAAACGCAGTCGAAAACGCCTCAATGATGCGCTGCGACCTACTCGCCGTCGTCATGCACTTCACGGTTTTGAATCGCTGGAAGAGCGACGCGTGCTTGCGGTTGTTTACGTCGACGACAGTTTCACCGCGAATCCGGGCCAGACGATCGCCGATGCCGATCTTGGCAAGACCGGCAGCCAGCCAGCTATTTTCGGCGCGACCGCGTTCAGCACAATCAATGCGGCCCTGGCTGTCGTGACGTCCAGCGGCACGATCATCGTCAACGGCGGCACTTACGCCGAGACGGTCAGCCTGACCGGCACGCAGACCATCGAAATCACAGGTTCGAACTCAGCACAGGCGGTGATCATCGACGACTTGACGACCATCGCCGGCACGCCGGTCGTCATCGAAGGCTCGTCCAATCTGACGGTGGGCGATGCGGATTCGCGTACGTTAGCGGGAGTCATCAGCGGTTCGGGCAGTTTCACCAAGCAAGGAACTGGCATCTACACCCTGACGGCGTCGAATCTTTACACCGGTGCGACGAACATCTACGCGGGGACGCTGCGCACTGCGGCCACGACCTCCGCACCAGCGGGTGCAGTTGGCATTTATACTTTTGACAGCGTCAGCGGTGCTACCGTCAACAACGCAGGCTCGGCTGGCGTGGGAAAGAATGGAGCACTCGTGGCTGGCTCGGCGGTGGTTGGTGGCGGACGTAGCGGCAACGCGATGAGCACGAGCGGCGGCACGGGTGCCCGCATGGATATCGCCGGTGCTGGTATCAGCCTGGCTAGCGGTGCCTGGACAGGGGCCGCGTGGTTTAACAATCTGTTCGCGGATGGTGACTGGAACACCTTGTTTGTGGACTCCAACGCCGGCGACGCCCAAGTCATCATTCAAAACGGGACCAATCGTCTGGGAGTTTACACCGGCGAGTTTCGGTCTAGCGGCTTCGATCTCGTTCCGGCATTGAATAGCGGCTGGCACCATGTCGCTGCGGTCGGCTCAGGCACGACGACCACATTCTATAGGAATGGCGTTTTAGTCGGCACAGCCGATCGCAAGAGCGGCACCAACATCTTTTCCGTGGGTGCGTCCCCGGCTGGTGGTGGAATGCAGCGCTTCGCCCAGTTGATTGACGACGTCTACATATACCAGTCGGCCCTCACTCCGGCCCAAATCATGACCCTGTACAACAGCGGCGCGGGCACTGCGGCCAACTCCATCCCCGATAGTTCCAGCGTGACCATCGCGAGCGGTGCGTTCCTCGACCTGAACGGCAGTTCGGAAGCCATCGGAGCTCTTGCTGGAGCTGGCACCGTGACCAGCGGCATCGCAGGCTCGCCCACGTTGACCGTCGGCGGCGGCAATGGCAGCGGCAGTTTCTCGGGCGCAGTTCAGAATGGCGCGGGGACGGTCAGCTTGGCCAAAACCGGCACCGGCACGCAGACCCTGTCGGGATCGAATCTTTACACCGGCGCAACCGCTGTCAACAACGGCACGCTGGTGATAAACGGTACCGTGACGAGCAACGTTACGGTCACCACTCCCGGCGCGTTAAACGGTTCGGGAACGGTGATGGGTAATGTGTTGGGCAATGGCACTTTCTCGCCGGGGAACAGTCCGGGGGTCATGACCATCGTCGGCAATTTCACGCCGAGCGGTACGGTCAATTTTGAAGTCAACAGTGGCTGGACTACGGCCGGAACACACTTCGACCAATACTTGGTGACCGGCTTGGTCAACATGGCTGGCTCGACGGTTACGTTTACCAATACCGTCGATGCGTCGAGCCCAGCGGCGAATAGCGTTGTTAAGCTGATCGACAACAACGGCACGATCGACCTCACGACGGCTCCCACTTCGCCTGTGAACGGTGCTTTAGTCACGATCGGCAGTCGCAGCTTCAGGCTGTTCTATAACCGCGGCGACGGCAACGATGTTACGCTCGAATCGCAAAACACCGCACCAACTGCGGCGAGCTCTTCAATTACCACCGATGAGGACTTTACTTACACATTCTCAGCCATGGATTTCAGTTTTAACGATACAGATTCAGGCGATGTGCTAAGTGCGGTGAAGATCACGATAATTGAATCCGCAGGCGACTTGGAATGGTTCGATGGCTCAAGCTGGGTTGGTGTCACCCAGGATCAGGAAATCAGCAAAGCAGATATCGATGCGAACCGCTTGCGTTTCGTTCCCGCCGCGAACGCGAATGGTTCACCCTATTCGACCTTCGGTTTCAAGGTGCAAGACACCGGCGGACCTGTTCTCAGCGTTGCCACCAACACGATCACGATCAACGTGTCGGCGATCAACGACCTTCCTGCGGCGCAGTCCAGTAGCGTGACGACCAATGAGGATACATTGAAGACGTTCGCGGTGGGCGACTTCCTGTTCACGGACCTGGAAGGCGATAGTCTAGCATCGCTCACGATCAGCAGCTTGAGTCTAGTCAGCGGCGATACTCTAAAGCTGAGCGGCACGGACGTGACGGTCGGTCAGACGATCACTGCGGCAAACATTCCGAACCTGGTCTATGCTCCAGCCGCTGACGCCAACGGCGCGGCACGATCCATCTTCGGCTTCACAGTGAATGACGCAGACAATGGCACGGTCGCGGGCACCATGACGATCAATGTCGTGGCGGTGGACGATGCACCGGTGCTAACGATCAACGACACCAGCACCTTCGTCGAGAACGCCGCTCCAACAGTTGTTGCGTCAAACTTGACCCTTACCGACCCAGATGGGCCAAACATAAATGGCGCCACTGTTTCGTTGACTACCAGCTTCAACTCCGCCCAGGATGGGCTCCAATTTACAAACCAGAACGGCATCTCAGGAATTTACAGTGCTGCGACCGGCATCCTGAGACTCAGCGGCAGCGCTTCGGCAGCGGCGTACCAGACGGCCCTGCGATCCGTCACCTATTCCAATAACAGTCAGAATCCCACGACGGGAGCGCGTTCGGTTCAGTTTTCTGTCGGAAGCAGTACGCTGGCGAATCCCGCGAACGGTCACTTCTACGAGTTTGTATCTGCTCAAGGTGGCAGTTGGACCAGCGCCAAAGCAGGAGCTGAGTCGAGAACATTGTTCGGGCTCCAGGGCTATTTGGCGACTGTCACTTCCGCCAGCGAGAACGCATTTATCGCTGGGAAACTGATCGGCCAGGGATGGATGGGTGCGAGCGATGTTGAAGTCGAGGGAACATGGCGATGGGTGACCGGACCGGAGGCCGGACAGGAATTCTGGCAAGGCGCTGGAGGCGGCTCCGCAGTGAACGGCATGTACAACAACTGGACCCCCGGTGAGCCGAACAACTTCGGTCCCTTCGGCGAAGACTATGCCCATTTTCGAATTGACAATACTTGGAATGACTACAGAGTGGACAATGGTGCCACTGCGGGCTACGTCGTCGAGTACGGTGGCATGCTGGGCGACCCCACGCTGCTGCAAATCATCGGCACGTCCACCGTCAGCGTTGTAGCTGTGAATGACGCGCCGTCGGGTGCGAACAAGACGCTGACGACGAACGAAGACACTCAACTGACGATCGTCGCGGCGGACTTCGGTTTCAGCGATGTGGCTGAAAGCCATGCGTTCAACGGCGTCAAAATCACAACTTTGCCCGCGACTGGCACGCTGAGGCTGAATGGTGCTTCGATTTTGGCCGGCGATTTCGCAACGAAAGCACAGTTGGATGCGAATCAGTTGACGTTTGACGCGGTGACTAATGCGAGCGGTTCGCCCTACACCGGTTTCGCCTTCCAAGTGGAAGACGATGGCGGCACGGCCAATGGCGGAGTCAACCTAGACCTAACTCCGAAAACGATCACCATCAACTTATTGGCGATCAACGACCTTCCCGTGGCGCAGGCTAGCAGCGTGACGACTAATGAGGATACGTCGAAGACGTTCGCGATGGGTGACTACCTGTTCACGGACGTGGAAGGCGATAGTCTGGCATCGATCACGATCAGCAGCTTGAGTCTGGCCAGCGGCGACACGCTGAAGCTGAGCGGTACGGACGTGACAGTCGGTCAGACTATCATCGTGGCGGACATTCCGAACCTGGTCTTCACTCCTTACGCTAACGCCAATGGCGCGGCGCGATCCATCTTCGGCTTCACGGCGAGTGACGCGGGCAATGGCACGGTCGCGGCCACCATGACGATCAATGTCACGGCAGTGGCCGACGTTGCGATTAGCGATGCGTCTGTCTCTGAAGGCGGCAACCTGCAATTCAATGTCTCGCTGGACAGTCCGCTTGACTTCGATGCGGTCATTACCTACTCAACGGCCAATGGTTTGGCAACAACTACCGACAACGACTACACCGGTCAAATAGGACAAACGGTAACGATTCCGGCGGGTTCGACGACGGCTCAGATTACAGTCCAGACGACCGCTGATAACAAAGTTGAGCTTGGTGAGAGCTTATTCGTAAGCCTCAACAGCATCGTTGTGGGGAACATCTCTCTGGATCTCGCAGATGTTGTCGGTGGCGGAAACGGCACGGGCACCGGTGGCTCAGGGGGAATCAATCCCGTCACAGGCGCCGTGGTCAGCAGCGGGCTTTACGGGGCGATTTCAGGTAGTAACGTAAAAAACGTCTATAGACTGGTTCCTTCGTCTTCGTTCATTGACGGTGTCTTCATCCCAGATGGCGGGCCGACTCGAGGCACGGCCGTGCCCGTTTCCTCAACGGGTCTCACAGCCACTGGAGTTGGTGATAGTGTGGACCAATCCTGGGACCACATTATCAATGGCACTCCCAACTTGCCCCATTATTATCCGATCTCCTTTCCGACAACCACAGAGATCCGCTTCGCGACTAACAAGGGTTTGACGTTTGACCTGGACGCCATCGAAGTCGCCAATCCGGGACAGCGTGTTACTGCGTTCACTGCACTCGCTGCCGTCGCGAACACGAATAGTAATGGAGCCGAATTCACGATTGTGGTCGATGGAATCATACTTGCGCAAACCTATGTGCAAGGCGGCCAGTCGGCCCCGATGTCCGTCGCGATCGGCCCCGACAATCGCTTCTTGACACTCATCACGACGGACGGTGCTGATTATTATTATGATGACAACCTCTGGGGCGACTCCACCTTGGTTCTCAGCTCGCTCAGTCAAAGCGTGGTGCTTAGTAACGCTCACGCGCTCGGAACAATTCTCAACGATGACAGCTCCACCATTTCGATCAGCGATACGTCGGTGACCGAAGGTGGCAACCTGGAATTCAATGTCATGTTGAGCAGTCCGGTTGATGTCGATACGGTCATCACCTTCTCGACGGCCGATGGTTCGGCAACAACTGCCGACAGTGACTATACCGGTCAGACACTGCAAACATTGACCATCCCGGCTGGCCAGACCAGTCGGCTGATAACCATCGTCGCAACGGCCGACAATAAAGTGGAGCTAGACGAGACGATGACCGTTCAGTTGACAAGCGCTAATGCCAGCGGCCGGACCGTGACCATCGACGACGGAAGCGGCAGGGGCACGCTCGTAAACAACGACACTGCCACCGTCTCGATCAACAATCCGTTGGTGACTGAGACCAACAGCGGCACGACTGTTCTGGCCTTCACGGTGTCGCTCGACAAACCCGTGGATGTGGCCGTCTCGGCAATAATCAACACCGTCAACGGCACAACCAATCCGGCGACCATTGCCGACAGCGATTACGTGGCACTAACCAATGGCACCGTGACGTTCATTGCTGGCTCGACCACCAGTCAATCCGTGAACGTCACGATCAACGGCGACAGCAAATTGGAACTGAACGAACAGTTGCAATTGGTGCTGTCAGCTCTGAATGCCAGCGGTCGCAGCGTTCAGCTCACGGGAGCCGCAGCCACATTGACCGCCATCGGTACCATCACCAATGACGATACGCCGCGGGTGGGCTCGATTCTGCAGCCCACGAGCGTTACCACTACCATGGGCGCGTTTAGTGCAGCCTGGGCGACGACGAAAATGATCGACAAGAGTGGGCTTTCGGTCGGTTATACGAGCAATGTCACAAATTTCGACACATATATCGCTGGCAATCCGACTCACTCCTACAACGCCCACCAAATTACTCCCGCTGATGCTCAAGCCTGGGCATCAAGTAATGGCGTTCTGACGGGGACAATCACGTTTAACCTCGGAAGTATGTACGTCGTCGAATCAATGGCCCTCTGGAACCGAATTGACGCCGGCATCGGAGGGTTCAACCTGTTGGCTGATGCTGACGGTGATTTTAACTCAGGGGCCGTAACAGTATTGTCGAACCGGACCGCTTTGCTGGGGAGATCAGGCGCTCAAGTGTTTGGTTTTACTCCAACTACCGCGCAATACCTCCGTCTCCAGGTTTTGTCTGACGCACACAGTTTTCCTTTTGTGATCATCAACGAGATCGCATTCGAGGGAGGTCAAATCACAGTAGATGCAACGCCACCGACCAGTCAGATCTCGGCGCTCGCGCCTAACTCCAGCAGCCTGGTGATTCCGATTACTGTGACTGGCAGCGATGGTGGACCACTCGTATCAGGAGTCAAGGAATACGATCTCTACTATTCCACAGGCGGAGGGTTTGTGAAGTTTGCGACGGTTCCTACTTCATCGCCTTCTACAACGTTTACTGGTGCTGCGAATACGACCTATTGGTTCCGAAGTCTTGGGCGTGATAACGCAGGGAACGAAGAGACGAAAACCACCTCAGATACTAGCACTCGCATTGGCGATGTTGCTCCGCCAGCTAGCCAGGTTACGACTGCCGTACCGACATCCGGCGGATTGTTCACCATCTCGATGACTGGCAGCAAAGCGACTGGTTCTGCGTTGGCCGCGTTTGATGTTTACGTGTCGATTGATGACGGTGCAGCAGTTCTGATCCGTTCGGCCAACGCCGTGTCTCTGGGTGGCGGGAACTACTCGGGGAAGATTCCGTTTCAGGGAATTCTGGATGGCACAAGTCACACTTATAGGTTCTATAGCCGGGGACGTGACGATGCCGGAAATGTGGAAGCGACACCCGTTGTCGCAGACCTTTCAGTGACCAATTCCTTCGCGGCTGCTGGACTGAAGGCGACCGCAATCGACGTGCAGAAAGGCGCGAACCAGCGCTCCTATGTGCGAAATCTGGACATACTATTCAGCTCCGCCACTGGCCTGAGCGAGTTGCTAGCCGCAGGACGCGTGAAGGTTGAGCGATTTGGAATCGATGCAACGTCAGTTAGCCCAGGTACCGGAAGCCTGGTCACAGGTTTCGCATTGACTCAGGACGACAAATCGCTGCGTCTGGATTTTGGAGCCAACGGCCTTGGCGGTCTTAGAGAGGCCGGAAACGGTTTTTACCGCATCCTTATTGATCAGGATGGCAACAACTCGTTCGGTGATCCAGCAGATACTGCGTTCGAGTTCTTCCGCTTGTGGGGCGATGCCAACGGAGATGGCAAAGTCGACAGCACTGACCTTAGCTTGGTTACCAGTCAAGTTGGTCGTGTCGGAAATAACGTGGATGGCGATTTGGATGGTAATGGGGTAGTCAATTCCCTCGATCGTTTGTTTGCGACTCAGCAAAATGGAAAGAAGTTGCGGGATTCGCTGTTCGGATGGCTTGACGACTAGTCCATGTCACAAAAAACCGGTGGCGCATAGGCCACCGTGGATTGACTGGAGGTCTTTCGTCTACTTCGCAGGATATATTTCTTCTTGGTCAAAATTTGAAAAGAGTAATCAGCATCGTGTTTAAACAACTGACTTTAATTCTGCTCTCGCTAACAGCTTCGACAACGGCTTCGGCCGGTGTGATCATTCAGGTACAGAATTCCACAATTACAGCAGGAGGAACCGGTTTTGTGGACGTTCTGATCAGTTCCACAGGAACGGAGAATCTCCTTCTAGCGCAGTTCGACTTTCGAATATCCGGCAATGATGCAAATGGTGCCTTGCAGTTCCGCAGTGCGCAATCGAATTCAGAGCAGGGTGTCACTTCGCCATTTGCGTACGTGTTTCAGGGAGATGCGAATCCATCGAACTGGTTCGCTAACCAGCAGGCCACTCCAACCGAATTGCTGGGCGGTGATTTCACCGTTTCAACTACTGGAGTAACACTTGATGGGACGCAGAAACTGCTAGCTCGTCTGGAGATCGAACACATCTCAGGCTCACCATTGGCTGCCGTCGGAGACAGCTTCACGCTAAGTTTGTGGAATGCGGATCAAGGTAACGCGGATCCCTTTGACGATTCGACGTTGTTTTTGGATGACATGTTCAATCCAATGATGTTCGATATCGATTCGACCCCGAATACTCTGGGGGCCCCGCCAGCCTTTCAGAATTTCGGTACCATCACGGTCACCGCCGTCCCTTCTGCCACCGCAGTCGTGCCAGAACCAGGGTCCTTCGCCATTTTTACGATCGCCGGGCTTGCCTTCGCGGGACGAAAATGGCGACGCCGACGCGGGGCGGAATTACAGACGGTACTGAATAAATCCAGTTCGCCGGTCTGAGGTGTTGCGGATTAAAAGGGGAAGAATCGCCAAAGGGGACATTGTGTTTCACGGTTCAAAGCATGAGTGCAAACTGGTTGCCAAGCCAACTCGAGAAAAGGTACAATTGAACGTGCTGCCAGCGCGATAGCGACACAATCGAACCATCGGCTAAGCGAGAACGTGACCGACACAAACTTCAGGGCAATCGGATTTTAGTATGAGTAACCGAAGACGCTTCTTGCAAACGAGCGGCGCTGCGCTGGGGGTAGGCGCTCTTGCTCCGCAGTTCTTGATGCAAGCGGCTGAACGAGCCGATGCGAATAACGATCGGGTGCTCGTTGTCGTTCAACTGTCCGGCGGAAACGATGGACTGAACACAGTCATTCCCTACCAAGATGATGCCTATCGAAAACGTCGCCCCACTTTGGCAATCCCAACCTCAGAGGTTATCAAAGCCAATGATCACAGCGGCTTTCATCCAGCCTTACGAGGGTTTGCAGACCTGCTTGAGCAACAGAAGTTAGTGGTCGTGCAAGGAGTTGGCTACGCGAATCCGAATCGTTCCCACTTCGAGTCGATGGATATCTGGCACACATGCCACCCGAAGAACGAATCGCGGACTACGGGTTGGTTAGGACGCTATCTGGATCAAAACATGAAACTTGATGGTAGCGACGTACCGGCGATTCACTTTGGAGGCGAGCAACAACCATTGGCATTGCAAGCCCGCGATGTACGTGTTCCCTCGGTGAAATCTCTCGACGAATTCAAATTGCAGTCGGGCAACGACCAGTTTCGCGATACCGTTTCTCAACTTGCCGCCACGCAGCGGGCAACCTCAAGTGAACTGCTAGGATTCGTCCAAACCAGTACGTCAGCAGCATTGGTCGCAAGCGACCGCGTCGCAACCGCCCAGTCGGACTACAAGTCGGCGGTTGAGTATCCGCAAACGGATTTGGCGCGAAAACTTCGAATCATTGCACAGTTAATAAGTGCGGGGCTTAACACGCGGATCTACTATGTCACGCTTGATGGCTTCGACACGCATTCCCAACAGGCGGACGCACATGCCGCGCTGCTGCGACAGTGGTGCGATGCAGTCACCGCATTTACTCGCGACCTTGCCGAACACGGTCATGGCGAGCGCGTCCTGACACTCAGTTTCAGTGAGTTTGGGCGACGCGTCGAGGAAAACGCCAGCAAGGGTACCGACCATGGTGCAGCAGCGCCACTCATCTTGACCGGCAACGCCGTACAAGCGGGCTTTAGAGGCGATCAACCAAGCCTGACCGACTTGGATGACGGTGACTTGAAATTTCACACCGACTTCCGCCAAGTCTATTCAACTGTTCTGGGGGATTGGCTGGGAACCGATAGTGAACGGGTGATTGGTGCGCGGTATGATTCACTGCCGATCTTGAAATCGGTTTAGAGACTCGAAAGGGCATGCACGTGCCTTACAGGTAACTGCACCGAAGAAAGGCGGGCAAGATCGGCGTTGAAGGCCCCCTGAATTGCTATCAACTGCGGGCCTTTTGCCGAATTGCCGTTACCCTACATTCGCAATTCGGTCGCTTTTGTTATCATCTGCCGGTTTCAACGTGCGACATTGACGCGTTTCCATTTCGACTTTTGAAATCGGCCATGAACTTCGGTAGTACAGACAAGTCATTTACACAGAATTGGTTGCAATCTCTAACTCAAGTTGCAAACGAACCAACGGCCAAACGCATTAAGCCGCTGCTGGACACGATCAACGATTTGAGTCGCATGAACACCGAGTCAAACCGGCTCGAATCAGCACAAAAGCTGTGGGACTTTGCGATTGCGGAGGATCTCAAGGCGATGCTGGAAATCGTACCAATCCAGCAACCGGACTGGATTTTCGATCGCGACGATCCCTTCGTGTATCAGCACAAATCAACGGAACCGGTGGCGGATTTCGAATCATGGACCAAAAGCATTGGGATTGTCCCGTGTGAAGTTCCCTTGGTGGCAGAAGTTGCCAATGCGGATTGGCTGAGCTTGGTGCGTAAAGAGGCGGTACGTTTGCAAAGACCGTTGAGCACTGCGGGTATGCCTTCAGGCTTGAACCTCAAATTGCCATGCAAAGCCGCCTGGGACTTGAGTGGCTGGTCGATTCGTTTTGATCAAGCCGATTGGGTGGTGTTGCGCTATGAAGAACCTTTTTCGACCGAGCGCCCCGCTTTATCCGACTTTGAAGAGAGTCTGAATTGGACAATTGCCAAAGCGCACGATTCACTTGTTCCGAAGAATGCTCCGAACTGTACGAATGTTAATGGAGCGGCTCCGTGGATCGGATGCGTCAAGAGACTTGAATCGCTGCACAAGCAGATTCTCGCGACTGAGGCCAAAGATTACTCGCCCTGGTTTCGACGAACATGGGCGTGTGTCTGGACGGTGATCTATCGCGAGCAGAATGTCTTGCGTGGCCAAGCGAATGTGGATGTCGTTCGCTCGGAAATCACCGCTTGTGTTGGTACTGTCCCACGCTTGACGACTTGGATGTTCGCATTTGCTAAACTAGTGTGCGAAAACCAATTAGGCCGTGGGCTTGGAATCTGCGGCGACTACACGAATTGATTCTGTTTGCGAGGCGTGAAGCGTGCCTGAGTTGCCGGAAGTCGAAACGATGTGTCGTGGCATCTACCCGACGATCGGCAAGATGATTCGGGCAGTTAGTCAGCCACGTTGCGACTATCGCCCTATCAAGGTCTGTCCTGCGATTGACGAAATCAACGCGCGTATGGCAGGCTGCAAAGTTAAAGCCATCACGCGACTTGGGAAGCGTGTGGTGATTCAAACGGCTGATGATTCATTGATCCTGCAACCCAAGATGACGGGGTTGGTCGCGCTCGACGCTCCGCCTGATCCTGATCACGTGCGCTTGCAGATTGACTTCAGTGGCCAGCTCAGGCTGCAGTTTTGGGATCGACGTGGATTGGGTACCGTTGAGCTGATGCCGACAACCGAGTTGCATGACCGGATTGTGGCAGGTCGACTTGGTCCGGACGCTCTGCAGATTACTGCCGACGATTTCATTGGTCGTCTGCAGGCTACTTCGCGTCCGATCAAGGTCGCGTTGCTCGATCAAAAGCTGCTCGCGGGGGTGGGCAATCTGTACGCTTCGGAGATGCTCTTCAAGGCCAAGATCGATCCTAAGAAGCCGGCTGCGAAAGTGAGTGCAGCTCGATTGCGTGTGCTGCACCAGGTGATGCTCGAGATTCTGCAGTTGGCGATCGCACTGGAAGGTTCAACATTGTCCGACGGGACGTACCGCAACGCGATCAACGACCCGGGCAGTTACCAGAACATGCACCGCGTGTACGACAAGGCTGGGGAGCGATGTGTTCAATGCGGCACGACTGAGATCCTGCGCATCGTTCAAGCGCAGCGTTCCACTTTCTACTGCCCTAAGTGCCAACGAAACTAGTGTCGCACAATTGTCTCAATCGTAGCAGCTGCCTTGAATCAGCTGCCTCGATCGTTACTGCAACAATTGGGACAATTGTGCGACACTAGCAGCTGCCTCGATTGTTACTGCAACAATTGAGACAATTTTGCGACACTAGCAGCTGTGTCGATTGTTGCTGCGACAATTGGGACAATTGTGCGACACTATCGTTACTGCAACAATTGAGACAATTGTCCGACACTACCAACGAAAAAGGCCGGCATCTTGCGACACCGGCCTGCTCATCTTTTAGTCAACGCTAGCCTGAGGCTATAGTCGAGTATTAATTAGTTGCAACCGCAACCGCTGCTCGCTGGAGCACCGCAACCGCTGCAGCCAGTGCTAACGGTCGCTCCGCAGTTTCCGCCGCAAGCGCTAACAGCGCCGCCGCAGCCGTTGCTAACTGGAACAGTTACTTCTTGAGCAACCATGACACACTTTTGCACTTGAACTTCCTTTTGGGTCGTTACAGGCACGCAAACGGTGTAGTCTTGGGTCTTGGTTTCTGGAACTTGATCGCAAACCGTAACGGTGTACGGTACTTCTTCTTTCACAGTGTCGTATTCGGTAACGGTGTACTCACGTGTCTTGGTTGTTGGAACCATGACAGTGACTTGGCGTTCACGAGTTTCTTGAGTGTAAGTTGTAACTGGAACCGTGCGAGTGCGGGTTTCAGCAACAGTCTTGCAAACTTGAACAGTGCGAGTGCGTTGTTCAGTTGTGTAAGTTACAAAGGACTCGGTGCGAGTACGAGTTTCTTGCTTGGTCAATGTAACGGTGTAGTCTTGAGTGCGTTGTTCTTGACGGCACTTTTGAACTGCAACTTGACGAACTTGAGTTTCTTGACGAGTCTTGGTAACAGGCACAGTCTTGGTGCGTGTTTCCATCTTGCACTTGTTGACAGTAACTTGACGAACTTGAGTTTCAGTCTTGTACTTGGTTACGTTAACAGTGTTAGTGCGAGTCTCTTGACGGCACTTGGTAACGTTGTAAGTGTAAGGCTGTTCAACTTGTTGAGTTGTGTAAGTGGTGTAAGGAACTTGTTCTTGAACGACGTTTGGAACCCAAACTCGCTTGCAAACAGTGGTGGTTTGAGGTGCACAACCGCAACCAGCGGCAGCAGCAGGAGCGCCGCATCCGCAACCGCTGTTGCATCCGCCACATGAACCACAACCGCTGCTTACGCCGCAACCGCTGCTGACAGGTACTTCAACTTGTTCAGTTTGGTAAGAACCCATGTCTTTGCAGACGGTACGATATTGGGTAACAGGTACGCGTTGGCAGACGGTACGAGTTCCGGTCATCGTTTCGGTGTAAGGAACGTTGACTGTGTAAGTTGTAGTTACAGGCTCAGTGTAAGGAACGCTTACAGTGTAAGTCTGATCAACGGTTTCAGTGTAAGGAACGCTAACGGTGTAGGTTTGCTCAACGTTCTCGGTGTAAGGCACGCAAACGGTGTATGTCTGGTCAACCATTTCGGTGTAGGGAACGTTGACAGTGTAGGTGCGTTGACGTGTTTCTGTGTAAGGCACGCAAACGGTGTAAGGAACTTCACGAGTTTGGGTTACTGGAACCGAAACAGTGTAAGGAACTTCCTGGTTTTCCATCTTCTGAACGTTAACCGTGTAGGTTTGTTCTTGTTGAGTGGTTACAGGAACAGAAACGGTGTACGACTGCGATTGAGTTGTAGGAACGTTTTCTGTGTAAGTCTGAGTCTTCGTCACTTGGCGAGGAACCGACTTGGTAACTGTACGAGTACGAGTCTCGGTGCGTGGAACGCTCTTCATCACTGTGTAAGTGCGTTGACGAGTTTCCTGTTGCATGGTCGTAACATTGACCATTTGGGTCTCAGTTACATAGGTAGGGACCATAACGGTCTTGGTCATGTACGATGTACCACAACCTGCGTCGCCGCTAGCAGCGCCACAACCACTCGATACCGTAGAACCACAGCCACTGCTGCATCCGCAGCCATCAGCCAAGACAGCGCTTGCCGGATTTAACAATGCGGCCAGGCCCATCAAAGCAACAAACGGGCGAAACTTCATGAGGATCTCCTCCAGAGGAACCAATGGCCTTTCGGGCCAGCCCGGAACAATACCCCCCACACGCTGCAGGAGGAAACTTTTTTAAATTGATCTCTTACGAGATTTGAATTTCAATGAACGAATTTTTGACTATGCTAGCAAACCTAAGATCGCTTACAAGCGTTAAAGTCAACCCATTTGGCCTATCTAGTCATGTTGCATAGAGTGTAACTGCGGATTAGCAGCGGGGTAGTACCCGGTGACCGTTTTTCCGCCAGTTTCCCCTCTCTGCTCAATCGATACAGCTTATGGGCGCGATTACGCCGGATAGTCTAAACATCGCGATTTTTTTTTCAATTGGCTGCCATTCCAAAAGGCATGGGGATTTCGCATTTTGCGGCAGACCGAAGTTTCGGTATTTTCCACAAATCTCGGGCAGCCAACATGTTGCGACCGATCGCCTCCACCCAACGAGGGGGCAATGCAATGCTTGGATAAAGCCTGCTTGTCCCCTTGACGGTTAACGGCTTGGCCAGTTAAATTTCGGGATTCTATAAGTGGCCTACAGGCTTTGGCTTAGGTCGCCAGCGTAGCTTCAATTGGCAGAGCACCGCATTCGTAATGCGGGGGTTGCGGGTTCGACTCCCGCCGCTGGCCCTGTGTGCCGGTTTACTGTGCCCGTTGTTTACTATGCGATTTGCTTGCAGCAACAATTCCTAAGGGAGTCATTTCAGGATGACGGAAGCGGCGGTTTTTGACGTGCGTGACATGGTTGTCTCGAACCATTCCTTTGGTCCCAGTGAAATTAATCAACTGTGCAAAACCATTTCTGATGACTACAGCCAGCTTGGCGTGCTTCGGGATGCGGTTGGCGAATTGCAACAGAATCAAGATCGCAGTCCAGCGCAATCGGTGCGCTTAGGCGTTAGTCAGTATTTGCTCGGTCGATTCGAGGATGCTCGGAAGACGTTGTCGCATGCTGATGGTGGCGCATTGGCCCTGTTCTACCTCGGCAAAGCCTGCTTCCAACTGGAACTGTACGATGAAGCGGTGCAGCACTTTGCATCTGCCAAGACAGCGGGCTACGATCCTGATCACTGCCAGGTCTCCACGGCTGAGGTTTATCGTTACATGGGCCGATTGCAGGATGCGATGGACATCCTCGATAACACCTTTGGGCCTTATGAGCAAACCGCCGAATACAATTATCAACGTGGCGCTACCGTTGCCGCTCGCGACGCGAACTTTGAAGAAGTCCTACGACTCTACAATCGCGCATTGCAACACGACGATCGGCATCCAGGCGCTCTTTTCGGTTTAGCTCTTGAGAACGACCGCAAAGGCAATGACTCTGAAGCGCTTCGCCAGTACGAGAAAGCTGCGTCGTCCTTCCCGGCTCATATCGGAACCTTGATCAACCTCGGAATTCTTTACGAAGACCGCAACGACTACGGCAAGGCCCAAGCCTGCTACAAGCGAGTCTTGGACGTTTTCCCTGATCATCCGCGAGCCAAACTTTATCTCAAAGATGCTTCGGCTTCGGGCAGCGTCTACTACGATGAAGATTCGGCTCGTCAATCGGAACGCATCAGCCAAATGCTGAGCGTCTCGGTGAACGATTTCGAATTGTCCGTACGCAGTCGCAATTGTTTGCAGAAGATGGGCATCTACACCATCGGTGACTTGACCCGCACCAGTGAACAACAGCTACTGTCCAGCAAGAACTTTGGCGAAACCAGCCTCGTGGAAATCCGCGAAATGCTCGCTTCCAAGGGACTTTCCCTCGGCCAGTTCTCTGATCAGCAACGCGAACCAGATCCACCGCTTGACCTGTCGGGAATGTCACCGGATCAGCAAGCGATCCTGGAACGACCGATCTCGGAATTGAATTTGTCCGTGCGGGCTCGCAAGTGCATGGTTCGTCTTGGCATCAACACGATTTCTGAATTGATTCGCAAGACCGGTGACGACTTGCTCGAGTGCAAGAACTTCGGGGTTACGAGCTTGAACGAAGTGCGCGAGAAGCTGGAACTCATGAGCCTCAAGCTTCGCGGCGATTGATTCAATTCAAATGCAAAATCTAAAGAGCTCATCATGCTTCAGCGTGATGAGCTTTTTTTGTAGATAGGGCTGATACGGAACAGCGAGTTGGCTTTCGAAGAAGCCGCGGAACTTCATAACGTCTAACATCGGTTTCTCGCGAAACCAGCTACCTAAATCTGGTTTCAAAAAGTATGGCAAGCGGATTTGGATTCACACTTCTATCGAATGATCCGCATTCGAGCGCGCGATTAGGTCGTATCGATACCCCACGTGGCTCGATCGATACGCCAGTCTTCATGCCTGTCGGAACTCAAGGCACCGTCAAGGGACTGTGTATCGATCAAGTCCAGTCGACAGGCGCACAGATCATACTCGGCAATACATATCATTTGGCGCTGCGTCCAGGGAGCGAACGTGTGCAGAGGCTTGGTGGCCTGCACAAGTTCATGGGCTGGCCCGCTCCGATTTTAACGGACAGCGGTGGCTTTCAGATTTTCAGCCTTGCAGGCCTGACAAAGATCACTGAAGAGGGTGCCAAGTTCCGTTCGCATGTCGACGGTAGTTTGCTCGAACTGACCCCAGAAGAGTCCATTGCCATTCAGGAGCGTTTGGGTAGCGATATTGCCATGGTGCTGGACCACGTGGTTGCTTTGCCCGCAGAACGTTCGAAGGTCGAAGAAGCCATGCATCGTTCAACGCGTTGGGCCGAACGCTGCTTGAAAGCGTCACGTGTTCCTGAGCAAGCCAAATTCGCGATCGTGCAGGGTGGGTTGGATACTGAACTGCGGAGAGTCAGCGCGACCAGTTTGTCTGCGATGCCGTTCGATGGTTTCGCTGTCGGTGGGCTGAGCGTAGGTGAAGAACCGTCGGAAATGTATCGCGTTATTGGCGAGACGACTCCGCACCTGCCTCAAGATAAGCCTCGCTACCTGATGGGGGTCGGCCGGCCAATCGATTTACTGGAAGGTATTGCGCGTGGCATCGACATGTTCGACTGTGTCATGCCGACACGCAATGGTCGCAACGCGCTCGCGTTCACTTGGGAGGGCACTCTCCGCTTGCGCAACGCGGTGCATTCCGATGATCCGCGGCCGATCGATGAAACGTGCCCTTGCCTAGGGTGTCGTCACAGCCGTGCGTATATTCGGCATCTGTTTATTGCGAAAGAAATGCTCGGCCCAATCTTGCTGACACACCACAACCTGATGTTTTATCAGCGGCTGATGGCTGCAGCGCGTCAACAGATCGCTGCAGGGACTTATCGTGATTGGCTGGTTGAGCAGCGATTAAAGTTGGGCGATCTTGTGGCAGGTGAGCCACAGCAGGGCGATGGAACTCCTGTAGATTAAACTGCGCGAGAACCTGAAATTGGAGAAGGCTGCGTTCTTCGCGGACTTGACGAACGCACTGCCCGATGACATGATCGAAAGAGCTTCGCGGGCTTGACCGGTCATTTATGGCACCTTGGCGACGTTGATTTCATGAGCAAAAAGAAAATTGATGTCGACGGCATTCGCGAGCTATTACGAGCCAAGGGGCTTCGTGCAACGCCGGCTCGTATCGCTGTCATCAATTTTCTCGATGGCTCTGGACACCCGAGGACTCATCTCGAAGTCACCGAAGTTCTGGTAAAAACGGGCTATGAAAAGTCCACGATCTTTCGAGCGCTCGGCGACCTGACGGAGGCTGGACTACTGCGCAAGATGGAGCTGGGCGATCATGTTTGGCGATTCGAGCGTGTGGGATCGGGCGGTGACGCATCGAGTGCGCACCCACATCTGCTATGCATTGATTGCGGGAGCATACAATGCCTGGACGACAATCAAGTTGAACTGAAGGCATCGCAGTCTGTGGGGCAGATCGAAGACGTGCTTCTCAAAGGGCGTTGCCCGGAGTGCCGCGAGTAACGGCGTCATACGTAGCTTGGGACTATTTGTCTCGAGTAGGGGGGCGCTGAGCCGCAAGCGGGCGGTGAAGCCCAGTCCACATTTAGAGCGGCTGGTTCTCAAGCAGTCGGCAGTGCCTGTCGACGTACCATGGTGCCACCCCACCGGGCATTACACCAGCGCATCTGTAGCAATGTTGCGGAGCGTGTCGCATGGTGCCACCCCAGCGGGCATTTCAGTAGCGCCTCAGTGACAGAGTTGCGGAGCAACGGCGCGCGATAGCCTGGGATGCGAGTCCCAGGTTAGAGCACAGCGCAATGCGTTTTAGTTGCAGAGCAACGGCAAGCGAAAGCCTGGGATGCCAGTCCCAGGTTAGAGCACAGTGCAATGCGTTAGTCGCGGAGCGACGGCAGGGCTTGGTTTAACCCTGACCCGCGAAATCGCATACCGCTACCACGATGTTCACAATAACGTGATCTTCAAGCAAGGTTGATCGCAGCGCATACCATCGCTCCGCGACTTAGCGCTTCATTGGGCTCAGCCCCTGGGACTGGCATCCCAGGCTATCACCTGCCGTTACTGCGCAACTGCATGCAAAGCTTGCGACTAGACCTTCACCAGTGGCTCGGCCGCATCGCGCAAGGTGCCAGCCACCTTCTGTTGGTTTTGCTAGTAACAGCCGGCGTGCGGTGCCCGCCAGCCTGAGGCAGAAGGTGCCAGCCACCTACCGCACCTGGCAGGCAGTCAGTGCAAGCGCGCAAGGTGCCAGCCACCTACCGCAATCCCAGCCACGTACCGCAATCCAGGTCGCACCCGGCAGGAACGACCCACCCAACACCCACCCACTCGGCTCGCGCAAGGTGCCAGCCACCTTCTGTTGCCAGCCACCTTCTGTTGGCTTTGCAAGCTACAGTCGTCGCATGGCGCAAGCCACCCCACCTGGCATTTCAGTAGCGCGTCAGTGGCAGAGTTGCAGAGCAACGGCAAGCGAAAGCCTGGGATGCCAGTCCCAGGTTAGAGCACAGTGCAATGCGTTAGTCGCGGAGCGACGGCAGGGAGTTGGTTTAACCCTGACCCGCGAAATCGAATACCCCTACCACGATGTTCAATAACGTGATCTTCAACCAAGGTTGATCGCAGCGCATACCATCGCTCCGCGACTTAGCGCTTCAATGGGCTCAGCCCCCTGGGACTGGCATCCCAGGCTATCACCTGCCGTTACTGCGCAACCGCATGCAACGCTTGCGGCTAGACCTTCACCAGTGGCTCGGCGGGCTCGCGCAAGGTGCCAGCCACCTTTTGTTTGACCGGTTCAAGCTCAATCGCGAAAACCAAGGGCTGGCAGCCGGTTCTGACGAAACGGGCGCTATTGACCGTAGCTCTATAGTAACCACGTCTCTAAAGGGGCGAGATTGCGTCTAATTCCGGGCAAAATTCCGCCGAAATGACCATATTGGGATTGTGAGCATTCGCGATATCGTCGAACCTTTGAACATGTAGATTTCAATTCAGTCTTCCGAAACTCTCCGCGATCGGGTTTCGAGAGCTTCCTCGGATCGTTTGTGAAGCTCCTCTGTGCGGACTGATAAAGAACTACTTGTGGCTACCAAAGCCTTTGCATCGGATGACAGATTACGTAGTTGGTGGTACCTGTTTTCGACAATTTCGCTTTACTTGGTTTGTTTAGCGATCTGCCTCAGCAACTTGCATTGGTCTGTACGCATCCTCGCCAGCGTCGTAAGTGCGCTGTTGATTGTACGGATTTTCAT
The DNA here is from genome assembly GCA_033761895.1 of Pirellulaceae bacterium. Lineage (GTDB taxonomy): Bacteria > Planctomycetota > Planctomycetia > Pirellulales > Pirellulaceae > Aureliella. Next base: position 3,751 of record JANRMD010000298.1, on the reverse strand, counting down.
TATCTACCACGACTTTCAGCATCATGCCATTCTGGTTCATTCGCGTTTGGCGGGTGCAATCATGTATGTCTATGGTTTGCTAGTGCTTAGTCCAACAAGTGTATGGAATCGTTCGCACGACCATCACCACAAACACAATTCCAAAGAGACCAACGAACACATTGGTTCGTTTCCGGTCATGACCTGCGAGCAATACGCGGCGGCGACGCGATGGCAAAAGTTGCAGTATGTCGCTTCACGGCATTGGTTAACCATCGGTCTTGGCTATCTGACCGTATTCATGGGGGGCATGTGTATTCGTGCGGTCATTCTCAACCCCACACGCCATTTCGATTCCGCACTTGCACTTCTATTGCACGTTGGACTGGCGTTTGGTCTGACCATGGTTGGTTGGGAGTATTTGATCCTGTGCTTGATCCTGCCGCTAACCATCTCATGTGGCATCGGTTCTTATCTTTTCTATGCCCAGCATAACTTTCCAACGTGCAAATTGAATCATCATCAAAAGTGGAGTTACGTTCGAGCGGCGTTGCAGTCATCGAGCTACATGCGCATGCATCCCTTAATGTGTTGGTTCACCGGCAACATCGGCTACCATCATGTGCATCATCTGAATGCCAAGATTCCGTTCTATAAACTTCCCGACGCCATGGCATCGCTCAGCGAACTGCAGGAGCCTGGGTCAACGTCATTGCATGTCGCTGACATTTGGGCTTGCCTGCGTGCGAACTTGTGGGACCCCCAGCAAGATCGCTTCGTTACCTACCGCGAAGCGAGATTGGCCAGTCGCTAGGAATACACCCTAGGGCTACTGTTCGTTTTCAACACGTTATCGAACACGAAGTCAGCGACGGCGTCTCCCATCTTGATTCCATCAGTAGCATCAAAGGCCCAGTGGATACCAAGGTAAATTCGACTTTGCGCGTTCTCTACTTTGGCTTCGGTCAAGCTGCTGAAGGAACGTTCAACCAGCGGGCGGATACTGCCGTCGGCGTCGATTGTCTTGCCGTTCAGTTCATCTGAAACGAACGTGAAGTGGATATTGTCGGTACCGTAGAATCTCGCTAGTGTTTGAAATGTAGCGGCTCCGAAAGTTGCGTGTCCCGAAGTGTACGCGGGGAAATTGGGGGTGAAATTGGTTTCACCTGCTCGCGGATTGCTGGCTGGGGCACCCAACGGCCGCCATTCTGCATCGCCGATGGTATCTGGGTTCCCATCGTTGTCGCCTCCACGAACGCCAAGTATCGGTCGCCAGAACGCATCGTCGTACTTTGTATTCCAGGATGTGATGCCTGCATCGGCCATGGAGATATTGACCAGAGCAAATAGCCTGGCGTTCTCCGCTTCTGTGTTATCCTCTTGCTCGGCTATATGACGGACAATTTGGTTGTAAAGTCTGGGTGGTGTGCCGATATCAGGCCGACCATCGTAACCCCAGTATTTACCAATCTCGGTTTGCTCCGCAGTTCTAGTGGTTGGAGTGGTGATGCCGTCACCTCCCAGCGCTTTAACTTCTTCATAGGCTAGACGATACTTTTCGCTCTGCATGAACGCCAAGCGACCTTCCGGGGTGCCGTCATCTAGCGGAGCGGATTGGAATTGATCGACGCTTTCAATGGCGAAGGGATTAATCTCCATCGCACCAGCTCCATAGAATCCCTGGTTCGGGTTCAACGGATCCACATCATGGAATCCCGGCTTGCCATTTGGAACATATTTCCCAACGCTGTTAAGTTTCTCGTAGTTATCCAGTTCGCGTGTGGCCAGGATCTGGTCAGCGACATGTTTGCCAACGGCGCGTCCTAAGTCCTCGCTGGCACCATCTGCGATTCTCGCTAGGCTTTCTTTCAGTTCGCTATCGAACGTGTCTCTTTGACTGGGGAACAGTTCAACCAGAGCCTGATAAGCGGCTTGTGCGACGGCAGCATCCGAATTAGCTCCATTTGTGAAAGGCGCTTTCACTAAGTAATCGCTGCCAATATGCTCGACCGAGTTGTAGGCGTCGTACATCGCTGCGCTTACGATGGCGAAGGCCCTTGCAGTCAGGATCGGACCACCTTGCTCGGGCCTCGTCCTGGCATGGTCAGCTGCGTTGGCCTCGAGCATCACGTCGTTCCACTCAAGTATCGAGTCGAAGTCATCGCTGGCTGGTGGCTCCACTGGTTTGTCAGCTGCGCAGTCATAGGCGACGGGCTTGCAGTGCGTCGGCGCTGGCTCGCAGAATGGGTCAAAGTGAGTCGTGTTACCCGAGCAGTTTGAGGTGTGGTGCAAGGTAGTGTCATAAGCATCACATTGGTCGGTCTCGACGTTGGCATCTGAGCAATGCTCGCCGACTGCATGCGCGACAAGCCCACCGCAAGAACCGGAAAGCAAGATCATGGCCTCAAGCGTTTCGACCGTTAATTTGGCGTCGAAGTGTTTTGAGTTGCGAAGATGCTTGTCAGCAGGTGTTCCGGGCTTGAACATAGGGCGACCTCATATTGCATACGGATACTGGATTTCCCCGACCGATCAGGCTGCCGAAAAAGTAACCCGAAGCGTTAGCGAGGGAATGTCAAAAGCCCCTCGCTGACGCATCGGGTTAGTGCTGTTCCACAATTCGCGGTAAATCGACTTTTTCAGCAGCCTGTTAGCTACATGGCAACAAGCATGCCACGCCCAGAAATGGAGCGGCTATGACGGTTATGCCTACTTAGGCAACTTCCATTTCTGCGGACTGTTGATTTTTTGAAACGGAAGGTGGTGCGAATAGGCATCAGTGACTCTGCTAGGCTGAACGTGAATTGATATCGTCTCCACACTCCACGAGTTGCATGGGGCGCCCGCGCTGGCTGAGATGGTTGAGGACTAGCCCGGCCTAACCCAGGCAGGATGCCTAGGCTACATACCGCGATGAAGAAAAAAGTCGAAGATGGCTAAGGATTGAGTGATGCTCTCATGTATTCGATTTTCCAAATGGTCTCTCTCCCAGGTTGCATGGAATTTACGCGATGAATTCCCGCCCCCAAAAGTTGCAGGCGAGAATTCCGTTTGGGCCAATATGCAATGGAAACGACATAGGCCTTTTCTAGGCTTGAATCTGATTCGAAATTAGCGTCCAGATACCACCAGTGCTGTGTGTCCTTGTAGCCGTCTGCTTCTTTGTTCAAGCCAGCCATCAACAGCACCGATTGGAACTCGTCTTTGCTAGGGTCGTGAGGAAATCGCTCCAACGCATTTGCGATCTCGGCGACTTTAGCGGGTAAGTCGTCTTTCGCTTGTAAGAAATTACCCGTGCCGAGATACGCGTTATCGCGTTGAGAGTTGCAGCCGATAATGAGGCAAATCCCTGCCAAGGTACAGCAAAGCAATTTCGTCATTCAAATGATTCTTTTACACGCTGGGTACGTCGTCCGCGATTAAGCAACAGCCCCTACTCCTATTGTACAGCAACCCGTTTTAGGTAGCCGAGTGTCGTCAATGTGATCCAAGCCAGAACGCGAGCGCATAGGCGTACCGAAGTCATCGAGATGTTCAGATATTGCCGTGCCGACTACTTGCAATTCGATCCAGTTTGCAGCAGCACTCAGGCCGCGAAACGGTACACATCCCTGCCGCAAGAGGCAAAATAGAGGGCTCTTGTGGAGAGATTATTGCGACCGGTGTATCGCAATTCCCGGGAGAAAACGTTGCTTTAACAACAGTTTATGGGGAAGAACTTGAAAATAGCGGCGGAGGGATTCGAACCCCCGACACGCGGATTATGATTCCG
>JANRMD010000297.1:0-5416 GCA_033761895.1 Pirellulaceae bacterium | reverse complement strand
CAATTGGATCAAGGCTAAACGGGCCAGCGACTTGACTTGCGTGAAACGCTTTGCCAACTTGATCCAGCGTCAGCAGAATTCCTCTAGGCGATGACTGCCTTCCCACCTTCGGACATGGAATAGTTCGCAAAAGTGCACGGAAACGTTTTGACACAATCTCGATCTGCTGTAGCTGTTCTTTACCGTCTATTTTTCTTTTGCTTCCATGCTTCTTGATGAGCTCCCCCAAGAGCCCTTTAAACCAACGTGGATTCCCTTCGACAATAGCGAACAGCGTCTCAGCACCAGTATAGAGTTCTGGCTTAACCTTTGATTTCAATTTTGCATTGCCATGCTCGTCCACCGAACGCAACAATGCATCGCGAAGTGCGACCAGACTGACAATCTTGCGAGCAACCTTGGGACGCTCTCCTCCATCAAGAGATTGCATGTCACTAGGGTCAATATCATGACTCCTGAGGAAATTTGCGAATGTTGCATCTTTCTGAGCAAGGCTATTAAAGCGTTCTGCAATCCTTGAATCACTGCCGTACGCGCTAGAGGTTTTGGACCAGTCGTCGGATGATGACTGGAAATATGAATCCCCGAGTACCGCCTCGGGTTCCTTGTCAGGTTGTCCCAGTTCGGCGAGCGTCGCATGCCATAGGTGGCGACAAAAGGCAGACGCATCTTCCTTCTTGGGGTAATAAAGACGGATTGCTACGAAGTCATTGCCGGAGGTAGCAGACTGAATTGAATCTACAAACTGGCCCATTTCGTCGGTATATGGAACAAGTGATAGCTTGAAGAGGATTCGTTGATCTGTACTACGAAGACAGGCTATGAGGTGCTCTTTAACGTTTGCAGGTACAAGTTCCAATTCATCGAATAGAAATGCCCACATCTTTCCAGGATTGCCAATTAAGTCATTCACGACATCAATGGCGAAGGAAGAAAGCTCTAGGAAATTTTGGTGAAGCCAACCTGTGTTCGCCACCAGTGAACGGGCCTCCTCCTTACTTGCGAATTGTAGCTGGCCAGCGAACCGATGTAGATCGTTCAAGCGGGACCGCATACTGTATCGCAATGATTGAAAACTTCTGGCGGGACGATCAAGTTGCCATTCCTCTGATATCTGAGTAACCGCCTCGCTGTACCGTCTCAATTCGTCTTGGCCACTGGGCACAGGAATTGCCTCGTCAATACTTTGTGCAAACGACCTCAATACATGTGTCGTGAATGCAGCCACACTAAGGCAGTCACGAATCTTCTCATCAACTCGTCCCAAACCAAGGGCCGCAATTTGCTTGTCCCAGTTAACGTCCGTTGGAATATAGACTCCCGTGAACCGAACTGATTGCTGGATTCGGGCCGCGTCAGGATGCTTCCATGTGTTTAGGGCGGCCTGCTGAAGCATCTTTAGTAGTGTAGTCTTTCCGCTTCCACGCGGCCCAACGATCAGTGAATGGCTTTGTCCACAAAGCTTCTCAAAGTTCTCAGAGGGGACAAAGGTCCGTGCAACATCAGCCGCAGAGAGGTTCCGAGCGTTGAATGAGGGAAATAGTGTTGGAGCTTGATCGCTTTCTAACATTGTTATCGCTCCACTCGGATGGGCTCGCCATCCGATTCCAAAATCGTCAGGTTAAAACGTTCCTTCATGGCTTTTAGAACCTGATCACGATCATTGGGTATCAGATACTTCAACGAGCCTTCACGTCGATTAAGCTCATCCCAGCCAATCGTATCTTCAGCGAAGCAGCTGGCGACTCGTTGTGCGATAACATTCGGGTTTTCGCGATGACCGAAGCTTCCGACCGAGGGTAACCCTGATCCACTCGTGGCAGGTTGCCAACCTGATTCGTAAATCCAATCCCACGCTCTGAAGGTTCCTACAAGCCCTCTGGTTGCTATGTCATCGAGTGGGAACTCAATAATGTAAAACTGGTTTCGAGCGGTGGAGGCAATTTCGGGGTAAAGACTTGCAGTCAGGCTTCCAGCAGCAAATACAATGGGAGTCACGGAAGAACGCCCAGCAGCATAACTTAGTCTTGGGTCATGCTTGTGACCGTGAATTACAATCCACTCGCCGTGATGATTGATTAGATCGAGGAGCTCTTGCCCATGCTTCATGGTATCGTGGTCGCCGAGCTTGCGATCTGAGTGGAGCATTGGATGGTGATGACACAGCAAAATGTTAACAAGTTGCTTCTTCTTAGTACTCCCTAGCGTTTTTGCTAAAGCTGACAGAGTGTGTTCAGATACTCTTCCATGAATGTGCTCGTTCTCATATCCATGAAATGCACTACTGTTTAACAGGACGATTCGAAAGTCGCCTCTTTCAACAACAGCAAAATGGCGAGACCAGAAATGGTCAGCGACCGCCAATGCTTTGTATGGGAATGGTGGATCAAGCGTTTGAAGAAAACCTCTTGGATCGAATTTGTTTGCTTTTCCGCGCGAGTCAATGTCATGATTCCCAACCGTTGCAAATAATTCCTTGGCTCGCATTGCCTTTTGCACTTGAACGAGCTTTGCCCATGCGTATTGAATTCCAGTGGTACTCGCCCTATCGCCCAAGTCCCCTGGGCATAGCAACGCATCTGCTCGAAGGTTTTGCGATTTGACTAAATGGAGTAATGCAGCAATCGGATGTCGAAGGTGATCCGTTTCGTCTGCTCCAACTCGGAGAGCGGAAGGACTATTATCAACCTCGCCTTCATAAACGTGCAGGTCGCTCGCTACCGCGAACCGCAGCACTCGAGGTAAAAAAGGCCTTCCGCTCACCTATTCACCGCTTTCTTGAGTCGAACTGTAGTTCGATACCAATATCTCATCGACAACCGTCCGATGGTCGACGAAGCCTGCAACGTGTCGACGTACACGTATTGATTGGCAATTCCATTCGCTAAACGAACGTTTGACCGACTTGCCTCCCGCGTAAGACAGCAGAAAGAACGCCCCAAGCGTGTCTAACCTCCTCAGTACGTCTACGAGTCGAGTCACGTCAATTGGTTGAAAACTTGCGTAACCGTATTCACCGTATCTCGGTCGAGACGAGGTGCTGTATGGCGGGTCGAGATAAACGAAGTCACCTTTTTTGACGTCGGAAAGACAACTTTCGAAGTCCAATGCTCGCAAATCGGTATCACGAAGTGCGACGGAGCACCTGTAGAAGTCCTGCTCGCTTGGGATACTTCCGGTCTTCTTACCCCGAGGAACATTGAATACGCCCTGCCGATTCGTCCGGTATACACCATTGAAACAGTTGCGATTTAGATAGATGAAGCGGATTGCGCGGTCCAAAGGCGGCAAAGCCGACGCATCAAGAGACCGCTGGCGATAGTACTCTTTCTTGGTGTTGGGAAGCGAATGGACACCGCGAGCAAGTAAACGAGGATGATCGCGAAGAACGGTATAGGACTCGATGAGCTGCTCGTTGATATCGTTAAGCACTGCACTTCTCGGATGCAACGCGAACAAGAGACAGGCGGAGCCGGCGAAGGCCTCAATGTAGCGTTCATAGTTCGCCGGCGCATTGGTCATCAGCGTGGGAACAAGCTTTCTCTTGCTTCCAGCCCACCTTAAAATCGGCGATGTCCATGGCTCAGGAACTTCCGTTGACGCGGACGAAATGCTCATTCAATTTCTTCTCCGTGCCAACAGGTTGAGGGATTAATCAATTGCTTCGGATTTTCTTCACGCCGACGGCTTCGCAGCATTGTTGGACTTCAGAGTAATGGATGACTCTAGCGCATCCAGGGCTCCGTTATCCATCATCGCAATCCTTCTGAATAGCTCGGGACGTTGCCTGATTCGTTTTCGCATTCCAGCCGGGATTTTGTCCGCAAGTAGTAGCAGATGATCTTCGTCAGCCTTCAGCACCTCTGCCAATCGATGGATGAATTTCTCGGACGGATAGTCGCCGAAGTGGAGCTTCTCGTTCTCCACCTTGCTGATGTACGAAACGCTCACACTGGTCTGTTCAGCAATGTCTTGCTGGGTCAGGCCAAGGCCAAGTCGTAATTGTCTTACCGTTTCGCCGAACTGCATCGCAGTCGCTCCCATGATTATCCGAGTCGCTCCCATGATTGTGGAAATGACTCTATTAGGGTATGCTACCTGCACTTTTTGGTCAACAGCCCTGCTTAAGCCTGGAAATGATTACTTCGCGTTGGTGAAGCGAGGTCGTTAGACAGCAGATTTTTCATGTTGCCGTCCGTGTTTGCGTCGTGAATTTGGAACCAAGGAGATAGAACAATGCGGGGGTCACCAATTGGTCGAGAAGTGTCGAGGCGAGCATGCCGCCAAATAGGACTATCGAAAGCGGATACAGTATCTCTTTCCCCGGCTCGCCGTAACCGAAGAGTAACGGTATCAGTCCGATGAAACTGGTCATTGCGGTCATCAGCACGGGGGCAAGTCGCTCAAGGCTGCCACGGATAATCATCTCCTTGCCGAAGGGCATTCCTTCCTGCTCCATCAAATGATGGTAGTGCGAGATCATCATGATGCCGTTGCGGCTGACAATGCCAATCAACGTTATGAAGCCCACCCAGTGAGCAAGCGACAAGTGAGTCGCTTGAATCCAAATCGCGGGCCAGAGATACCAAGCGTGGTTCGCAAGTTCAGCAACACTGGGACGATTAACGATCAACAACGCAATGATCGCACCAAAAGCTGCAAGCGGTACGTTCGCAATAACTTGCAGTGCAGATCGCTGAGAGCCGAGCGCCTTAACCAGCAGCAAGTAGACACCGATCATGCTGAGAAGAGCTAGCCCCCACAATCGCAACGTAGCTTCTTGCTGGGCCTCGAACTGGCCGCTGTAGTCAATGTAGTATTCGCCGGGCAGAGATTGCAGTGATTCTTCGACTGGCAGTAGTGAAGCTTTGATGTCTTTGACGACGCTGCTTAAGTCGCGTCCTTGGACGTTGCAGAACACAGCCACGCGTCTCTGAACGTTTTCGCGATTGAGGACGTTCGGTCCCGTCGTATCGAGGACTTCTGCGACTTGCGATAACGCAACCTTTGCACCAGAAGGCGTATCAAGAATCGTTTCTTGAACAACGCTTGGGTCTCGCCGTGAAGCTTCATCGAACCACACCATTAAACCGAAGTACTTGTCCTCCTCAATCACTTGAGAGACGATTCGGCCTTTGAACGCCGTTTCAAGCAACTCGGCTACGTCCCCCGGGGCCAATCCATAGCGTGCAGCTTCTTCGCGTTTGACTCGCATTTGAAGCTGCGATATTTCGATTTGGGGCTCTATCTGTAAATCCACGACTCCGTCGATCGATTGCATTCGCGATTGGACATCATAGGCTGCTGTCCGGAGTTCCCTCAGATCCGGTCCAAAAACCTTGACTGCAATCTGAGCACGGATTCCGGACATCATGTGATCGAGCCGGTGCGATATCGGCTGGCCGATATTGACTGC
>JANRMD010000296.1:0-4460 GCA_033761895.1 Pirellulaceae bacterium | reverse complement strand
TTCGGACTGATGAAGTTGAGCTGAGCTATTCCTCTCAGAGACAGCTTGGCAGATTCCAGACTGGATCTTCTTTTTCCAAATCGGGAGTGTTGTACCAACCGAGAAACTGATGTTGTCGATCCCATCAGCGACAGGACTGATTGCTTGGCTGGTGCTCATCATGCCATATTGAACACCGTAGGTGAGGTCCGGATACTTCTGGAGGGTTGCCAATCGTTGCTTTTGCAAGTCACGTTGAATTTGCCACGCCAAGCCCTGCAAAGTCGGGTTGAATTTCTCGGCAGTCGCCAAGAGTGCATCGAGTTGGGTAGAAACATCGCTCGATGGCAACGCTTGTGTAGTCTCAATGGAAAGTTCCAGTGGTTGCTGAACAAGCGTCGCTAAGTCGGCTTGAGCGACTTCAAGTTGTTGGTTGAGTTCTAAGAGTCGCTGATCGCGCTTCTCGACTTCTAGCTCAGCGCGAATGACATCTTGTTGTGATCCGCCCGAGCGAAATCGATTTTGAGCAATCTTAACGATTTGCTCAGCTAGTTTTCGATTTTCAGTCACAATCTTATGGGCTTGGCTAGCAAACCAAACTTCATAGTAAGCCAAACGAACCGATTCAGCGATTTCGCGTTCGATCTCTCGCATCTCTGCTTGAGCGATTCCAATCTCTCTAGTAGCGACTTCCGCTTGGGCACGTAGCTTCTCCGGCCACGGGACAGTTTGAGACAGAGAAAGCTGATTGGTCATGCGTCCACTCGCCAATTGCTGGGCATTGTTCGCAATCGGCCAGAACAAGGTTTCTGCCATCGGATCTGGAAGTGCGCGTGCCTGTGGAACGCGAAACTGTGCCGCTGCAATTCGCGATCGAGCTGCTTGGATTTTTGGATGAATGGTGATCGCTTGTTTAATTAACTCTTCAACTCCGATGGGTAACTTTTGCTTGCTTTGTTTATTTGGGTCGGTATCGTCGTTTTTCTTCTCCTTGTCTTTTTCTGCGTCGTCTTTTTCTGCGTCGTCTTTTTCATTCCTTTTGCTCTCGTCCCCCTCATTCGCAGGGATTGGCTCGCGCAATTCACTTTCTTCACTTACCGCAATCACATTGGCTGCCGCAAGAACTACGGAGCCCTTTGTGGGAGGGCAGTATTCGTCTATTGTGGAAGGTTTAGCGTCCCGAGCGAGCAATGCAGAATTTTCCCTTGCTGTATCTTGCGGAGGGGAAATCGACACCTGCGTTCGTCGAATTCTTGAATCAGCTAGCTTGCGAGTTTGGGGAATCGAACACCCCACAATCGATACAACCAGTAGAGCTACGATTAAGCGCATTTGTCTTAGCGATGATTGAGTCATTCGGGATTCCCTTCCTCGTGGTTGATGTCGCCTTTGAAACGACTGCGATCGTTAGAGCTTGCAACGTCCTTTGAAGCGGCACAACCACTGCTATCGGAATCTCGCGACGACAAATTGAAACCATGCCGATTTGTCGTCACAATACGCACGATCGAATCAATCAATCGGAATCATGCGGTTGCGAAAGGGTGAGACGCCACTCTTTGATTCAGCTAATGAGGGCGATGAGCTTACATTCAACGCTGGGTGAGCACCTGCTCTCTCTGGTTTTCAGGAATTGGGTAGCTCGAATGTCGCTCCGTCGTGCGCGATGGCGACATTCCAGCCGAGTCGCTGCCGAATTACGTCGGAAAGCGCTTGCTGCGCAGGGGGTTCACCGTGCACCAGGAATGTATGGCGAGGAGGCTTCGTGAAGCCGGAAAGCCACCTCACTAGTTCCGATTGATCAGCGTGGGCCGAAAGCCCGCCGAGCATTTCAATGTGGGCGCGGACCGGGACGTTTTGTCCATGCATGCGTAAAAACTTGGCTCCTTCCTGCAGTGACCGACCCCGAGTACCGGCCGCTTGGAAGCCAGCGAGGAGTACGGTCGTACGAGGGTCAGAGATTCGTTGCTCCAAATGATGCACGACTCGACCGCCGGTGGCCATACCGCTACCGGCGATGATGATGAAGGTGCCCGCTCGACTATTGAGAGACTTCGATTCCTGTGGAGTGCGAGTGAAATTGCAAGTGTGGCAACACAGCGGACAGCGATGCTCGTCCATCAGCAACTTCATGTCGATGTCATGTTCTTCCGGATGTTCGCAAAAGATCGAAGAGATATCTTGCGCCATCGGGCTGTCCAGAAATACGGGCAACTTTGGGATGCGACCAGCAGTTTCTAGTTCGCGAAGACGCCAAATCAATTCTTGAGTGCGACCGACTGCGAACGCCGGGATGATGAGTGGACCGCCACGCGATGTAGCATCGTTAACGATCCGTGCGAGAGCATCATTGGAATCTTCAGGAAGATGAATACGGTTGCCATAGGTGGACTCAACCAGCAAGACATCGGCATCGGAAACGAACTCTGGGTCGCGTAGCATGGGGCGATTCCAGCGACCAAGGTCGCCGGAGTAGACGATGCGTTGGTTCGTCGTTCCCGACAATAACAGATCGAGCGAGGCGGCTCCCAGGATGTGCCCGGTGCGGCGGAACGTAACTGTCGCGGATTTGGCCACATCGATCGCGGCATGATAGTCGCATGGGACTACCAGCGGCAATGTCTTTTCGACATCTTGAAGACTAAATAACGGCATGGCTGGATGGTGTTTAGAGAATCTGCGTTTGTTTGCAAACGCTGCGTCCTCTTCCTGAAGGTGTGCGGCATCGCGGAGCAAGATGGGCAATAGCGAGGCGGTAGCTCGCGTGCAATAGACCGGGCCGTGAAAGCCGCGACGCACAATTAGCGGCAGCAGTCCGCTGTGGTCGATGTGCGCATGGCTGAGTACAACGGCCTTCACGCGGTTCGGAGCGAAGGGTGGTTCGGACCAGTTGCGCAGCCGCAATGCCTTGAGTCCTTGAAATTGGCCGCAGTCGAGCAAAATGCGCTCGTCTCCGTGAGTCACTAAGAACTTCGCGCCGGTTACAGTCTCGGCGGCACCGAAAAAGGAGATAGTCGTTGGGAGGCTCATGGAGGCACCTTGCTAACTGGGAAGCTCGCCGTCATCGAAGCTCGCAGCGCATTGCAGCGAACAGAAATAATGCCGTTGGTCGGCGCGCGTACGCTTTGCCGCCGCAGTTTCTGCGGCGATCAACATGCCGCAGATCGGGTCTTGCGTGGTTTTGGTCGCCATGGTCACAGCCGCGTCGTAATGATTGGCAGCTCGGCAGAAGACGGACGGGTGGCGGAAGTGCTCTTGCTTATAGATGGTGAGAAGTTGCCGCAGCAAGGTACGGGGGTCCGCGTCGTATACGACGCGAGCCCCCGTCTGCTTGTTGCATGCGGCAAGGATCGACTCCACCAGATCGCTTATGCCACCAGTGCCCGTGAGCACGCCGATAAGTTTGCCTTCATCGTAAGCGATAGCCAACTCGCCCAGCGTGCCGCTACTGCCGCCAATAATCACCACAATGTCTGAACTGCGGATGTTGACAACCTCGCGTCCCATCAATCCACTGCCAGTGAAGATCAACACATCATGGTAAACCGTGGGTGACTCAAATTTGAAGGAATGCTCCTCTAGACTGAGTCCCGGCGAGATACCAATCACCAATCCCCCACACTGTTTCGCTCCCTTCGCTGCGGCCAACGGCAGTCCCGGGCATCCGCCAGTTACCAGTACGCATTCTGATGTCGCGACCGCTTCGCCAAGTGCCTCTGCCAGTTGCAAATGCTCGACTGCGATGCCGTGACCTGCAGCACCCATGACGCCAATCTTCAACGCTTGCCGATCCTGTGACTGAGGAGTTTTCGTGTTCATATGCTCGCGATTCATGTTCCGACGTTGCTCTATCAAATTGTTTTAGCATTTGGCGGTTTAGAGGTTTCTCTTCGGCGGATTTGCCATTCTTTGACCATGCAGTAGATGCATGGAATCACAAACAGTGTGATAAGCGCCACTCCCATACCTCCTACGCTGGGGATGGCCATAGGTTGCATCACATCGGAGCCTCGCCCACTGTCAAGAAAGATCGGTGCTAAACCCAGAATGGTTGTGACGGACGTCATCAGGCATGGCCGAATGCGTTTCATGCCTGCCTCGACGACAAGGTTTCGCATGTCCTCTTTGGTTTGAGGCGGCTTATCCCGAGACAGATCTTCGAGGTAGGTGAGCATCACGATGCTGTCATCGTCGGCGACGCCAAAAAGTGCAATAAATCCGACCCAGACAGCGACACTCAGATTGCTACCCCAGAAAAACAAGCCAATAAAACCACCTGAAAACGAGACTGCGATATCAAGGAAGACCAATATCACCAACCACCATTTGCCGAAGCCGAGGTATATCGACAAAAACATCGACAATAGAACGATGGGAATCAACAGCGAAAGTCTCGCCATAGCGCGTTGCTGGTTCTCGAACTGGCCAGACCAAGTCCAGTAGTAGCCCGTCGGAACAACCAATGAAGCTTCCGCAGCTCG
>JANRMD010000295.1:0-6865 GCA_033761895.1 Pirellulaceae bacterium | reverse complement strand
AGAGCTGCGGCAGATTCTGGAGCTTTGCGCGGCTACAGAATCGGGCGCATTGCAGGAGCGTGTGCTCATAAAGCGACTAAAAGGGCTGGAGGATAGCAGCCGCTACTGGTCCGTGTGCATGGTGGCGGAGCACTTGCGGATCGTGAACAGCATGGTAAAGGATGTCATGCTAACGCTGGCGAAAGGGGTGACTCCTCCGATGGTGGCCAGCACGGCGGCAGTAAAGCCATCGCCAGAAAGCGGCTTGGCGAGCATAGGTGGATTTGAAAGCGCAACACGCGAGCTGCTTGCGGCAACGGCCAAGCTCGAAACGCTGGAAACGAAGGCCCGGTTCGCGCATCCGTGGTTCGGCCCACTAACGGCTCTTGAGTGGTATGCCATGGTGGGCTTTCACATGAGGCTGCACCGCAAGCAGATGCTGAGGATTTTGAGGACAATGGAGCGAGGGGTATAGATCAAAAGTCTAACTACTATTATTTTGGTTTCACTCCATGTGGTCACAGTTTAAGTCCGATTTCTAACCATGAATCATTTCAAGCAATGTTACGTTTGGGCTGACCTAGCTAAGTACGAAAAGGACTTATATGTTAAAGAGAATCTACGAGAGAAAAGAAGACTAAGCCAATATAAGGAGTAAAGGTTAATGGAACACTTTGGGGCGGGAACAACGGCCCGTGTGCCAGCGCAGATATTTGGGGTACAAGTCAAAGTTGTCCCCAGCTACTAAAGCCCAAAATTAATAATCGTTTCTTTTTTAATTAATGCGGGTTTGCGTTTATTTATGGCACTTGGAACATGGAACATACCTTGTACCAAATTGGAGTGCGTGGAAAGAGAGGTGAACAGCGGATTTCAAACACCGAGTGCATAGGCCTTGGAATCCGGCCAAGGGGAAAGTTGTGTCGGGATCACCAAACTTCATGATTGAGGAGATACGCTCCTATCGCTTCGGTACTGGCACGCTCTCCCCATTTAAGAACGCCTCTTCATTCAGCAGCGTGCCGTCCTGTTTGAAGGTCCGTTGAATGTGAACCGCTCCTTCCGGGGTCATAACGATTTCGAGAGGAGAGAGACCTTGCGCATCCTTGTGCTGCATCCCCGCAAATTCGTCTTTCTCGTTGAAGCGTATATGGGGTTCGTGTGCCAGACCGGGAGGCCTCAATGCACTTGGATTAGTCGTCTCTGGTTGGTTTGGCCTCGCTTGAAATCCCATAAGATACCAAGCGGCCAACAAGATCGCCACTACGGATGCAATGGTCAGTAAGACTTTTACGAAGAAGCCGCCTTGTGGTGTGCTAAATGTGTTCATGAGACTTACGGCGCGAGCCAACGCAGGCGGATGAATCCGCCCAGCGGATTTTCGCAAGGTATGGTTGCATTGACCATCTCGACCTCCACGCCCTCAATTGTTTCAGTCGAGAGGACGGTTTCGGTGACATTGGACACTGCCGTCCAAATTGAGAGATCGGTACTGTATTCGTATGTGTAGGCGGGCTGCGTGACTCCGGCCCGCCGCGGAAACGTCATACGCATCACCATTTTATCGTCCAACGACGTAGCGTTGAACTTGATCGGATCTGAGCTGGACTCTGTGGGTGAGGTAACGAGAAGGTATTCCAGCCCGTTGGTGATGTTGTCCCAGTCATGATCGTCGGATGCATTTACCCCAAGCGCGCCGAAGTGGCTCGCTTCCCAGCTATCGGCGATGCTATTACCATTTATGTCAGCTCCAAGAGGCACGGCTTCTGACCAGCGTGCGATAAAAATCTTGTCGCTGCCGAGGATTGCGAACCCATCCACGCCCCACCGCACGCATTTCAGCGCCCAATCTCCCGTCATGGTTGTGGGTAGCACAAGATAACTTCCCGCCGTCCCAGTGACGGCGTCGTAGCTGCGAAGTGCATTGCCGATGACCATGTAGGCGCGCTTGTATGGGGCGTCCACGCAGGGGCGACCCGAGACTGGCAGAGCCGATATCAGCGTCAACGAACTGGAATTCACCAGCTTTCCATTGCTCGAAAGCAGCGTATTCCCTGCGCCGCTAATTTCCGTGCCAAAGCCGGAGATGAGGTTTTTGACAGTTTGGGTCGTTGTTACGCCCTGCGCATCGATCTGCATCTTTCGCAGGCCGAAATCGGTCGTCTCGTTGTTATAACCCACAAAAATATTAGCCGAAGCCGTTGCTTCGATTCGATTGGAGCCAGTGTGGCCGCTGGTTTGATTGGGCCGCTTGACCGCGCCATCGTAGACGGCGACGCCTTCGTGCCGCGGGCTGTATCCGATGTTTCTCAGCGAGACGAGGAGACTAGTACCGTCGCCACTAAGTACCTCCATATCTTCGGCATAATAGCTGCCTAAGAATGAATCAGACCCCAACGGAATTCGGAGGTCGGGCGTTCGGGTCGCGAGGTTGATACGCTGCACCTCTGGTACGTCGTTTAATCCAACATAGAGATATTGCCCATTTGCCGAGATCGCCAACGATGTTGGAGCGGCATTCACCGGAATTGGGTCCGACATCAGCCCAGTAAGCGGATCCAGCGAAAGAACGGACTTGCCGAGAGGCGCCGCCACGCTTGAAGGAATACTGAGCCAAAGTAAGTTACGAGTCGGATCGTAAACGATGCTGTTGGCCGTCAGGCGCAACTGATTTACTGAATTGGCGTCCGCCTCAAACCCGACGCTTATCAGTTTCGAGGCGGTGTTGTTAGTGAAGTCGGGATCAATAGCAGTCGAACTACCGCTCGCGCTACAGGTGATACTGCCTGCCGATTGGGGCATTGCAACGACGGTCAGTGTAGCCGTAGCGCCCGCCACCAATTCCCCGACCGGCAGAGTCACAAATAGCCCAGAAGTTACTGGAGTTCCTGTGCTAGCCGCGGTGGACAGGATAGTCTGGCTATCCGAAAAGGTTGCGTTCAAGACCGTGCCCTTCGCTGGATTGGGTCCCTGGTTGGTTACCTGAACGGTGTAGGTCAGGGCCGATCCTACCTTAGCGGGATTCGGCACGCCCTTAACTGTCACAACGAGATTCGCATCGGGATCGTTCGGCACGAGTTGGCCGCTATTGACCAGAAAGATTGTGCTGCTATTGCGGAAAGCAAGCCCGTTGCTACCCCAGCGGATAAAGCTTGCAGCAGAACTAACTGCCGAGGGCAGATTCAGCCCATGAACGAGAGAGAAGGTCGTCGGGTCATACGCGCTGATTCTGTTGTAAGAGCCGCTATTCGGCGACTCTAAATAATAAACACGATTTGAGGGGGAGTCTGGAACTACAAGGCCACTGACACCGAAAGAGCCAAGTCGCTTCATTTGTGCGCCGTTCAGAGCCACGCCGGTGGTGGAGTAGACTTTGTCGCCATCCGAGCGCATATTAGTCGAGAATCCGCTCAAAAGGCCTGTGTTGACCTCGATCTGAGTCATTCCATTCTCATCCAACTTGAGACGGCGGAATCCATATTCGGTCGATCCAGTGTTGTAGCCAAAGAATATCGTGGGGTCGGCGGACGCTTCGATGATATTGCTGCCAGTATGGTCTTGCGTCTTAATCGGGCGCATCACCCCGTTATCATAAACTGCCACACCATTGTGCGAAGGGCTTACGGATTTCCTGTATTGTGAGACGACCACAAGATTAGGCTGGCCTGCGACTGTGCAAATATCCGAGGCGTAGAGCGTCCCATATCTTGAATCGGTACCAACTGCGAAGGTTGAGGACACTGTCATGGTGTCGAGGTTGATCTTCGCGATTGTGCCGTTGGCATTGAGCACCGCGTAGAGAGTGTTATAATCGCTTGTGATAGCCATTTGCCCTGGATCCTGATTCGTGGTGACGCTACCAGTCACTGTCAAGGATACAGGGTCGATGGCGATGATCTTGTTTGCGTATGAGCCTGTCGCCGTTGCGGGAATGCTCGCGTAAATGCGGTTGCGGGTGGTATCCCACAACAAGTCCGCCGCTGCTTGTCCCAGCGTGCGGAGAATAACGAACGACGCCGATTTACCGGAATTGCCGTTGGTATCAGTTGCCTGGAGCACCAACGGCGAAGCTACTACATTCGGCAGGGTGACATTGCCCGACCAACCGCTGGGACCAGATAGCGTTGTAGTCGCCGGCGTGATCGATTGCGTTGAGCCATCGGGGAATACCACGCTCAGGTTTACCGTTCCTGTGTATCCGATGATCGTGTTGCCCTCTACATCAGTTGCGGAAATCGTGACACTCACTGGGTTGCTGATATTAACCATAGGAGCAAGTGTCCCGAAGCGATAGGCTGCCACCTCATTGTCTCTGACACTGATTGGTTTGCTGATTCCAGTGAAATTTGTTGCAACCGCATCCACAGTCACCGCACGGGTGCCATCCCGCAGATTGTTGTCCACGGCAGTTACATTGAATGAGGCCTGTGTCATCCCAGCGGGAATGGTCACGGAAGCCGGCAAGACTTGCGCTGCCTCGCTCGAACAGCTCAGCGACACCTCAAGCGCTGTCGGGAGGTTACCAGAAATAGAAACTGTGCCAGTGACCATGTTTCCTTCGAGCACCGAGGTGGCAAGGGTCAGACCCAGTGTGCGAGTTTCGTTGTCGACAGTTGTGGTCTGATTGCTGGCAGAAAAACCGTTAGCCAAGGCGGTCATCGTAACCGAAACGTCACCGTCAATTTTCGAGTCGTTTACTGCCCGAACCGAGAAGGCCACTTGCGTCTGCCCGGCGGGTATCGTGACACTGATCGGAAAGGTCAATTCACCCCAAGGATCTGCGCTAAGCGCGAAATTGATTGGAACCGTTGTGGGCTGGTCGATCGTCAGCATCGCGTTATTGGTATAGGAAACGCCTTCGGGTAGCATTTCTGGTAAAGATAGTGTTACTATCGGTATATCATTGTCATCGATTTTGATTATAGTTGGTGTTGCCGTCACTCCTGTTGCGCTCGCCGAGACCTCTATCGAACGCGTCAGGTTTACCAGCGAATCCTCCGCAGCGGAGAATTGAAAACTTGCGAATGTTTCACCGGCGGGAATGACTACTGTGGACGGGAGAGCAAGTTGCCCTGAGGGTGATCCGACCAGCAAAAGAGTAAGTGGCGTCGTCGGTGCGATGGCCACCAGAGCATATCCAGTGTGCGGACCGCTGCCTTCCATCACACTCGCCGGCAATTCCAGCAGACTCCGCTGGTCGTCCACTCCTGTGATCGATACGTCATCAATTGCCAGGCCATCCATCGGAATTGGGGCGTTGTCATACCCAGAAAAGCGGATGCGGAACCCTGGTCCGAACATCAACCCCATGGCTTTGACCTGCGAGTCGAGTTCGATTGAGAAGCTTTCCCACTGCGTGCCGACATTGGCGAGTGACTGGACCGAACGCCAGGTAACGCCGCCGTCTGGACTGATGGCAACTCCATCGTACGACCGTGTGGAGGTGAAGTTGTCCGTCGGAGGATTGTGCGGTTCGTTGCCCAAGCTCTTTGCCTTGAAGGAAAGAATCACCGTTTTCTTACTGCTCAGGTCCAAGGTCAGTGTCGCTTCGGCGGCCGAGAAGAGGGCATCGCTGACGGAGTCATCTAGGACAAGGTGCGCCGCACCGGTCGCTGGCCCGTAGGCCGTACTGACCTGCACACGTCCATCATAAATCCTTGAAATACTCCAAGCCGAACCAAGCGAGCCCGATTCGAAGCCGTCGTTGAACAGTTGTTCCGCTCGTAACTCGACCGATCCGATGAGTATGAGGGTAGCCGCAAAGAAAGAAAGAAGCTTCATGACGGGAGTGAGTTGTTAAAGTTCGGTATACACATTACGCCGAGATTTAATGGATTTTTGATCGGTAGTTTGTTAAGGTCGTCTCAAGAACTAAAATCTGGATCAGCTAAATGAGGGATTGACGGTCAATTTATGTCGTTATTTTTGAGGTGTAAATCGTGCTTAGCGAGACATTTTTCCGATTAATTATCGTTTGTTATGTGGTTGAGGCAAGCGTGTGACCTATCCTTCACAAATGGAACCACTGTTAATCAGTACTCAGGTTCGCAATAACCGGCATTCTGATGAAGAGTAAAAAATTGAAGTGATTACCAACGATTGAATTAAACGCTGTATAATTATGCTCAGCGCTGTCCTAGCTCGGGATGTAATGTAGCGGCGCTAAGGCTTAAAGCGCCTGACTATGGGGCGAGTCTTTCGATGGACCAGGAGGTTGGGGATTGGCGGGTGTAGCGGAAGCGGTCGTGGAGGCGGGAGCGGCGGCCTTGCCAGAACTCGAAGGAGCGAGGGATGACGCGGTAGCCGCCCCAGAAGGAGGGGAGGGGGACTTCGCCGCCTTCAAACTTGGCTTTCATTTCCTGCCATTTGGATTCGAGGAGGGAGCGTGAGGTGATGACTTTGCTTTGGGGGGAGACCCATGCGCCGAGTTTGCTGGCGATGGGGCGTGTGATGAAGTATTTGAGGGATTCAGCGGCGCTGACTTTTTCGACGGTTCCGAGAATAGTTACCTGGCGCTCAAGGGGTATCCAGGGGAAGAGGAGGGCTACGTTTGGGTTGTGGGCCATTTGCTGGGATTTTTTGCTTTAGTAGTTGGTGAAGAAGACGAGGCCACGCTCGTCAAATTGTTTGGCGAGGACGGTGCGCGCGTCGGGGCGGCCATCGGCATCCACGGTGGCGAGGGTCATGGCGTTAGGCTCCGGGAGCTCGGCTTTGATGGCTTCGCTGATCCACTTTTCAAATTGGACAAAGGGGTTGGGGTCGATCGAGGATTCGTCGAGGGTGGCTTGTTTGTATTCCTGGCGGAGGGAGGAGAGGTTCATGAAATTCAAAATTCAAAATTCAAAATTATAAATGGAAGGCATGTTCACCACAGAGAAACGGAGGA
>JANRMD010000294.1:0-3388 GCA_033761895.1 Pirellulaceae bacterium | reverse complement strand
GTGGCAATTCTGCAGTTTCATGGTGCTCCCGATACCGCGCACAACTGGGTTAGTACCGAACAGCAAAATTTCGAAGCCTACATGCACTACTTAGCAACGAACGAGTATAAAGTTATCGCACTTCGCGATTTAGCAAACTATGCTGGCACCGATGTCGAGCCGACGGATCCGATGGCGGTGATCCAATCGCGCCAAAAAACTTTGCAACAAAAGTAACTTCACACCTGAGCTTTGGGATTGATACTATGAATCGAATAATCATGGGTACGCGGAAAGATCTCAAAGGCAAAAGCGCGGCGTCTGCGCCCGCAAGCTACAGCGTGTTGACTCTCCTGATCGTTACTCTCGCTATGACGACGAATCTATTTGCGGGCGAATTCCAAATCAAGAAACGGACCGTTCGCGCGGATGGAGATGGCAAGTTGAGCCATCAAGTTGGCGCGACCGAGAACTGGAAAGCAGAGCGAACGGCGGTGATTCTATGTGATGTATGGGACTACCATCATTCGATCAATGCAGTCCGACGGTTGGAAGAGATGTTGCCGCGAATGAACAGCCTACTGAAGGAAGCTCGCGGGCGCGGTGCAACCATCATTCACGCCCCCAGCGATTGCATGCCAGCTTACGAACAGAACCCAGCTCGCCTGCGAGCCCTCGGCGCGCCGAAAGTCGATTTGCCTAAGGACATCGCCTCATGGTGCTCGCGCATTCCCAGCGAAGCATCAAGTCTCGGAGCGCAGTATCCAGTCGATCAATCCGACGGCGGCGAAGATGATGATCCGCAAGAGCATAAGGAGTGGGCTGCAAAGCTGGTAGCGCTCGGTCGCAATCCAGGTATGCCTTGGAAAGCCCAATCGCCAGGAATTGAAATTGACACCGCGAAGGATTACATCAGCGATCGCGGCGATGAAGTCTGGAGTATTCTGAAGGAACGCAACATCGAACACGTCATCCTGCTGGGCGTGCATACCAATATGTGTGTCCTAGGTCGTCCGTTTGGTTTGCGCCAAATGGCGGCTCAGAAGATGGACGTCGTCCTCGTGCGCGATTTGACCGATTGCATGTACAATCCCAAGCGTCGCCCCTTTGTCGATCACTTTACCGGGAACGACTTGGTTGTCTCCTATGTGGAACGTTTCGTTTGTCCGTCAATCACCAGCGACCAGATACTCGGCGGTGGACCGCTTCGCTTTGCAGGAGACAAGCGACAGTTTCGCGATGCCATCTCTTCCACGGTCAGCGAGCCGCTTGAGTGGCAGATTCACCACGTTGGCAAATCAGCTGCGCTTTTACCGCTAGGCAATACAAACGCGACGCTGCGTTGTGCAATTCGGTTTCCCAGCGGAACTTTGGATCAGCCCGCTAGTCTCGCGGTTCAGTCGCAAGTAATCGGCGCTTGGCTTAACGGCAAGCCGCTTGAATTGCGTTCGTCAGATGGAAGTGGTAAGGAGTATCAGATCACGAAGGACTTAACCTTTGGCAACGACGATGCAAACTTACTGGTGCTGCAAATGGACTTGTCTCAACTGACCAATAACCTCGTGATTCCCCCGACTGTCAAGGCGAAATCGAACCGCATGAAGCTGGATGGCTTCTGGGAAGTCAAAGGGGGTGCGGCTGAAGCGGACCGCAACATACCGCTGCCAGCCAAGTTCGGCATGAGCCCTGACGTTTTCTATTCGTTACCTTGATGTAAGTTCAGGTTTGCGTCCAGCAGGTCATTACTTTCCTTCGATCGGTGGACCAAAGGTGCGATCTACGGGTTCACCACTGCGTACGAAGCCTTCGCGAAATTTTCTGACTTCCGCCAATCCCTTTTCCCATTGTTCAGCGGTAACTTTCGGAAGTCTCGGTGCCTTCAGCAGCCTGTCGATTGAATCAACTTGCATTTCGTAAAGTGTCATTTTGGAGACGTCCTTGTACCAGTCCTTATCGATTGGCAGAGTCACCCAAACACCAATGTCGCGAGAGTCAATGAAGCTAAGCCCCGTAGGCAATACCTTCCCTTGGATTATTTCGTGACAAGCATCCCCAACGGTTTGATTGTAGAACACACCGCTAGTCGGATGTTCCCTCGGGTACGAGAACCGTTTGTCATGCAAGTGTTCAATCAAGAATGGTAAACTCTCGCGAAAATGTGACGTTAGATTTCGAAAGGCTGCTTGGACAGGCTCTAGCGATTTGCGTTCAACCTTTGTGAGCCGATCTTCAGGACTCTCATAGCGACGCGGAGATCTGGCATTGGCAAGTTGTTCGATCCATTCACGAATCTGCGTTTCCGAAGCTGGCTTCTTTTCTTGAGCAGACGATACTCCCAGGAGAAACCCGATTGAGACGCAGATGGCGGTTACTAGTTTCATTTTTGCACCTTTCAAGAGCGCAATGCCGACGAACACTCCGTCATTGCTTGGGTTTGGCGGCAGCAACACTGCCTTCGATCTTCACAATTCTGCCCGCCGAGTCAAATCGAATCTCAATCGAGCCATCAGCGCGTTTTGCTACAAAAGCAAGTGTTCCCTCCGTCACATCGAACCCTTGTGTTTCCAGAAATGAATGTGCCATTTGGCGATGATCGACGTCAAACTGCGAGATCACCTCAGTGAGAACAGTAATTGCTCGTTCAGGGGCAACCTGCTGCGTGACCACATTGGGTGCATCGCAAACAAGAAAGTATAAGGCACCTCCTTCGTAGGCGCCGCGATAGTAGCAACAGTCGGGATTCAGCCCAGATGCGATCAACGCCATCATATGGCCATCCGCGTCCTCTTGAGAGCAGCTGCGTTCTCGCAGTTCGGGAACACCCGTCTGTTCTCCAAGCGTCTTCATCTGCATGCAGGCGCGCAGCAGGCTTTCCGGAATATTGCTTTGTTCGTTTGCCCAAGCCCAAAGCCAAGACGAATCGCCATCCGCTTCGGTGCCGATCAGCTGAATAGCGAACGCAAGATCATCGCCAAAGGTCGCACGTCCCTGCGAAAGGCTGATGCCCCAATTTCGTTCTTCCAATACATCGGCGAATGCAACTTGCTTTGCGAACGCATTGCCAACGTGAAGTGAAAGCAATTCGCGAAATTCAGGGCTCATGTTTCACCTTGTCATAGCGACTGCGTTCACGAAGTTGGCGGAATGTGCTTTCCACTGCAATCGTGGTCGCCACCGACAACTTTCCTGCAACGCATGGTTCCTGGTTTTTAACTGGCATTGAAGCCCGCAGTATAGCGACTAAGCGATACAGATGAAATCAATTCTCGCGAGACCTCAAGTCTTCAATTGGTTTGACATTGCATGACGTTATCTAGCAGCAAGTCTGCAGGGCGTTGCAGGTGAGTAATCGAAGTGGCAATCCCAACGCTATTAATAGCTATCCAGTCCGATTGTCCAACCACGCACC
>JANRMD010000293.1:0-5779 GCA_033761895.1 Pirellulaceae bacterium | reverse complement strand
CAAGACGCCTTGAATCGATTCACCGTCGATCTCACTGAACAAGCTCGGACGGGCAAGATCGACCCCATCGTCGGTCGCGACGAAGAGATCCGCCAAGTCGTTGACATTTTGATGCGCCGCCGACAGAACAATCCTATCTTGACCGGTGAGGCGGGGGTTGGAAAAACAGCCGTCGTCGAAGGCTTTGCGCTGCGGATTGCTTCTGGAGATGTCCCGCCATCGCTTAAAGACGTCACCCTAAGAGCACTGGACGTCGGTCTGTTGCAAGCCGGTGCCAGCATGAAGGGCGAATTTGAAGAACGACTCAAGCAAGTCATCGATGCGGTGCAGTCCTCGCAGAAACCCATCATTCTTTTCATCGACGAAGCTCACACTCTGGTTGGTGCGGGTGGTGCGGCGGGAACTGGGGACGCAGCGAATTTGCTTAAGCCAGCCTTGGCCCGCGGAACCTTGAGAACGGTTGCCGCGACGACCTGGGCCGAATATAAGAAGCACATTGAAAAAGACCCTGCACTCACACGCCGATTCCAGGTTGTTCAAGTCGATGAGCCCTCGGAAGAAAAAGCGATCCTGATGATGCGTGGTCTTGCCACCACTCTCGAAAAACATCATCGGGTTCAAATTCTCGACGAAGCCATTGAAGCTGCAGTACGGTTGTCACATCGCTACATCCCCGCCCGTCAGCTTCCTGATAAGTCGGTCAGCCTACTCGATACCTCAGCGGCTCGAGTTGCGATCAGCCAACATGCAGTGCCGGCCGAAGTGGACGACTGCCGACGCCGTATCGAAGCCCTCAAGACAGAACTCGAAATCATTGATCGCGAGAAGATCGTTGGTGTAGACACTGTTCAACGTGAGAACGCAGCCCGCGAAAAACTACTGCAAGAACAGGTGCGTTTGGAAGGACTGGATGAGCGTTGGAAGACCGAAAAGAAGTTGGTCGAAGACATACTCAAGATCCGTGCAAAGCTCCGCGAACGTAGCGGCAAAGTTGAAGGAACACACAGCAAGCTTGAGCACCAGGCAGACTTGCAGAGCCAAGCGACCGATCCCGCGACCCCTAAACTCACTGAAGAGCAACGTGAGAAACTGCTGAATTTGCTGCAGGAACATCAGGGCAAGCTGGCTGATTTACAAGGTGACAACCCACTGATACTTCCAACCGTTGATGAGCAAGCAGTGGCATCTGTGGTGGCAGACTGGACCGGCATTCCGGTTGGTCGCATGGTCAAGAATGAGATTGAAGCCATTCTTTCACTCGGCGAAACGCTCAACCGTCGTGTCATTGGACAACGCCATGCACTCGACATGATCGCCAAACGCATTGAAACATCCAGGGCCAAGCTGGATAACCCCAACAAACCCATCGGTGTGTTCATGCTTGCAGGTCCGTCGGGCGTCGGTAAGACAGAGACCGCGATGGCGCTCGCGGAATCACTCTACGGTGGCGAACAGAATATAGTCACGATCAACATGAGCGAGTTCCAAGAAGCTCACACCGTCTCGACATTGAAGGGAGCACCTCCAGGATACGTCGGCTACGGTGAAGGAGGCATCCTAACTGAAGCTGTCCGCCGCAAGCCATATAGTGTGGTTCTGCTGGATGAAGTCGAGAAGGCCCACAGTGATGTGCATGAGATCTTCTTCCAAGTCTTCGATAAAGGCATCATGGAAGACGGCGAAGGTCGCTTGATCGACTTCAAAAACACGCTAATTCTGTTGACTACCAATGTGGGTAGCGACTTGATCATGAACATGTGCAAGGACCCTGAGCTGATGCCAAGCCCCGAGGGGATTGCGAAGGCATTGCGAGAGCCACTACTCAAGGTGTTTCCAGCTGCGTTGCTTGGCCGCATCGTCACCATCCCGTATTATCCACTCAGTGACGAAATGGTCGCAAACATTTGTCGACTACAACTCAGCCGCATTGAGAAACGCATTGCCAACAATCACAAGTTGCCGTTTGTTTTCGACGATGCAGTTGTCAAATTGATTGTGGATCGTTGCACGGAACTCGAGAGCGGCGGTCGCATGATCGATGCCATCTTGACTAACACACTGTTGCCTTCGATCAGCCGTGAAATGCTCAATCGCATGATGTCGGGCAGCGCGATTGCTCAAGTGCGAGTTGGTGTTGAGAATGGAGATTTTTGTTATCTGTTCGATTAATGCAACATGAAGAGCGCAAAATCAGCAAGGCGATATCAACCAAACTGGCTTATGTCTGAAAAATACCATGGCGAAAAATGACTCTCTCTTCGTTGACGACACGTGGATTGACCTGAAAAAACTTGCGCTTCCTTCGGGAGTTACTGCAAGCGAAGTTGAGAAACTGCTTGAGGTAAAGCCAATCAAGGTCTCATTGGAAGTCATTCTTCCGAAAGGCTCATCCGCCAAGGGCTTCGACTACAGCAAGAATGCAGATATCAAAAAGTTTCGATCGGCGCTTGAAGCCAAAGTTGCCGCAACCTTCGCCGAAATCGTCGGCGAAGACACTCCGGAAGACGGTAAGAAAGCTCTTGATAGTATCAATTCCCATCTTGAGAAGGCGGTTAAGGCCTTTCGACTCGTGTTGCGGACTGCGGTTGCCAAGTCAGTTGTTCCGTCCTGCAAACCTGATGATCTCATGACCGCAGGGTCAATCGGATTTGAGAAATTTGAGTTCCTATTTGGAGTGAAGGACGCAACAGACGATCTCGCTAAAATGCTTGACCTAACCAAAGCTCTCAAGCGAGTCAAAAAGGAACAGCATTTAGGGATCGCCTGGAAAGGCAAAGAGATCGTAGTATCGGTTCGCTTGCGAAAACCATTTCTGGCGGCGGACTTGAAAGACCTGCGTAGCCTTTTGCCCAAAATCGCTTCGCGCACCAACATGCTGATCGTCGGTGAGTTTATCGCGTTCTCCAAAACGAAAGTTGCGGTCAACTTCAAGGAAGGCACCAAGAATATCCCCAAGAAGGTCCTCTTCCGGAATGCCTTCAAAAAACAGACCAATACGCCGGTTGTCGTTACCGTCGGAAGGATGCAGGAATTGGATTCGAAGAAGACTGAAAAAGAGGAGTCAGAGCAAGACCAGAACGAAAAAGAGAAGTCTGAAAAAGATACATCAGCCAAAGGGACTTCCGGAAAAGGGAAGCCCCAAAAGACGACGCCGCCCACATCCGCTCAACCCAAATCCAAAAAGAAATAGATGGCGGGCATAAATCAATAGAACTCGCCGCTCGACGACGCGTTGGAGGTCTGGCGTGACGGCGGAGTTTTCGCGGACTGAAGTTGCGCCGCACGCTCTTGCAAAGCGCTCATCTGCTCCATGATCAGTTGCAATTGCGAACTGACTTGATTGAGTTCATCGTGCAGTGTTAGGAAGCCTCGTTCCTTTAGCTGGGACTGTGTACCACGGGATTTCACCTCATCTTGTGCTTCCTCCATGCTGGTAATAATAACCCCCGTAAAGAGGTTCAACATGATCATTGTGCCAAGCAGAATAAACGAAATGAAATAGATGGTCGACAGAAGCGGGCGAGGGCGCGACACACGCGACTCTTTCGAAAGCTCTTTCCAGGCATCGTCGTAGGCAACGTCAGAACCAAGGACTTGCGTGTCTCGAACGTCATTCCAACCTTCGAGTGTCAAAACTTGAAACAGCGTTGATGCTGTCGCATGCAAACTGCCGAATCGAATCGGATCGTTCGCACCGAACGTGACCGTCCCAACCACTGAATAGATATAGAAGTGAAGTCCCAAAAGCACGCCGATGTAGCCCAGGGACGGAATGGACCTAAGCAGCGCGTTGACCAACAACCTGAGCTTTGGAAGAACCGTGATCATTCGTAGTGCACGCAGGATTCTCGCCATGCGCACGACTGAGGCCGAATGCATATTGAGAGGCAGCAGGCAGACGGACAATATCACACAATCAAAAACATTCCATGGTTGCAAGAAGAAGGTCCATGGTTTGTCACCACATGCGATTATCTTCAGGACAATCTCGATAAAGAACACGAACAGAATGAGGTTCTGCAAAACTTGGACGAAGTTGCCCAAAACTGTTCCTTCACTAAATGCAGGGTACGTTTCAGCCCCCGCCAATAGCCCTGAAAGAACGATCAGAAAGACGATGAATCGTGCGAATCCCAGCGATGTAGTGAGCTTATGACAGTACTGAACCAAGATAAAGATTCCTGATTGCAAAATCAAACATTTAACCACGGCGAATTGGAAGCAGTTCCTAAGCGCTACTTGGGCGAAGATTATAGCCGCCGCATGGCCTTCAAGTCACCCACGTAACCAGTTTTCATGCTCAGAATTGAAAATGGTGAACGGCAGCAGCCCGTTCGAATCACTATCCTTAACTACGCTCGGCGACAGGCATACTACTTAGGCCACGGCTAGCTGCTAGGACTGGTTCGTTGCGGGCTGAAGAACTAGCAACTCTAGCCAACCATGTATCGCTTGCTCCGTATCGAAGTTGGGTTACTTGGATGTCTTGGCATTTGCCCTAAGCCAATCTGAAGTCGCTGTCGGAAAATAGGATCTGTCGGAGCGAGCAACCTCCCAAAGTTCGTCGGCTAACTTGGGTGTCACAGCGATGGACAGCGATTGATAGGCTAGCAGAAACCTTGCGAGTTCAAGCAACTTTCCTTTGGCTTGCTCCGATTCAACGCACTCTTGTGCCATTCCTCGAATGTGAGAAGCGATATCATGCAATTGGTGTTCAGAGGTCGCAGGCACAACCACTTTCGGGACTTCAATTTTCGAGATCTCGTAAGCGATGTCTGCGGGTTCGCGGTTCTCGATCACGGATAAGGAGAACATAAGATTTTGAAGCAAACTTCGAAAACGCGGATGCGCGCCGTCTGCGGGTACAAAGACTCGTTGCGTTTCTCCTTCCGCACTTTCCTTAGTGAAATCCAGTCGGCCATCAGCCGTGTTTTCGTTCCATCCACGATTGGACAGATACGCTTTTAAGCGAGGCACGTTGATGGCGGAGAGCAAAGCGTGAAAATTCGGTGTATTCATCTTAGGTTGGTGTCGCGGCAAACGGTGATTGTCGAATGGATTGCTTGATGGCGTCTTGGATACTCTGGGCGATTGCTGCCGCGTCACACATAGGTGAAGCTAGTAGAGCAGCACGCAACTGTGGCCGTCGTGAACGCCATTGGTCGCGTGATTCAGCCAACTGCTTAACTAGATTTACGTATTCGCTTGGACTGTTTGCAATCCAGTGTTGAGAACCGAGCGCCTGCAAGATACTTGCCGTACCTCGAGCGGACATTCTCTTGTCCAAGAGGGTAACAACAGGTACTCCCATCCACAGAGATTCGAATGATCTTTGCGGCGAACTTACAAGAAATGGGTCCAACGTCACATCGAGTTGCTGGTACGAGTTCAGTTCGGCTTCGTCAGATTCAAAGCACTCGAACCGAATACGATCGGTAACATCAGGTGTACGACTGAACTTTTCCCGAAGCTCGTGTTGAAACGCTTTATCGCGATACTCAAGTCCGCTGAATACCAGCTCTGCGTCAGAAATACTAACCAGAATCGATTGCATCGCTGCCAGTAGCGGTTCAGAGATTTGCTCGGGCTTGCCGAGAAATCCGCAACGAAACGGATGGAGCCCCGAATCGGTTGGTGGTTTCAAGTCGAGCGTGCGGCTAGGTAAAAAGCAAAGAGAAGACGTGGGCAACCGGACCACTTTTTCGACGACAAACTCCTCCATGTCTTGGGGGATGGAGACTTGGTCCGACCACATGAAGTCCATTTGCCTCAGGCCTGA